>JAVBQP010000053.1:0-8083 GCA_031548905.1 Desulfovibrio sp. | reverse complement strand
GAGAAACAGGGCGACATGGCCGTGATCACTATTCGCGACAACGGGCCGGGCATTCCGGCGGACAAGCTCGACAGCATCTTCGACCCCTTCTTCACCACCAAGGCGCCGGGCGAAGGCACGGGGCTCGGACTGTCGATCTGCTGGTCGATCATGGAAAGCCTGGACGGCACAATTTGCGCCGAGAACCACCCCGAAGGCGGGGCCGTGTTCACCGTGACCTTGCCGGCGAGTTTGTGAGTATTGCCGCGTGGTGCGGCCGGTATGAAAGAAGCGGGCGGCTTTTCGCAAAGCCGCCCGCTTCTTTATGCCGCCGCTTGCAAAAAGTACAGGCTGATTACCAGAATACCAAAAAGATAGCTTGTTGCGAAGATCCCGCTTTTGTCGATTCGCTCACTCACCCACAAACGGATTGCCAAGCATGTGAAGGCGGCAGTGAGTGGATACAGCGCATTGATATACAGGCCGGCCGACAAGAGCCAGACGAACAATGCCAAAATTCTCAGGCGGGTGGTTTCGGTCGTGTTCAGCCACGCCTTCTCGATACGCTGAAGAAGGCGCAGCACCGCTTGATAATCCAGGCAGGCGGCGGTGTTCACAATGGCGAAAACGCAAGCCGGTATCGCCGCGATAACGGCGTAGACCTCACAATCGCTGTGCAGCTTGTCGAGGTCGTATGCGCCGGCTTGGGTACGCTCCGCGATAGTCAATGCGATTCGAGTCAACACCCATCGTATACAGTAGAATCCTCCGGCGAGCACGGCGAGAGTTTTGGCGACCTCGGATGCCGTGAGAAAATTCCACGAAGATGCGTAATCCGTTCCCGTGCTGCTTTTTTGCGAGCTATTCTTCCTCATTGCTGTGACTCCTGTTCATCGTGATGTTCAAGATATAGCACGAGGAAGAAAGAGTTGCCACTTTTGCGTGATGCATAATGCTTTCAAGCATACTCTATGCAACGCAAAGGTGTACTATTGCATAAGGGAAGGAAGGGGAGGCGCTACGCTTTCCCCACCGCCCAAATCGCCCCGTTGGGAGCGTCGGCGAACACCTTGCTTCCATAGCTGATGGCGGTTTTACGCACCGTCATTTCCGGCCAGGGGCCGAACTCCGTGCCCAGGGCTTTGAGCAGGGAAAGGGCCGTGGGAGTGACGGTTTCGCCTTTCCCTGCAAAACCGCGCACCGGCACGCCTTCCAGAAGGCGCAACACGGCCGGGGCCGGCGAGGGCATGAGCCCGTGGGCGCAACGGATGACTCCGTCGGCCAGAGGCAGGGGGCTGCAGAGAAAGCGCCCCGGCTTGAGCAGGGCGAAAAGCCGGCAGGCCAGACAGGTGTCCAGAATGCTGTCCAGGGCGCCGACCTCATGGAAGGCGATCTCGGCCGGAGAAGCCCCGTGCACGGCCGCTTCAGCTTCGGCCAGAATGCGGAAGGCCCGCAAGGAGAGTTCTTTGGCCTCCGCAGGCATGTGCGAGGCTGCGATGATGCCTTCGATGTCCGCCAAGGCGCGATGGGAGTGCTTATGGGGCAGCTCGATCCGGCAGCCTCGGCCTGCGACGCCGTTGACCGAGCGGTCCTCCAGGCGAACACACTTTTTCAGGGCGGGCAGACGCAGTTCCGCGACCAGGGCGTCCAGTTCATCTTGCGTAATCTCGGCCATGCAGGCCAGCCCGGTGAGGATCATATCGCCGGAAAGGCCCGCCACGGCGCGCACCGTGAGGATGGCGTTCCCGGTGGGAAGCGCGGGGCCGTGCTCGTGGGAATGTTCGTGTCGGCGGGTGTCGTATTTATGGCCCATACCGATCCTATGCATTCAGAAGGTTGATGACCCTGGCCGCCGCGCAGGCCGCGCCGTAGCCGTTGTCGATGTTGCAGACGGCGACGCCGGGAGCGCAACTGACCAGCATACTCGCCAGGGCGGTTTCACCCCCGCGGGCCACGCCATACCCCACGGAGGTGGGCACACCGAACACCGGCCTGCCGGTCAGCCCACCCATGACCGAGGCCAGGGCCGCATCCAGGCCGGCCACAACGATGATCACGTCGTAGGCGTTGAGTTCGTCCAGGTTGGCGGTCAACCGCCAGAGCCCGGCCACGCCGTTGTCCTCGTAGACCTGATGGGAGATGCCGAGGTATTCCAGAGTCCTGGCCGCTTCCCAGGCGGTCCGGCCGTCGGCCGTTCCGGCCGAGACCACGGCGGCCCGCCCTTTGGGAACCACCGGCAGAACGCCGTTACAGGCCGTGCCGGACAACTCGTGGAAATCGTAGCCGCGCCGGACGGTTTCCGGAAAGGAGTGAAACATCTCCGGGCTCAGGCGGGTGAACAGCACGGGCGCTCCGCCTGTGCTGAGGGGCGCTTCCAGCAGGGCGAGCAGGGCCTCGCGATCCTTGCCCTCGCAGAAGACCGCCTCGGGCAGGCCGATGCGGGCCGCGCGGGCGTGGTCGAACAGAATGCCGTGCATACTGCGCATGACCATAAGCGCCTCCGCCCGCTCAGCGGGGCGAATCTTCGGGAAGCATTCCTTCCCAGCGGGGGAACAGGGTGTTTTCCACGCCCATGGTGCTCAGAATCCGGCCGACCACCATGTTCACCATGTCGTCGACACTCCGCGGGTGATGGTAGAAGCCGGGGCAGGCCGGCACGACGGCAACGCCCAGACGGGCCAGGGTGAGCATATTTTCCAGGTGCACGGCGCTCAGCGGGGTTTCCCGCACGGCCAGGATCAGGGGCGTGCGCTCCTTGAGCGCCACATCGGCGGCCCGGCAGATCAGGTTGCCGGCCAGGCCGTGGGCCACGGCGGCCAGGGTCCGCATACTGCACGGGACCACGGCCGTCACGTCGGAACGGAACGAGCCGCTCGCCACGGATGCCCCCAGGTGATCTTCCGGGTGCAGGCAGTGGACCAGGGGGCGGATATCCTCGTCGCCCAGGCCGCACTCATGGCGCAAGACCTTGCGGCCCCAGGCGCTGAGAACGGCGTGAACCTCATGCCCGCCGATCCGGTGCAGAGCCCGCAACAACTCAAGCCCGTACACGGCCCCGCTGGCCCCGGTGATGCCCACGACAACCCGCATGTCCGCCTTCCTTTTCACGCATCCGCATAAAACTTTCCTTTTTTACGGCAAAGCCCGGCCGCGCACAACATCTTTACACGTCTTCATGGCCGCTGTATGCCGAAGATCATGCATCCCCCCAATCTCGACCGCCTGAACCGCATCCTGCTTGATTTGCGCCGCCCTCTGATCGCCCTGTCCGGCGGCCTGGACAGTCGTTTTCTGGCCCATGCGGCGTGCCGGTTGCGGGATGCCGGAGTCGCCCCCGTGCTCGTCCACTTCCGAGGGCCGCACGTGCCGGAGGGGGAAACCGCCGCGGCCGAGTCCTTTGCCGCCGCGCGCGGTCTGCCCCTGCATGTTCGCGACTGCGATCCCCTGGCCGTGCCGGAAGTTCGCGCCAATGGGCCCAGGCGTTGCTATCACTGTAAATACGCCCTGTTCTCGGGCCTTGGGGCACTGCGGGGTACCCTGAGCGGCGATGGCGCGCTTATCGTATGCGACGGCACCAACGCCTCGGATCTCGCCTTATACCGCCCTGGCCTTCAGGCCCTGCGGGAGCTTGGCGTCCGTTCCCCTCTGGCTGAAGCCGGGCTCGACAAGGAGGACGTCCGGGCGGCGGCCCGCGCGACCGGCCTGGAGAACCCGGAACAACAGGCCCGTCCCTGCCTGCTGACCCGTTTCGCCTACGGCCTTGAGCCCACCGTTGCAAGTCTACACGCCGCAGGCAGAACGGAAGCCGCGCTGGCCGGCATCATCGGGAGCGGGGAGAACTTCCGGCTGCGCCTGTTTGCGCCGGCCGGCGATATCCCCGGAAAATATTTGCCGTTCACGGTGGAATTACACCTGGAGCGGCCGCTTGCCCCGAGCGAGGAAGCGGCCGTCCGCGCCCGCATTGCCGCGCAGGGTTTTTTTTGCCGATCCGTGCGCGTGCTGGAACGGGCAAGCGGGCAATACGACGCGGCGGCCGGGTTGCTCCCGGAGCGGGGAACCGCGTCCGAAGGGTGAGGGAACCCGTGAGTGCCCGCGCAAAAAAACCGCCCCTGAATCGGGGCGGTTTTTTTGCGCGCAGGGAGCGGCTGCCGTCAGAAGGCGCGGTCGTCGCGCATCGGCACCTGCGGGGCCGTGCGCGGGGCGGGCACCGGGTCCGGGGCGGAGAAGAGGGTATCGCGGGTCTTGCGGTCCAGGCGCTGCATGTCGGTTTCCGGCGGCGGCGCGCTGATCCAGTCCTGAACCACCGAGCCGGTATCACCGGCGATTGCCCTGGCGATTGCCTGGATCGGGTCGGAGGGCAGGCGGGTTTTGACTGCGAACAAGAAGTAATCCTGGGTGCGCGAGGCGGGCATCAGACCGCTCTGGGCAAACGACCAGACCAGTTGCCCGGAGTGGGCGTCGGTCACTTCGATTTGCAGGGCCAGTTGTGAATCCCCGGCGGTGCCGCCGGCGTACAGATAGGTCACAAAACCGCCGACCACCAGATCCGCGCCGCGCTGTCGGGCGAGAGCCACGGCCATATCCCGCCGGTAGGGGGTAGGATCGCCGGAAAACTCGATGGCCGGGAACAACTGCATGGAAAGCCACGTCTGCCAGACAACCCTGGCCACGGTGTAGCCCATGATTTCGGGGTCGGCGGACCGCTGGGTCACTCGGAAGGGGATGAACAGCACCTTGTGCGAGCCGGCCGAATCCTGGGCCGGGCGGACGTGCACTTCCGGCGGCGAGCGGTGGACCCACTGGTCGCGGTATATCTTGCTTTTGGTCGCGGGGCTGAACTCCACATGCTCGTCCAGGGCCCGGCCCGTGGAGCAGCCGCTCACAAGCAGGGCGGCGAGAAGAAGGATAATGCGTCGCATGGCAACCTCGTGGGCATGTTCATTTTGCAAACGGCAATAACGCCGGCGGGCGCGGTAAAGCCCGGAAACCCGTCAAAAAGACGCCGCGGTATACGGCTCGGAAAGGGTTATGCAAAAAGAACGCCGGCGGCCGCATGTAGCGGGCGCCGGCTTACGAGCTCGTTCCCAAGTTTTCCGAATCAGAAAAAGAACGCGGCCATGCATCCCGGCAGAAGCACGGCCGGGAGCAGGGCCGTCAGGGCGGCGATGTTCCAGGAAAGCCCCAGGCCGTGCCGGAAACCGGAGACCAGGGCCGCTCCGAACCAGATCCACCCCACCACGGGCCCGAGGAAGGGAATGACGCAGAATACGAAGGCCGACGAGGAGTAGCAGACGATTCGGAAGATACCGGGAAAGTCGGCCCGCTCGGGAGCCATGACCCGCAGGAATGTCCGGGCCACGCCGGCGCAGAACAGAATCATGAGCCCCACCACCAAGGGCGCGATAATCAGCAGGATGGGCAAAGCCAGGCGGGTGGGCGCGAACAGGGCCGCTTCGCTCAGAATGGCGGAAACGGCCGCCCGCCAGAGCAGGGTGCTGATCAGGGCGATATAGGCCTGGATGATGAAAAATAAATAGGCCGGCACCAGCGCGTCCGAAACCGCGAAGCCGGAGAAAAAGGCCGCCGGGCGCAGCAGGGCGCGGCGCACGGTGCCGACAAAGCCGCCGAGCTTGCCGTGAATTTCCGGGTGCTCCCAGGGGACGTCCGTTTCCGGCCCGGCATCGTCGTCCGTATCGTGCGACCATTCGTCGATGCGCCCGAGATCCCTGGTGGGCCGCTCCCCTTCTTCTTGCAGAAGGAGCATGTCGCGAGCCACCCGTTCTTCGGGCGGTGTGTCGTCGTCCGCGTAGGGGAAGACCACCGGGCCGTCCGTGTAGGCCGGGGGCAACGGCGGGCTTGGCGGCTCGGCAGGCTCGGGTTCGGCGGGCGCAACCGGAATTTCCGGCGCTTCGATCTCGGCGGTGCCGGCTGCCGGCTCCGGTGGAACGGTTTCGGGCGAGAGAGGATGCTCCTGGGCGGTCTCGGGCTCCGGGCGCGGGAAGCGTTCCCGCAACAGGCTGCCTTGCCGGGCATATGGGTCCGCCTTCGGTTCGCTGCGCGAACGCCGCGGCTCAAAGGCGGCGGCTTCCGGCGGAGCCGGGGGAACTTTGGGGGCCGGCGGCGGGGGCAGGGTACGGGCCAGGGCGTCCACGGCTTCCCAGATGTCCGCCGGGGCCTTTTCTTTGGGGGGCTCCGGCGGCGGGGGGGCCGGTTTCTCGTCCGGCTCAAGGGTACGGAAGCGAAAGCGGGATTTGCATTTCGGGCAGGTCGCCACCTCCGCCGAGGGCGGAATTTTGGTCGCGCTTACGGTGCGGGCGTATTCACAGTGGGGGCAGCGGATAATCATGAAGCCTACTTATATGGGGGCTCTCCCCGACAAACACTCGCCGAAATGTATTTCGGCGTACTCCCATACCGGTCTCCCAGGAGTTGGGGTACGGGCGTCGGGGCGAAAATCGAAGGTATAGTATAGCGAGAGCGAGTCGAAAGCAAGACTGGAGCGGGCACAAGCCAAAGTCGGCGCGTTCCCTGCGGGGCTGCTCGGAAAAAAGGTCGGTTCAGGATGCCTGGGCCGGGGTGCCGGCCCCGTCCGTGCGCCGGGCCTGGAAAAAGATGGTTGCCGAAAGGCCGGCGAGAACTCCCAGGCAGAGATAGGTCTTGTGGAAGGCTCCCAGAACATCCGCGGAGGAACTCCCGGCGCCCAGGCTGGAGAATTCCCCCAGGATGGCGGCCGCGCAGGCCACGCCCATGCCCATGGACACCTGCATGATCACCGAGAGCATCCCGTTGCCGGCGGCGGCGTAATGGCCGGGGATGTCGATCAGGGTCAGGGTGTTCATGGCAGTGAACTGCATGGAGTTGACCACGCCGAAGCAACTGAACAGAACGAGCAGGGCGAGGTAGGGGGTGTCCCGATCGATGAGCGAGAAGGCCGCGATGAGCAGGCCGAGGCAGAGGGTGTTGAACACCAGAAGCATCCGGTAGCCGAGCTTTTTCAGCAACGGCCGGACGATGCTTTTGGCCAGCATGGCGAAAACGGTCATGGGCACCATGGTCAGGCCGGCCTTGAGCGGGGAAAAGCCGAGGCCGACCTGGAGCAGCAGGGGCGTGAGAAATGGCATGGCCCCGTTGCCCAGGCGGGCGAACAGGTTGCCGAGAATGCCCACGGTAAAGTTGCGGGTCTGGAACATGCCGGGATGAAACAAGGGGTACCTGGCCCGCAGGGCGTGCAGGCAATAGCCCGTCAGGCAGATCAGGCCGAACACGAAGAGCATGAGCATGGGCGTGAGGGCGAAGTGCAGCTCGCCCACGCCCTCGAAGGCCATGGTCACGGCGATCATGGCCGCCCCGAACAGGGTGAACCCCAGGCGATCGAAGGGGTCGGCCTTTTCCGGTCTGGGCAGATCGGGCATGAAGCGCAGGGCGGCGAAAGCGCCGAGGATACCGACCGGGATATTGATCAGGAAAATCCAGTGCCAGGAGGCGTAGTCCACAAGGAAGCCTCCCAGGGTCGGGCCGATGAGCGGCCCGATCAGGCCGGGAATGGTGATGAAGCTGAGGACGGACACCAGATCCTCGCGCGGGTAGGCTTTGAGTACGCTGAGCCTGCCCACGGGCGCGAGCAACGCTCCGCCGATACCCTGAACAACCCGCGCGGCGGTGATCAGCGGCAGGGTGGGGGAGAGGGCGCAGAGCAACGAGCCCAAAGTGAAGACGGCGATGGCGACCAGAAATACCCGGCGGATGCCGAAGCGGTCGGTTATCCAGCCCGAGGCCGGGATGATCAGGGCCACGGTGAGCATGTAGGAAATGACCACGGCCTGCATTTGCAGGGGGTTGGTGCGCAGGCTTTCGGCCATGGCCGGCAGGGCCGTGTTCAGGATGGTCGCGTCCAGGGTCTGCATAAAGAAAGCCACGGCCACAAGCCAGGGCAGAATGCGCGCTTCCAGGGGGGAGAGTATCCGGCTTTGCATAGGAGCCCTCGCGGGGTATTCGGGACGGCGGACAAAGAGCGGTCCCTTGTATCTGCCTATATCTTTTGGGCGGTGCCGGCTAGGGGGTTAGAAAACACTCGGGAGCTTCGGTAGGCGTTTAATGATACCCC
>JAVBQP010000008.1:0-10791 GCA_031548905.1 Desulfovibrio sp. | reverse complement strand
GGCGAGTGCGGCCTGCGCTCGGTTCTGACCCTGCTCGGTCTTGCCGGAGCGCCCCTGGAGGTGTTTTCGTACGAAGGCCCCTTCGGCGTGGGCTACTGCACGGCCCTGTGGAACGGCAGGCGGGCCGACCCCGTGCACCCGTACCCGGCCCTCGCCCGGCTCTCGGTGACCCGGCACCTGCGCGGCGCTCCGGAACCCGGCGAGGCGGAAATCCTGGCCGTGAACCCGGATACGTCTTTGTGGAGCCCGAAGAAAGCCTGTTTCGTGTCCATCAAGACCGCCGAAGGCTCCCTGCGCGGCTGTATCGGCACGATTTTGCCCCTGACCGCGGATCTCGGCCGGGAAATCGTCATGAACGCGGTCTCCGCCGCCGCCCGCGACCCGCGCTTTCCACCCCTGCGCCTGGAGGAACTCGCCGATGTCCGCTTTTCCGTGGACGTGCTGAGCCTGCCCGAACAAACATCCCTGGACGGCCTGGACCCGAAGCGCTACGGCGTGATCGTCACCAAGGAAGGCCGGCGCGGCCTGCTGTTGCCTGACCTGGAAGGGGTGGATGCCATCGAAAAGCAGGTTTCCATCGCGGCTCAGAAGGGCGGTATTCGGGATCTTTCCGGGGCGCAATTCCAGCGCTTCACCGTGACCCGCTACCCGGAGGAGTGAAATGCTCCCGGCGCGTTGGTGGACTGCAGAGGAAAAAGACGGCCGGCGCCTGTACCGCTGCGGGCTGTGCCGGCACGCCTGCGCGGTGCCGGTGGGTGGCCGGGGCTGGTGCGGGGTGCGCCTGGGCGGGGAAGAAGTCTTGGAATCCCCTTTCCTGGGGCGTTTCACCTCGTTGGCGGTGGACCCCATGGAAAAGAAGCCCTTGTATCGTTTCCGCCCCGGCACCTTCATCTTTTCCCTGGGCAGTGTGGGCTGTACCATGCGCTGCCCGTTCTGCCAGAATCACGGCATCGCCCAGCCCAAAGGAGCGCCGCGCCTGACGGTTCTGCCGGTGCAGGAGCTTATCGGCACGCTCCGCCAAGCCGGGCTGTCCTCCGTGGCCTTCACGTACAACGAGCCGACCCTCCAGGCCGAGTATATTCTTGCTGCGGCCCCGACCTTGCGCGAGGCGGGAATCGCCGTGGTGCTCGTGACCAACGGGATGATGAGCGACGCCTGTCTGGCCGATCTGGCCCCGTTTGTCGATGCCGCAAATATCGACCTGAAGACGTTCAACCCCAAGGCCTACACAGCTATGGGCGGGAGCCTGGAGCGGGCCCAACGGAGTATCGGGCTGCTGCTTCGGGCCGGAGCGCATGTGGAGCTGACCACCCTGGTGGTGCCGGGAATTTCCGATTCCCCGGACGATTTCGCGGCCGAAGTGGAGTGGATAGCCTCGCTTTCACCGGATATTCCCCTGCATATCTCTCGTTATTTTCCGGCCCACACGTTCACAGCCCCGGCAACGGACGTGGAATTGCTCCGGCGCTTCAAGGCGACAGCGGAATGTAGACTGCGCCATGTCTACCTGGGGAATGTGCGGTAACAAGCGCTCGCGCCGCCGGCGGCTGAGGGGGGGGGAAGTGCCCGCGATATTGCCGCCGGCAACAAAAAAACGGCCGCCGGGACCATCGTCCGGGCGGCCGTCGCGTATTCGCGTGGAGTCCTATTTCTTTTTATCCATGGCAGCCTTGAGAGCCAAACCGAGGGAACCCATGCCGGCCGGCCGGGGGGCGGGCTTGGGCATGTGGCGCTTCCAATCCTTTTCCTCCGCGCCGGAGTCTTCCGTGGCGTCGGTCGGGGCAAGGGAGATACGCCGGTTTTGGGTATCGATCTCCCGAATGCGCACGGCCACCGACTCGCCGGGGGCCAGGCGCTCCAAGGCGCTCTTGCTCTTGGACTGCAGCAGGGCCGAGTTCGGCATCAGGCCGGTCAGGCCGGGGGCCACTGTCACGAACAACCCGAAGGGGGCGCGTTTTTCCACCGTGCCGGTGACTTCGGTATCGACGCTCAGGGTCTCGTCGACCTTGTCCCAGGGGTTGCCGGCCACGTCGCGCACGCTCAGGGAGATGCGGCGCTTGTCCAGGTCGATATCTTTGACCAGCACCTCGACGGCGTCGCCGGCCACGACGGCTTCCTCGGTCTTGAGGATGCGCCGCTCGTACGAAAGCTCGGAAATATGCACCAGGCCTTCCACGCCGGGAAGAATCTCGACGAAGGCTCCGAATTGGGCGGTGCGCACCACTTTGCCGGGAACAACGGCGCCGGGGTGCAGACGCTCGGGAACGCTTTTCCAGGGGTCGTCCATGACCTGACGCAGGGAGAGCGAAATCCGCACACCCTTTTCGCCGCGATCGATGCCGAGGATCTTGGCCCGCACCATGTCGCCCGGGCTGACGGCCTCATCGGCCCGGCCCACGCGCGTCCAGCACAGTTCGGAAAGGTGGACCATGCCTTCCACGCCGGGGGCCAACTCGATAAAGGCCCCAAAGGGAGCCAGCCGGCTGACGGTGCCCTCAATAACATCGCCCACGGCGACTTTTTCCAGCAGGGCGTCACGGTTTTCGGCCTGCTCGCGCTCAAGGATGGCCCGGCGTGAGACCACAATGTTGCGGCCGCCTTTCTCCAGCTTGGTGATCAGGAAGGGTAGGGTCTTGCCGACCACGGATTCCTGATCCTCCAGGGGGCGCAGATCGATCTGCCCGCCGGGGCAGAAGGCGCGGCGCTTCATGATATCCACGGCGTAGCCGCCTTTGATCAGAGCCGTGACCTTGCCCTCAACGGGCAGGCCGGCGTCGCGGGCTTCTTCCAGGGCGGCCAGGTTGCCGGCCCCGCGGAGAATTTTGGAAAGCCTGACTTCTTGGGCGGTGGCGGTGACCACGTAGAGATCCAGGGTGTCGTCCACCTTGTAGGGCAGCTCGCCGTCCACTTCCAGTTCCTCGCGGTCCACGATGCCGTCCACCTTGGCGCCGGTGCCGACAAAGACGGTATCGGCCGTGATCGCAACCACGCGAACGGTCACGCGTTGGCCGGGCGAGAGGTGAGATTGCGGCGCCTCTTCGCGCTCATGCTCCGCAAGCATCTCGGCGAACGATTGCTCGGCGCTCGTTTGCTGCGGGGCGGAAATTTCCTGCTCCGGGGCGGGAGAGTGTTCCTCGACGGTCATAGTGGCTCCTTGCGAAAAACGAATTAGGCGTTGTTTCCATACCAGCGAAGCCGGCGGCAGGCAAGGAAAAATCACCCGAAAAGACGGATCGGGAAAGGATTTCAGCGCTCAATCTTGGCCCGTCGATGTTGAATATAGGCGTTGCGAAACGAGCTGTACGGCTCAACGGCGAGGTTGTTCACGGCGTCGTACTGGTCGATGATGTCGTCCAGGCGGTTGAACTCCCGGAATCCGCTCAGGCCAAGACTCAGTTCGGCGGGCTTGACGTAGGTGACCGGGTCCAGAAAGTAGTCCACGCCCATGCCCGCGGTATCGCGGGCCGTGGAAGGCCCGAGAAACGGCCAGACGATGTAGAAGCCTTCGCCCATGCCCCAGACCCCGAGGGTCTGGCCGAAATCCTCATCGTCCACGGGCACGATGGTTTTATGGCTTCCGGCCACGTCGATCAAGCCGCCAAGGCCGGCCGTGGTGTTCAGGACGAAGCGCGACATCTCCACCCCGGCGGCCCGGCCCTTGCCCTGGAGCAGGTTGTTGGCGAAGCGCACGGGGAAGGCCAGATTGTGGAAGAAATTCTTCACGCCGGTGCGAAAAAAGGACGGCGTCGCAAACTCATACGCCTCGTAGGCCGGTCTGGCCGCGTACGTGATGAACCCGTCGTTGAAGCCGTGCATGGCCCGGTTCCAGCCTTCCAGCGGGTCCGGCACCGTGGGGCCGACGGAATCGAGGTAATCCTCATCCGCGTCCAATTCGGCCGCGGTGGCCCCAAAGGCCGCCCCCGCCGGGCAGAGGCAGAGCAGAAACAGCAGGCACAAGGCCGGAAAGTGGAATGAACCGTGTCGCATGTCGATCACCCGGCCGGTTGGGCGGTTTTCAT
This sequence comes from Desulfovibrio sp., assembly GCA_031548905.1. Taxonomy (GTDB): domain Bacteria; phylum Desulfobacterota; class Desulfovibrionia; order Desulfovibrionales; family Desulfovibrionaceae; genus Frigididesulfovibrio. The sequence goes on along the minus strand of JAVBQP010000008.1, from coordinate 6,772 downwards.
TTCCCGGGCTTTTTTCTGCACCTGGGCGATAAGATTTTCCGCGTCGCCCTGGACCAGAAGCTCCTGGAACTGCGAACGGTAATTCTGCACCAGGCTCACGCCTTCGACGATGACGTCGTAGACCATCCAGCGCTCTTTCCTGTTCATTCGGTAGTCGACCGCCACAGGGCCGTTCTTGAGGGTGACCCGGGTGCGGATCTCCACCCGGTCGCCCTTGGTGCTCATGGTTTCATCCAGGTAGGTCACGGTGCCGCCGTCGTACCCTTCGAGCTTCTCGGCGTAAGTGGTGCGCAGCAGGGTCGTGAAGGCGGCCGTGAAGCGTTCCTTCTGATCTTCCGTGAAGGACTTCCAGGCCGGGCCGACGGTGCGGGCGGAAAGCTCCCGGAAGTCGAACAGGCCGGTGATTTCTTCCTGCACCTTGTTGAGGGCGGTGAGCCTGCCCTCGGGATGCGTCAGGTCGGCGTGGTCGAGGATGGACAATACATTGGCGACCTTTTGCTCCAGAGCCTGACGGGCTTCGGATTCCGCCCCGGCGGCCGGGAGCGCGAACAGGACCGCGAAAACGACGGGAAGACACAAGCGCAGGACGGTTTTCATTTCACTCCTCCGTGGATGAACTCCCCGATAGCCTTTTCCAGGTCGAAGGCGGGCAGGGTTTCGGTCAGTCTGTCCCCGTCGCGCAGGGGTTCGCCGCTGCCGGCGGACAGGCTGATGTATTTGTCGCCGATCAGGCCGCTGGTTTTAACGGACGCGATGGCGTCGTCCGTCAGGGCCACGCCTTCGTTGATGCGCAGGTCCACGTCGGCGAAATAATTCTTGGGGTTCAGGCGGATGGCCGCCACCCGGCCCACGGGCACCCCGGACATCTCGACCGAGGCCCCGGTCCGCAGCCCGGCCACGGAAGAAAACGTGGCCGTGAGGGTGTAGCCGTTGCCGCTGAAAAACTCCATCTTGCCCAGCTTGACGGTGAGGTACCCAAGGCAGAGGAGCCCGGCAAGCACGAACAGGCCGACGGATAATTCCTGAGAGTATTTCTTCATGGTTGGACCTTTTCTTCGCGTGATTCCAGGCGTCCGGACAAAGCCTCGTGCATCATCCGGCGGGTGGCCTCGGCAAGATGCAGGCGCGGGTCGTCGCCCGCTTCCGTGTCCATGGTTCTGCGCTCCATAAACTGGCGCAGGTACGGGTTGTCGGTGCGTTCCAGGTCGGCGCGCGGGCCGCTGAACACGGCCCGGCCCTCATGCAGCACCAGGACGTGATCGGCCACGGCCTTGACCCCGGCCATGTCGTGGCTCACCGAGACGATGGTCATGCCGGGGAAGCGTTCTTTCATCGACAAAAGCAACTCGTCCATGCGGGCCGCGTTGATCGGGTCAAGGCCGGAGGTTGGTTCGTCGCACAGCAGAATGGGCGGGTCGGTGACGATGGCCCTGGCCAGGCCGGCGCGTTTTTTCATTCCGCCGGAAAGCTCCGACGGGTAGTAATCGGCGAAATCGGCCAGCCCCACCAGGGCGAGCTTATGGAGCACGATCTCGCGCACGAGCTTCGCCGGCAGACGGGTGTGCTCGGTCAGGGGCAGGGCCACGTTTTCGGCCACCGACAGGGAACCGAGCAGGGCGCCGTCTTGAAACAGCACTCCCATGCTCCGGCGGATACGACGGAACTGCCTGTGCGGCAGGGCGAACAGATCGTGCCCACCCAGGACGATCTTGCCGGACATGGGCCGGGAGAGGCCGATGATGTGCCGCAGCAGGGTGGATTTGCCGCAGCCGGAACCGCCGAGCACCACGGAAATCTTGCCGCCCGGCAGGGTGGTGTCCACGTCCGAAAGCACCACGGTGTCACCGTGGCCCAGGCGCAGATGCTGCAGTTCTATGGTCCAGATGCTTTCGGCCATGACAATCACAACAGGAAAGAGGTCAGCACGTAATCGGCCACGAGCAGGAGCACGCAGGTCAGGACCACCGCCGAGGTGGTGGCGTTGCCCACGGCTTCCGGCCCCATGCCGTCCCTGCGCATATGCGCGAAGTAGCCTTTGTAGCAGCAGACCGTGACCACGCACAGGGCGAAAACCAGGGACTTGGTCAGGCAGCCGGAAACATCGACCCAGCGCACGTAGTCGTCGATCCGCCCGAAATAGACGCCTTCGTTGGCCCCGAGCATCAGCACGCCCGTGAGCCAGCCGCCGGCGATGCCCACCAGGTTGAAGACGGAGGTCAGCAACGGGAAGGCGATCAGCGCGGCCGTGAAGCGCGGGGCCACCAGGTAGGCCATGGAATTGATGTCCATGACCTCCAGGGCGTCGATCTGGTCGGTGATGCGCATGACCCCGATTTCGGCGGCCATGGCCGAGCCGGCCCGGCCGGTAATCATGATCGCGGTCAGCGTGGGGCCGAGTTCGCGGATCAGGGTCAGGGCCACGAACGAACCGAGAAAGCCCTCGGAACCGACACTGGCCAGCACGTAATACCCTTGCAGGCCCAAAACCATGCCGGTAAACAGGCCGATCAGGGTGATCAGAAAAAAGGAGCCGGCGCCGATGACGTACACCTGACGCACCACCTTGGGGATCTGCTTGAGCGATCCGAACATATGTCGCGCCCCGTCCAGCAGGAACAGGGCCATGGCCCCCATTTCCCTCAACAGGGACAACGTGGCGCGGCCCAATCCGGCGACGGGTTCAAGCAACAAGACCTGTGGGGACATCTGAGGCGCGGCTCTCCGTTTCAACCATTACATCCGTATGAAATGCGAAAAACCTGTAGAACTTCCCGATCGATAAGTCAAATCAGCGGCGTACGGGTGATTTCGACTTGAGAATCAGGCGGGTGAGCTTGTGGGGAAGAAGCTTCTCCCGCAGGGTGTCCACGTCATCGGGGGTACCCCGGTACGAAACCATGGTCTTGTACCAGGGGCCGCCCTTGTCGTCGCTCTTTTCCGTATACGCTTTCAGGCCCGACTTCTTCAGCTTCGCCACCAGTTCATCGCAGGGCGCGGCCGACTTGTAGGCCGCCACCTGGTAAACATAGTCGAACGATTCTTGCGGGGTGGCCGGGGGCGTCGGGCGGCTTTCCGCCGCGGCCGGCCGGACTTCCGGCGTGGATGCCCGCGTTTCCTGCGGCGCCTGCCGTTCCGGCGCGCGTCTGGATGTGTCGGCTTTCAAGGCCGCTGCATAGGAGAGATCTTCTTCCGGAATGATTGTATCCGTTTGCGGCGTGGTGATTTGCGGCGGGGCGATCGCGGAGGATTCCACCCTGGGCATCAGCCCGGCAATATGTGGGATTTGGCTCTCCGGCGCCTGCCCCCTGCCCACCATAATTCCAAGGATGAAAACCCAGACCAGGCCCACGACCAGGGCCAACAGGCCGCCGATCACCGTGGGAATGCGCAGGGTCAGGGTGACGACCCGGGAGCGTTTGGCCGGTGGGCCGCTCGGTTTGACGGGATGGCTCATGCTACATGCTCGCCGGCGCCGACACGCCCAGCAGGCGCAGGCCGTTGCGCAAGGTTTGGCCAACGGCTCCCAGCAGGCGCAGGCGGGCGCCCCCGAGGGCGCGGCTTTCCGCGTTCAGCACGGGCAGCACGGCGTAGGCCCGGTGCAACATGCCGGCGAGTTCCATCAGGTAGTGGCTGATGAAGTGCGGGGCCGCCAGGGCGGCGGCGTCGCGGGCCACCTGGGGGAAGCGATCCAGAAGCCGGAGCAGGTCCATTTCTTCTTCGGCCGCGAGCAGGGAGATATCGGCCTCTTCGGGCGCGGGGCCGTTCTGTTCGGCTACCCGGCGCTTGACGGCCTCAATCCGGGCGTGAGCGTACTGGACATAGTACACGGGGTTGTCCATGGTGCGCTGCTTGACCAACTCCAGGTCGAAGTCCAGTTTGCTGTCGCTTTTGCGCGACAAGAAAATGAAACGGGCCGCGTCCGCGCCGACCTCGGCCATCACGTCGGCCAGGGTTTCGAACTTGCCGGCCCGGGTGGACATGGCGATCTGCTCGCCTCCTTGAAGGAGGTTGACCAGTTGCACCAGAACCACGTCGAACGCTTCCCGCTCTTTGCCCAGGGCCGCGACGGCGGCACGCATCCGGGGAATGTAGCCGTGGTGATCCGCGCCCCAGACGTCGATGACCCGGTCGAAGCCGCGGGCGTATTTGTCCGCGTGGTAGGCGATGTCCGAGGCGAAGTAGGTCAGGGTGCCGTCGGATTTGCGCAGCACGCGATCCTTGTCGTCGCCCTGCTCGGTGGTCCGGAACCACAAGGCGCCGTCCTGCTCGAAGGCCTTGCCGGAAGCCTTCAGGGCCTCCAGGGTCCGTTCCACCGCGCCGCTTTCCACAAGGGAGCGCTCGGAGAACCATTCGTCATGCCGTACGTCAAAGGTCTCCAGGTCTTTCTTGATGCCGTCGAAAATATCCTTGAGGCCGTATTCGTAGCAAGCGTCGAGGCCTTCCGCCTCGGGCCGGTCGGTCAGGCCGGGGTCTTTGCCGAGCATCTCGCGGGCGATGTCGATGATGTATTCGCCCTTGTAGCAGTCCTCGGGGAAGGGGTCCGAGCGCTTGCCCGCCAGCTCAAGGGCGCGCAGCCAGATGGAAAGGCCCAGGGTGCGCATCTGCTTGCCGGCGTCGTTGATATAGTATTCGGCCTCGGTCGCGTACCCCGCGTAACGCATGATCCGGCACAGGGAATCGCCGATGGCCGCGCCCCGGCCGTGGCCGATGTGCAGCGGCCCGGTGGGATTGGCGGAAACGAATTCCACTTGGAGCTTCTTGCCCGCGCCGAGGTCGGACGAGCCGTAGGCGTCTCCGTCTTCTTCAATCAGCGCGATCGCGGCCTGACGAAAAGCGGGCGCGAAGGTGACGTTCAGAAAGCCGGGGCCGGCGATATCCACGGCCGCGATATGCGGCGAGGAAGCGCGGAGCTTTTCGGCCAGAATTCCGGCCAACTCGCGCGGGTTCTTGCCGGTGTCTTTGGCCAGCACCAGGGCGTAGTTGGCGGCGAGATCGCCGAATTTCTTGTCTTTGGGCGGCTCGATGACCGCCTTGGCGGGCTTTTGCAGCCCGAGGTCGGCCACGATCTCGTCAAGGAGTTTGGTCAGCAGATGTACGGCGCGCATTCTTTTTTTTGATCTTGTTGCAGGGTGGGCCGGGGTCTGGCCGGCGGATGCCTGCACCTATAGCCCTTTTTCCCCGCAGTGAAAAGAGCGGAGGGGAGGGAAATTATACCTGTAACGGAGTATGGGGATTTGCAGGGAAATCCCAACCACCACAGGGAGTTTACAGCGGGCCGCCTTTTGCGTATGGAAAACTCCCGCGCTTTGCCCCCCGCCCCCGTTACCGGTTTCAAGGAGATTGCCGTTATGAGTCGGAAGGAATCCGCCCCCTTTTCCCTGTTCCGCCCCTCCGTCGCGCACCGAGCCGCGCAGTATGCGTTTCTGTTTTTTTACATCTACGTCGGGGCGCGGTTTTTCGCTTACGCCATGTGGGCGATGGGAGAAACGGAAACCTTCACTTCCCGGCCGCCCTCGGTGGAGGCCTTTTTGCCCATAGGGGCCCTGGTCGGTCTGAAGCGGCTGCTCCTGACCGGCAGCTATGACCCCATCCATCCGGCCGGACTGACCATTCTGCTCATGGCCCTGGTGACGGCCTTCCTGTTCCGCAAAGGCTTCTGCGGGTATCTGTGCCCGGTGGGAGCGATCTCCGGCGTTCTGGAGCGCCTGGGCAAACGCCTGGGCATTTCCCGGCCCCTGCCGCGCATTGTTTCCGTATTGCTGACCGTGCCCAAGTATCTGCTGCTGGCTTTTTTCGTGAAGATCGTCCTTCTCGATATGCCCGTCGCGGCCTTGGAAGGTTTCATCCGTACCCCGTACTACCGGGTCGCGGACACCAAGATGCTCCTTTTCTTTATGCCGCCGTCTCTCACGGTTGTATTGATTCTGGCCGCGACTCTCCTGGGGTCGTTGCTGATTCCCGGTTTCTGGTGCCGTGGGTTCTGCCCCTACGGGGCGCTGCTTGGGCTGGTGTCCATGTTCTCTCCGACGGCGATTCGCCGGGACAAGGAAACCTGCATCAATTGCCGGCGTTGCAGCGGGGTGTGCCCGTCGCGTATCGAGGTGCACGCCAAGGAGCGTGTTTCCGGGCCGGAATGCGTGGGCTGTACCGAGTGCGTCGGCGCCTGCCCGGTGCCGGGCTGCCTGGGCACCGGCCTGGGGTGGGGCAAGCGGTTCGCGCGCCTGCCCAGGCTGTTCCTGCCTCTGGGCATGGTCTGCGCGGTGCTCTTGTTCTATTTCTGGGCTGAAGCCGCCGGGCACTGGCGCAACAATATCCCGCCCGAGATGATCCGCCGGGATCATCAGAGCATTCGGGAGATGGGGCATCCATAGACAATGCGCAGGAAGGGGCGAATGAACCGGCCGTTGCTGCGGAGAGTTGTTTGGACGTGCCTGATTCATCTGGCCGCGGCGGCGCTGTTTCTGTGCATCTATGCCGTTCCGGCGTTCTTTTCCTATGTCCAGCGCACGGACGTGAGAATCGGGGTGGGCAGGGCGCCTATGGGCATAATTCTCCTTGTGCTGCCGGCCCTCCTGGTGACCTTCCTCTGGGGCGGCTGTCTGGCGGGTGAAAACACCACAAAAAAGAAAATTCTCCTGTCGTTGTGGTTGATCGTGAACGTCTGCATCAGCGGGGCCTACCTGATTGCGATTCACGCGGCCTGGCGGTGAGCGGTAAGAGGCCGGCTTGACCGGAGGGCCCGCCCCGGCTACCTTCGCCGGCGATAACACGG
>JAVBQP010000037.1:0-8767 GCA_031548905.1 Desulfovibrio sp. | reverse complement strand
CTTACCTGTTGGCCGTGTCGAAAAAGGTGAAGCCGATGAAGATCGCCAGGATGACAAAAGCCGAGAGAACCATGAGCTTAATCGCCCGCCCCTCGTAGCTGAGGTGCATGAACTGGAAAATCACCAGCGCGGCTTTGGCCGTGGCCACGAGCATGGCGACGAGGATATGCACGAACCCGGCCTCGAAATGCAGGCCGGCGACCCAGACGGTCACGGCCGTGAGCAGCAGCAGCCCGAGCCAGACCAGCAGGCAGGTCTTCTCCGAGAGGATGTGCGGGGTGTGTTCCGTTTCCATGCCGGCTCCTACATAACGAGATAGAACAGGGGAAAGAGGTAGATCCAGATCAGATCCACCAGGTGCCAGTAAAGCCCGGCGTTCTCGACCAGCACATAGCGGTCCTTGGTGACCAGCCCCCGGCCCATGCGCAGGCGGACCCAGAACAGGACGATGCCGCCGATGATCACGTGCAGGGCGTGCAGCCCGGTCATCAGGTAGTAGAGGTTGAAGAAGGACATGCGCCCGGGGGGCATGGTCATGTATTCCGGGCCGCCGGGATAGATGCCGTGGTGGATCTTGGTGCTCCATTCCACGTATTTGATGCACAGGAACACTCCGGCGCAGAGAATGGTCAGAAGGAGCAGCAGCCGCGCCCCGGCGATGTCGCCGCGCCGGGTGCGCCCCACGGCCAGGGCCACGAACAGGCTGCTGGTGATCAGCACCACGGTGTTCACTGTGCCGAGGGCGCGACTCAAGACCAGCCCGCCTTCGTGGAATTCCGCGGCATGGCGGGAGAAGTTCACCGCGAAAAGCAGGAACAGCCCGCCGAACAGCAGCAACTCGGTGAACAGAAAAAGCCACATACCCATCTTGGCCCCGAGCACGTCCTGCCCGTGGCCGTGGGCCGGGCTGTGAAGCGCGGCATCAGAGTTCACGGGAGATACCCTCGTAGTCGTAGGGGCCGTGCGGCACCCGGGGTTCTTCGTCAAAGTTGTTGTGGGGCGGGGGCGAGGCGACGCTCCACTCCAGGGTGGCCGCGCCCCAGGGGTTGTTGCCGGCCTTCGGACCCCGGCGCATCCCGTGGATCAGGTTGGCGCTCATATACACCAGACCGATAAAGAGAACCCACGAGCCGACGGTCGAGAGCACCTGCAGGGGGGCGAACTGGGGCAGATAATCGGCGTAGCGCCGGGGCATACCGTACAGGCCCGCGATGAACATGGGGAAGTAAAGCAGGTTGAAGCCGACAAACAGTATCGCGCAGGCCCGGTTGGCATGGCGGAAGTTATAGAGCCGGCCGTAGATTTTCGGGCACCAGTAATGGAAGGCCGCGAACAGGGCGAAGCCGAGGCCCCCGAAGATCACGAAATGGAAATGGGCCACCACGAAGTAGGTGTCGTGCACGTGGATGTCCGGCCCGGCCGCGCCCAGGACCAGACCCGTCAGGCCGCCCACGGAAAACAGGAACAGAAAGGCCGCCGCGTACCAGAAGGGCGGGTCGAGGTAGAGCGAACCCTTGTACAGGGTGGCGATCCAGTTGAAGACCTTGATCGCCGAGGGGATGGCCACAACGAAGGTCAGGAAGGAGAAGACCAGCACGGCCGTGTCGCTCATGCCCGAGGCGAACATGTGGTGGGCCCAGACCAGGGAGCCGGCAAAGGCGATGGCCAGACTTGAGGCGGCGATGGCCTTGTACCCGAACACGGATTTACGGGCGAACACCGGCAGGATGTCGGAAATTGCCCCCATGGCCGGGAGGATCATCACGTACACGGCCGGGTGGGAGTAAATCCAAAACAAGTGCTGGTACAGGATGGGGTCGCCGCCCTTGCCGGCGTCGAAGATTCCGATGCCGAGCATCCGGTCGGCCATAATCAGCAGCACGGTGATCGCCAGCACCGGCGTGGCCAGAATCTGGATCCAGCCCGTGGCATACAGCGACCAACAGAACAAGGGGATTTTCCCCCAGGTCATCTCGGCCGCGCGTAAACGGTGCATGGTGGTGATGAAATTCAGGCCCGTGAGAATGGACGAAAACCCCAGGATGAACACCGCGAATACCGCGATACTCACGTTCGTGGGCGTGACCGTGCTGAAGGGGACGTAAAAGGTCCAGCCCGTATCCGGGGGGCCGCTGCCGCCGAACAGGGAGAGAAAGGCCAGCAGGCCGCCGGTGATATAGAACCACCAGGAAAGCAGGTTCAGGCGCGGGAAGGCCACATCCTCCGCCCCCAGTTGCAGAGGCAGGAAGATGTTCCCGAGCATGGCCGGGATGCTGGGGATGACCACCAGGAAGATCATGATCACCCCATGCAGAGTGAACAGCTCGTTGTAGGTCTGGGCCTGCATGAACTGCAACCCCGGTTGCAGCAGTTCCATCCGCAGGGCCATGCCCAGCAGCACTCCGGCGGTGAGCATGGTCAGGATCCCGTACATGTACAGGATGCCGATGCGCTTGTGGTCCGTGGTGAACAGCCAGGAACGCAGGCCCGAGGGAACCCCGGGCGCGGGCTGGAAAAAACCGCCGGTTGCGGCCGATGCCGTGCTCATGAGGAAGATCTCCGTTTCCTTTTCCCGCCGATCAGCAGAATGGCCAGGAACACCAGCGCGCCGAAGATGATGATTCCCCCGGCCACGCGCATGAAGTTGAAGACATAGCCCCGGGACTCCGGATCATACGTGAAGCAGTATGCCAGAACCCGCTTGATGGAAAGACCGGTCTTGCCGAGGGCGGCCTCGTTCAGGGCCATGTTCAGGTCGAAGGGGAGGAACCCCTGCCCGTACATGTAGCGGACAACTTTACCCTCCGGCGCGGTGACGATCACCGCCACGGGATGCGAGAAATTTCCCTGGCCCAGGCGGATGAACGGAAAGCCGAGGGAATCCATAAGGCGTTTGACGCTTTCCTTGTCGCCGGTCAGAAAATGCCAGGCGTCCTCCGGAAAGGCAAAGTTCATGGCCGCCATGTAATCGGCCTTTTTGCGGGCCGCGCGCTCGGGCGTATCCTGCTCGTCAAAGCTGATCGAGAGCACCCGAAAATCCCTGCCCGGCTCCAGGTTGACCCCGGACAGGGCGGCGGCCACGGAGCTTTGCAGGGTGTTGCAGGCCGCCGGGCAGGTGAAGAAGATCGGCAGAATCAGGGTGGGGCGGTCGAGCAGAGCGCGCGCGTCCACGCTCTTGCCGTTCTCATCGGTCATGATAATCCCGGCGGGCACATGTTCGCCCAGGCGTTCCACAATCGGGGGCGGCGGCGTTCCCTGGGTTTTCAGGGGGAATGTGGCCGGCTGCGACGGGCTGATGACCAGGGGCGCGGCCGGCGGGGCCTCCCGGTGCGCGGCGTGGGGATCCGTGGCGTTCATGCCCGGCATGGCGTGAGCCGCCGGGTGTTCCTCGGCGGCAAGGCCGGCTGAAGCCGGAAGGCATAAAGCGGCAAACAAAAACAGCAAGCGGACGCCGAGCATACGCACCCCTCGAAATGAGATACGTGAAGAATACAGGCTATTGATTGATGAAACAAGGTGGTTATTTATATTCTCTTGAGAAAAACTCCCCCAAGCCCCAAAATGGGTGAGGTGACACCCGCCGGCCGGGAATGGCGGTCTGGTGATTTGTTCGCCTATAAAATTCATGATGCGATATACTGAAACAATTCAAGGTGGGTTCGTCTCCGTTCGGGAATCGCCCAAACGAAAAAAGACTTTACAAAGCGGGGGGAAAAGACTAATCAGGAATCGTTCCTATCAATTTCAACCGCTCAAGGAGCCGAATATGTCCAAGACCAAAGAAAATCTTATGGCCGCCTTTGCCGGGGAGTCTCAAGCCAACCGCAAGTACCTTGCCTATGCCGCTCAGGCCGAGAAGGAAGGTATGCCGCAGGCGGCCAAGTTGTTCCGCGCCGCGGCCGAGGCCGAGACCATCCACGCCCACGCCCATTTGCGCCACGCCAAGAAGATCGGCAATACCCTTGAGAACCTGCAGGACGCCATCGGCGGCGAAACCTATGAGTTCACCAAGATGTACCCGGACATGATTAAGGACGCCGAGGCCGAGAACGAGGCCGCCATTCTCAAGTATTTCCAGTGGGTGAACACGGTGGAGGAAGTCCACGCCAAGCTGTACAAGAAGGCCCTGGAAGCCAAAGGCAACGCCCCGGATGTCGACTACTACGTGTGCAGCGTGTGCGGCTACACGCACGAAGGCCCGCACGACGACAAATGTCCCGTGTGCAACGCGGCCGCCAAGGCGTTCTATAAAGTCGCGTAACTACTTGGTTGGAGCGAGCATAAAAAAAGCCCGGCTTTTGCCGGGCTTTTTTTTATGGCTTCAGGTCCGCCGCTTAGAAGAACAGGAAGGTCAGCGCCAGGAAGCAGGGAACAAGAATACCCACGGACCAGGCCATGTAGCCGAAGAAGCTGGGCATCTTCACGCCCATGTCTTCGGCGATGGAGCGGACCATGAAGTTGGGCGCGTTGCCGATATACGTGTTGGCGCCCATGAACACCGCCCCGGCCGAGATGGCCATGAGGGTGGTGGACATCTCGTTCATCAGGTGGCCGGCAACTTCGGGGCCGGGCACTCCGGCCAGGCCGCCGGCGGTGTTGTAGAACACCAGGTAAGTGGGCGCGTTGTCCAGGAAGCTGGAAAGCGCCCCGGTGAGCCAGAAGAACATGTGGTTGTCGGGCGTGCCGTTGACGCTGACCATGTTGATCACGGGAGACAAAGCGCCGGAGGTGCCGGCCTTGAGAATGGCCAGGGCCGGGATCATGCTGATGAAGATCCCCAAAAAGAGTTTGGCCACTTCTTCAATGGGAGCCCAGTTGAAGTCGTTGAGCTCGCGGGTCTTCTTGCCGGTCAGTTGCAGCGAAAGCCCGGCGATGGCGAGCAACAGCACGTCACGCGCGATGTTCTGCAGTTCCATATGGACGCCGTAGACGGAGACACCGCCCTCGGGCTTCCACATGCCGCTCATCAACACGCCGCCCACGATGCAGGCCAGCAGGGGGAAGTTGACCAAGCCGTCAAGGCCGAGCGCCTCACCGGAATCTTCGGAAGCCGGCGGTTGCGGCCGGCCCTCTTTGCCGAAGAGAACCGTGTCGAGCGCGAAGTAGACGACAAGCAGGACCGCGCTGAGGCACAGCATGGGCACGAGCAGGTGCTGGAGGGTCCAGAAGAAGGACACGCCCTGCAAAAAGCCCAGGAACAGGGGCGGGTCGCCCAGCGGCGTGAGCGCGCCGCCGATGTTCGCCACCAGAAAGATGAAGAACACCACGGTGTGCACTTTGTACTTGCGGTGGGCGTTGGCGCGGAGCAGGGGGCGGATGAGCAGCATGGCCGCGCCGGTGGTGCCCATCCAACTCGCCAGCAGGGTGCCGATGAGCAACAGCCCGGTGTTCACCACGGGCGCGCCCACCAGCCGGCCTTTCAGGCGAATGCCGCCGGCCACGGTGAACAGCGCGAACAGAAGAATGATGAACGGCACATACTCCAAAAGCATGGCGTGCAGAAATTCGTACAAGGCCAGGGACCAGCCGTAGAGAAACCCGAACGGGACCAGAAACGCCAGCCCCCAGAACACCGCCACCTTACCGAAATGATGGTGCCAGAAATGCGGGAGGGCCAAAGGACACACCGCGATGGACAGAAGCATGCAGACAAAGGGGATGACCCAGTACACGCTCATGGCGGAGCCGTCCAGGTGCAGTTCGGCGCAGAATCCCGTGGTGGGGAAGAGCGCGGTCAGGGCCAAACCGGCCAGGATGGGGATGAGCCGACGCGTATGCGGGATGGTCATCAAAGCCTCCTTGGTTGCTGGGTACGCACACAAAAAAGGACGAGCACGCGGCCGGCCGAGTCCGGCCATGCGCCCGCCCGGATATGCCTGAGGGCTTTCTCGCGGGGTTTTGTTTTCATAGCTTCTTTGCTATGATTAGACAAGCGCGAATGCGCTCCGGCTATTGGGATTGCCGGAAAGCGGCTGTTGGTTTGCGCACGCGATGTTGTGATTTTTTACACGCAGGCAGCCGCCGTGCGGCGTCGGGTTTTTCCCGCGGCGCGGGTTGGTCGTCGCGGCTTCGCAGAGCGCGGCACCGCAGTGATACGGACACGTTTGAAAAGGAAGATGATGTTGCAGTCCCGACAAAGAACGCCCCGGCGCGAAGAAAGGGTTCGTCGCGTTCTGGCCATGCGTCAGAACGATCTTTCTCTGGTGTTGGCGAATATTCACGACCCGCACAATGTTTCGGCGATTTACCGCAGTTGCGACGCCTTCGGCGTTCCCCGCGTGCATCTGTATTATACGAACACCGCGTTTCCCCATCTGGGGGCGAAGAGTTCGGCCTCCGCTCGGAAATGGGTGGAGACCGTTCGCCATGCCGATACGGACAGTCTATTCTCGGCCATACGCGAGCGGAACATGCGGGTGTACGCCACAAGCTGCTCGCCCGAGGCGAAGCCGGTGTACGAGCTGGATTTGCTCGCGCCGACGGCTTTTCTTCTGGGCAACGAGCACAGCGGAGTGGACCCGGAACTGGCCCGGCTGTGCGACGGCGAGGTCTACATTCCCATGTACGGGATGATCCAGAGCTTCAATGTTTCTGTGGCGGCCGCCATTCTGCTGGCGGAAGCGTCACGGGTGCGGCGGGAAGCCGGGCGCTACGATTCCCCGACCTTCGCCGAGGAAGAACTGGAAGAACGTGCCGCCGCCTGGCTGAAGAAATAACGCTCCCCTTCATAGTTTCGCCGGCTGAAAAACGTTTTCTCCCTGCCCGAGTGGGGGAGGAGTATCGGCTGCGCCGTGCGTCCGCCGGATCTTTTTCTTGTTTTCTTCATTGCCGGCGAAAGGAGCGCTTTCGTCGGCACCTTGCCCTTCAAATACAATCCCGCATCTCGCGAAACAGATTGGGCGCAGTCGGAGTTCGGCCCGGTAGAGTCGTTGTTGTGCGGGAGATTCCGGCAACGCCAAAAGGCGGACCCCCGAAGGAGTCCGCCTTATACAAGCAGCGTATGGAAGCGGCTTAACGCTTGGAGTATTGGTACCGGGCGCGGGCGGCGCGCAGACCGTACTTTTTGCGCTCTTTCTTACGCGCGTCGCGGGTAAGAAAGCCCGCTTTCTTGAGCATACCGCGCAGTGCGGGGTCGACGAGCAGCAGGGCGCGGGAAATGCCGTGCCGAACGGCTTCGGCCTGGCCGCTCACGCCGCCGCCTTGCACATTGACCTTCACGTCCACTTTTTCCAGCAGTTTGGTCAGGGCCAGAGGCTGGCGGATGATCATCTGCAGGGTCTTGCGGGGGAAGTAATTCTCAAAAGAACGGCCGTTGATCTCAATGCTGCCGGCGCCGGCGTACAAGCGGGTACGGGCGGTGGCGTTCTTGCGACGGCCGGTGCCGTACTTGAATTCGGTGGACATGGTGTTCTCCGGCCTACTTGAAGGTCAAGGTTTTGGGCTGTTGAGCCGTGTGCGGATGCTCGGTGCCGGTGTAAATCCTCAGCTTCTTCAGCATGGCCCGGCCCAGGCGGTTCTTGGGCAGCATACCCTTGACGGCCTGCATCAGAATCAGGTGCGGCTTGGTTTCCAGAAGCTTCTCAAAGGTCACGGTCTTCAGCCCGCCCACGTAGCCACTGTGGCGGTGGTACAGCTTGTCGGAAGCCTTGTTGCCGGTAACGCGGATCTTCTCGCAGTTGACAACCACGATAAAGTCACCGTTATCCATATGATGGGCGAACTCAGGCTTGTGTTTGCCGCGCAGACGGTGGGCGATTTGCGCGGCAAGCCGGCCGAGCACCTGATCGGCGGCGTCCACCACGAACCATTCGCGCTGAATGTCTTTGGGCGTAGGGGTAAATGTCTTCATTGCGTTTTTTGCTCCTTATCGCTGCTCGAAAGACGGAATATGTAAAGGGAAGTGTGGGAGAAGTCAAGTTTGCCGCCGTTTTTTTCTTCGCTTTTTTTTCAAAAAAAATCTAGATTTTCTCTAGACATTTTTTCCGGAGAGGTCTAAGGTGACTCCACGATGAGGAATCGCCACACGCCGGAGGAATCCGGCGCAATTTCAGTATTCAGTCAGGAAGAGGTTGGAACCATGACCAAAAAGATCATTTTCGGCACGACCGTGGCTCTCTTGCTCGCTTTTGCCGGGCCCGTGCAGGCGGAAACCTCCGTCGGAGGCAGCATCGCCTATGGGGATGAAGACTCCACGGCCTTCGGGGCGAACGTCCGGCAATCCTATGATCCGCTTTTTTCCAGTGAAATTGCCGAGTTGCAGCCTTTTGTGGATCTTGGCGTGTTCGGCTGGACTGAAGAGGACACGGTCTGGGGGGCGTCTCTCTCGCCGGGCCTGCGGTTGACCTTGTTCACCACGGCGCCTTTCCAGCCGTATCTGGCCGGTTCGGTCGGCGGGGCCGTGGTCAGTGACGAGAAGTTTGAGTCCCGCGATCTCGGCAGCAACGTGCTGTTCAAGACCCAGGGCGCCGCCGGGATACGTTTCGGCGAAAACATGAACCACCGGATCCAGGGCGAGTATACCAACTACTCCACCTGGGGCATTACCGACACGGACGACGGCTATAATACCTTTGGCGTAAGCTACGGTTACTCCTTCTAAAAGGAAGTTCCACTTGCCCGGCCGGGCTTACCGGACCGCGGGCCGGCGGGGTGGCGCCGGGGGGGGTTTATTTGGTAAAACACCCCCCGAGGGGGGGGCGGAGAATGGCGCCGGGAGGGGTGTTTTGAATCGAGGCGCGGTACACAGAGAGGGGGGGGCGAGGGTAAC
>JAVBQP010000060.1:0-38329 GCA_031548905.1 Desulfovibrio sp. | reverse complement strand
TCCGGCGACGGCGGGGCCGCGACGGCCCCCGCCAAAACGTCGGCCGCCAAGAACCCCGCTGCGAACACCCCCGCCGCCACGAACCCCGGGGCGAAAACCGCGACGCCGACCAAAAACAAGGCATCCGAGCCGACCGCGTCTTGATCCCCGGCCGGCGGGAACGGCCTTCCCGCCGGCCTTTTTACGGACTCCCGCCCCAGCCGCCATGCCGCACACCCCGCCTCCACCGCCGCGCGGCCGCCTGGCCCCGAGCCCGACCGGGTGCATCCATCTGGGCAACGCTTTCGCCTTCCTGATCGCCCGGCTCCAGGCCCGCGCTTCCGGAGCGGCCCTGGTTCTGCGCATGGAAGACATCGACCCGGCCCGCTCCCGGCCCGAGTTCGCCGCCGGCATTCTTGAGGATCTCGCCTGGCTGGGCATCGACTGGGACGAAGGCCCGGATTGCGGCGGCCCTTTCGCTCCCTATGTCCAGAGCCTGCGCCTGCCCCGCTATGTCGAAGCCCTGGCCGATTTGCGCGAACGCGGCCTGGTCTACCCCTGCTTCTGCACCCGCAAGGAATTGCGCACACTCGCTTCGGCCCCGCACATCGGCGACGAGGGCGTCCCCTATCCCGGCACCTGCCGGAATCTTACCCCGAAGGAACGGGAAACCCGCCTTGAGGCCGGGGCTCGGGCTTCCTGGCGTCTGGATGTCGGCGCGGCCCTCGACTCCCTTGGGGATGAGGGACGTTCCCTCGCCTTCACCGACCTCCTGCGCGGCCGGCTGCCTGCCGATCCTTCAGCCTGCGGCGGGGATTTCGCCCTGATGCGATCCGACGGGGTATTTTCCTACCAACTGGCCGTTTCCGTGGACGACGCGGACATGCGGATCACCCAGGTCGCGCGCGGCGAGGATCTGCTTTCTTCCACCCCCCGGCAGGCCCTGCTGCTGCGCCTGCTGGGGGCGGAGATTCCCGAATACCTGCATCTGCCGTTGGTTCTCGATCACGAGGGCGAACGCCTGGCCAAGCGCCATCATGCCCTGGAGGTGCGGGAACTGCGCGAGGCGGGCGTTTCTCCCCAGGCCATTCTCGGCTGCCTGGGCCACTTGGCCGGCTGCCTGCCGAAGCCGGCCCCGCTTACGATCAACGACCTGTTTCCCCTGTTTCGGCCCGCATCCCTGGCCGGGCTATCCCCCCGCGTGCCGGGGAATATTGTGGAGGCCCTGAAGCGCCTGTGAGTATCCTCACCCCGCGACGCCTCGCCGTACTCGGCTGCATCCTGCTGCTTGCCGCCACGGTCCCCGCTTTCGGCGGCGACATACTGAGCCTGCTCGAGGGGCTGGGCGCGTCCTCGGCCTTCGAAACGGTTCCACGCGTCTATTCCAAGCGCGACACCAACAAAAACGGCATCAACGACACTGTGGACCTTATCACCGGCGCCCGTCTGGCCGTACACGAGCGCCCCATCTACCGTTCCGCCTATTATCAGGGTGGAGATCCGCCGAAAGGGGAGGGCGTATGCACGGACATCGTCCGCCGCGCCTGCCTCCATGCCGGATACGACCTGCGCACACTGTTGGACGCCGATATCCGCAAGAATCCCACGGCATACCCCAGGGCCAAACCGCGCGATGCGAACATCGACTACCGTCGTGTGCCCAACCTGCGGGTCTTCCTGCGCCGGCACGGAACCACCCTTCCAACGAAAGTGGATACCGATCCCATAATCAATGCCACCTGTTTCCAACCCGGCGACATCGTGACCTTCACCGGCCCGGATCACATCGCCGTACTCTCGGACAAGCGCAACGCCCAAGGTTTGCCCTACCTGTTGCACAACGACGGCCCCGTCGCCTCCGAGGAGGACGACTTCATGAACTGGCACAAACGGGGCATGACCGGACACTTTCGCTTCCCACCGGACTGAGCCGCCCGGTTCCGGCGGCAGCCGGCCACGCCCCCCTGAGTTTACCGGAACCTGAAAAGTGAAGCTCCAACGCGGGAGCGTCAGCCGGCATTCAGGCAGGGCAGCGGAGGGAGACCCCTCGGACGGTCTTCTGTCGAGGAGGCTCCCGCAGCCCCGAAGGACGGGGGCGGGTACCGCCGGGAAAAAGGGAAAAGATCTTCGCCGCCCTCGGCCGCTCACGCCAAGACGGGAGCGGGGGCCCGGGGTGGAACCCCGGCGCGGCTCTGTTTTGCGCAGCCCCTCTTGGGCTCCCGGAGGCTGCAACAAAAATTCGAGACACAACAAAACTCGCCCGCCGCTGCCGGCCCTCTCTTCGCGCTTCCCCTCAAAAACAACCAGCGCCGGCCGTTCCGGCCGGAGACCCCCCTTGACAACCGCCCCCCCTTTTCGCTACCTCTAAACCCATGTTGACGAACGCTTCCTCCTCCGGCCTGTGCGCCACTTCCTCCGCCCGTTTCTGGTGGTGGGGTCTTGGGCATATTCCGGCCGGTGAGGTGGTTTAGCGTTCCAAGGGAGTTTCCCCTTCTGTATGGAAAAGCCGCCGGCCCTGCCGGCGGCTTTTTTCTTTTCTTTTATTCGCAAACCCCAAGGAGAAACCCATGCCCTCCGTCCTGTCGCGTCGCGGATTTTCACGCCTGTGCGGGCTGCTCGCCACCTTCCTCGTCCTCGCGCTCGGCGTCATCACTCCGTTCCCGGCCGCCGCCGCCGAGGCGGCTCCGATCCGCCTGCGCTTCGCCAACTTCCCGGCCGCGTCCACCTTCCCGTGCGTGTCGATGGAACGCTGGGCCGACGAGGTTGAACAACGCACCAAGGGGGCCGTCTCGGTCGAGACCTTCCCGGCCGGGACCTTGCTGGACGCCCGCAACATGATGCGTGGGGTCATGCAGGGCCAGGCCGATATCGGCTGCACGAGCCTGGCCTACCACCCGGGCGCCTTCCCCATGCTCTCCGCGTTCGAGCTGCCTTTGGGCTTCGCCTCGGCCGAACAGGCAAGCGCGGCCTTTTACGATTTCCAGGCCCGCCGGAAGCCCAAGGAATTATCCCGCTTCAAAGTGCTGGCCGTGTTCACCAGCGCCCCGTCGCAGATCATGAGCGTGAAACCCGTTCCCGGCCGGGAAGCCCTCACGGGCCTGCGCCTGCGGGCGGCCGGCATGACCGCCGAGGCCGTGCGGGCCATCGGGGCCTCGGCCGTGTCCATGCCCCAGAGCGAAACGCCGGAAGCCCTGCAAAAAGGCGTGGTGGACGGGGTGTTTTCCTCTCTGGACGTGATGCAGGACTACAACTTCGCCGAATACTGCCGGCACGTGCTCGTCGCCGATATGCCTCTGTACCCCTTCATTATCTACATGAACCTGGATGCCTGGAACAAACTGCCGGCCGAGGTGCGCGCGGTCATGGAAGACATGGGGCGCGAGCACTCCGTCTGGACCGGCCGCTACGTGGACGCTCACGCGACCGAGTCCCTGGCCTGGAGCGTCTCGACCTATGACGTGAGCGTCACCGAGCTTTCGCCGGAGGAAAAAAAACGCGTCCTGCGGGACATGGCCCCGGTGACGGAGATCTGGAAGGAAAAGGCCGCGGACAAGGGGCTGGATGCCGAGGCGGTACTGGCGGAAATCATGCGGGACAAACAACGCGTTGAAGGAGAAAGAAAGTGAGCGATTCCGCCATGCCCGCCGGCGCGATCCGGCAGAGTATCGGTGCCCGTCTTCGCGAGGTTGCGGCCTTCCTTGGGGGGCGGAGCGGGGGAGCCGACCGGGGCCTGCCGGGCCGGCTCGATCGGGTTCTGCGCATCGCCTCGAACCTGGCCGCCGTTCTGGGCGGCTGTATCCTGGCGCTTATGCTCGGCATAGCCTGTGCGGGCATCATTATGCGCGGCCTGGGCGGCGACTTGCGCGGGGCCGTGGAGATCGGCGGCTGCCTGTGTGCCCTGGCCGTGGGCCTGTGCCTGCCCGCCGCCCAATATGGCGGCAGCCATATCGAAGTGGGAGTCATGGCCGACAGGCTGCCCCGGTCGGTCCAGGCCGCCATGCGCCCCCTCTCGCGTCTGGCCTGCGCGGGCGTCCTCCTGCTCGCGGCTCTTGAACTGAGGGAACTGGCGGCCTACACCCAGGACATTGGGGAAACCATTGAGGGTTTCTCCTTCTCCTCCGCCCCGATGACCTTGGGTCTGGCCCTGGGGGCCGCCTTGCAGGCCGCGATTTTCCTGCTGGAACTCCTCCGGACGATGCTGCCGGCGGCTCCGGCGGCCGCGACCGGGGAACGGGGGGCCGCATGAGCGCCGCTTTCGTGGCCTGCGCGGTCATTCTGCTGCTCACGGCCGGGGTGCTGTTCATCCGCATCCCCGTGGGTCTGCTGCCCGCCGTGCTCGGCTTTGCCGGTTACGCGTTCCTCGACGGCTTCGACAACGCCCGGACCATGCTCGGCAACGAGGTCTGGGCCACCTTTTCCTCCACCGGTCTGACGGTGATCCCGCTGTTCGTGCTCATGGGCCAGGCAACCTTTCACTCCGGGCTCTGC
Organism: Desulfovibrio sp.; assembly: GCA_031548905.1. GTDB lineage: Bacteria > Desulfobacterota > Desulfovibrionia > Desulfovibrionales > Desulfovibrionaceae > Frigididesulfovibrio. Next base: position 33,862 of record JAVBQP010000060.1, on the reverse strand, counting down.
TCGCGACTGTACGCGGCCGTGGCCGCCTGGACCGGACACCGGCGCGGCGGCATCGCCTCGGCCACCCTGTTGGCCTGTGGTGGGTTTTCCGCCATCTGCGGCTCCAATACGGCCACGGCCGCGACCATGTCCGTGGTGGCCCTGCCGGAAATGAAAAAGTACGGCTACGAGCCGATTTTCGCCGCTTCCACCGTGGCCGTGGGCACCACCCTTGGGGCGATCATCCCGCCCAGCGTGGTGGCCATCGTGCTCAGCGTGCAGACCGGGCTTTCCACCCGCAAGCTTTTTGTGGGCGGCATCCTGCCGGGTCTGGCCCTGCTCGCGTTGTTCGTCCTGACCGTAATCTTGTGCGCCCGCTTCAAGCCGGGATGGGCCCCGGCGGGCGGGCGTCGGAGCAACGCGGAACGCCTGGGCACGCTGCCGGGCCTGCTGGAAGCCGGGCTGCTTTTCTCCCTGGTCGTGGGGGGCATGGCGGCGGGGCTGTTCACGCCGACGGAAGCCGGCGCGGCGGGCTCCGCTCTGGCCGTCATCCTGGGCTTCGCCCGGCGGGGCTTGGGCTTGAAGGGCTGCATCGCGGCGGTGCGCGACACCATGCACGTCTCCGCGATGATTTTTCTGCTCTTGGCCGGGGCGAACATCTTCGGCAAATTCATCGTCATTTCCCGGGTTCCCTTCACATTGTCCGAGTCGGCCGTTTTCTCGGCCCTGCCGGCGCCGGCCGTGTTGCTGCTGGTTCTGGCCGTCTTCCTGGTGGGCGGCATGTTCATGGATGCCCTGGCCCTGCTCCTGATCACCCTGCCGGTGTTCTCGCCGCTCATCGCCGGCCTGGGATACGACCCCTTGTGGTTCTGCCTGGTGCTCATGGTCGTCACCACCATGGGGGCCGTGACGCCGCCGGTGGGGGCCTCGGCCTTCGTCACCGCCTCGCTGGGGCGGGTTCCCCTGGAGGTGCTGTTCCGGCGGATTTTGCTGTTTATGCCCGCGTTCCTGATCTGTCTGGCGCTGATGGTTCTGTTTCCCGATCTGATCCTGTGGCTGCCCGGCAAGGTTGGCTGACGGCGCGGCGAAACAGGAGCTGAAAATACAGATGGCCGGATCGGCGTCAACCGATCCGGCCATCTCCTGTGGGGAAAAAGGCGAAGCTCAGGCGTCGGCGGCCCGGGTCCGCCGCTTCAGGGAGGCGGCCAGGCGGTCGGCCTCTTCTTGGGGGATGAACAGCATGAAGCGCTTTTCCCTGCCGCCGATGGGTGTGACGTACAGGGCCGGGGTTCGGGAACGCAGGGAAAAAAGAAAGCTCAGCAGGCCGTCCACCGTGGAAACCCGGAACTCCGTGCCCAGCAGGGGATACACCTTGTGGTAAATGCCCCGGCGCACGGAAAGGGTCTCGTTGGAGAGCGTGACCTTGTGCTCGATATTGAACATGACGATGCCCGCCGCGAGCAGCGGGATCAGTCCGATGGTGTTGAAGCCGCGCAGCATGACGTAGTTGCTCACCACGAGCGCGCCTAGGGCGAACAGGATAATCACCCGCATGGTCATGACGCAGGCCGGGCTTGTGCGGAAAATTTCAACGCCGTCGCTCATGGCGTTCCCCCGTTGTTAAAAGGGTTGAATGTCGGCCCCGCGCTCTTTCATGGTCGCGATCAGGGCGTCGAAATCGGTTTGGGAAAGGTTCACGGGCATCTTCATCAGCCGTTTCCCCTGTTGCTGAACGTGCAGCATATTCGTGCGGGGGCCGAAGGACTGGATCCAACTCACCGGGCCGGAGACCTGGCCGTAGTGGAAAAAGGTGTCCGCGAACGCGTAGTTTCTTTTGGAGAGCCCAAAGTTGAAGCGCATGGAATCCGGGCCGAGAGTTATTTTGTGGCGCATGGTCAGGGCGCCGATGATCAGGGGGGCGATCAGGACGGGCGCCTTGAGATACACCTGGAATATGAGGGCGACGAGAAACGCGACCACGATGACGAAGACGAGAGCCGCCGCGACGAATTTGACCATTTGAGAGCCGGGGGTTGTAAATGTGAGTTCTTGAGACATGAGAAATCCTTCTGGGTTGTGGAATCCTCTTCTCCACCGGGGGGCCGGCGGCTTGCGGGCATCCTGAAGAGAAGAAGGAAAAGAAATATAATCGCGTATATGTTTGCGTGCGTGTTATAACCGTCCAAATGGGTTCTTTCAACTGATTTTTATTTTTTCAAAAAAAACGTGAACTGTGACGCCGGTCACATCCTTGTGGATGGGAGAGGCTTATTGTCCAGGCGTCACGAGCAAACCGGCGCTTCCCGCGCCACGGAAACAAAGGAGAATGCCATGTTCTGCAATCAATGCGAGCAAACCGCCAAGGGAACCGGCTGTACAACCATGGGCGTATGCGGCAAGCAACCCGAAGCCGCCGGGCTTCAGGATCTCATCGTCTACGCTTTGCGCGGCCTGGCCCTGACGGCTCTGGCGGCGCGGGAGAAAGGCGTGATCGATCCCGAGACGGATCGCCTCTCCGCCAAGGCCCTGTTCACCACCCTGACCAACGTGAACTTCGACCCCGCGTCCCTGACCGAGACCCTGCGCCGGGTAGTCGCGGCCCGCGAAGCCCTGGCCAAGAAAATCGGTTTTTCCGCCTCCTCCGGCCCGGCCGCCTTCATGCCCACAGGCGCCCCGGCCGGCCTCGAGCAGCAGATCGCCCTTGCGACCGTAGAGCGCCTGCACCCCGACGCGGACGTCAACTCCCTGATGCAGACCCTGCTGTTCGGCCTGAAAGGCGCGGCCGCCTATGCGGACCATGCCGCCATCCTCGGCCATGAGGACGCCGGCCTGTACGAAGACATTTACAAGGGTCTGGCCGCCGGCTTTGACGGCCGAGACCGCGACCTCGGCGCCTGGGTTGAAGAAGCCCTGGCCTGCGGCCGGGCCGGTCTGAAGGCTATGGAACTGCTCGACGCCGGCAACACCGGCACCTACGGGCACCCCACGCCCACGGAAGTTCCCCTGGGGCCCAAGGCCGGCAAGGCCATTCTCGTCAGCGGCCACGATCTCAAGGATCTGTACAACCTGCTGGTCATGACCGAGGGCAAGGGTATCAACATTTACACCCACGGGGAAATGCTGCCTGCCCACGGTTACCCCGGCCTGAAGAAGTTCCCCCACCTCGTCGGGCATTACGGCACGGCCTGGCAGAACCAGCAGAAGGAATTTCCCGCCTTCCCCGGCGCGATTCTGTTCACCACCAACTGCATCCAGCGCCCGGCGAACTCCTACCACGACAACGTCTTCACCACCGGCCTCGTGGGCTGGCCCGGTGTAAGCCACGTGACGAACGGGGATTTCGGCCCGGTGATCGAGCGCGCCTTGGCCCTGCCCGGCTTTACGGCGGAAGACGAAGCCGGCGGCAATAAGACCAAGGTTCTGGCCGGATTTGCCCGCAACACCGTGTTGGGTGTGGCCCCCACGGTGATCGAGGCCGTGAAGTCCGGGGCTATCCGGCACTTCTTCCTGGTGGGCGGCTGCGACGGCGCCAAGCCGGGCCGCAACTACTACACCGAGTTCGTGGAAAAGGCCCCCCGGGACACCGTGATCCTGACCCTGGCCTGCGGCAAGTTCCGCTTCTTCGACAAGGATCTCGGCAACATCGGGGGCATTCCGCGCCTGCTTGACGTGGGCCAGTGCAACGACGCATATTCCGCCCTGAAGATCGCCCTGGCCCTGGCCGAGGCCTTCAACTGCGGGGTCAACGACCTGCCCCTGTCGCTGATTCTTTCCTGGTACGAGCAGAAGGCCGTGGTCATCCTGCTGAGCCTGCTGGCCCTCGGGGTGAAGAACATCCGCCTTGGGCCCTCCCTGCCCGCTTTCGTCACCCCCAACGTGCTGAACGTTTTGGTGCAGAACTACAATATCATGCCCATCTCCACCCCGGACGAAGACCTCAAGGCCATTCTGGGATAACACCGAACATCCCGGCCGGGGCGCGCCGCCGCTCCGGCCGGGAACCGCACGAACGAGACACGCCATGAGCACCATGCGCAACATCATCGAAATCAATGAAGACCTCTGCAACGGCTGCGGCCAATGTATTCTGGACTGCGCCGAAGGGGCCATCCACATTGTGGACGGCAAGGCCAAGGTCATTGCCGACCACCTCTGCGACGGCCTGGGGGCCTGCCTTTCCGGCTGCCCGACCGGAGCCCTGAAAATTATCCAACGCCCGGCCGACGCCTATGATGAAAAGGCCGTGGAGGAACACTTGGCCCGCCAGGGGAAGGCCCACGGCCATACGCACGGCCACGGGCATAAGCATGGGCACGGCGGCTGCCCTTCGGCCGCGCCCGGAGGCGGTTGCCCGTCGTCGCGGCCCATGAACCTGCCCATGGGGCCGGGCGGCATGGCCGCGCCCTCCGGAGGCGGCAATACCCATTGGCCGCTGAAGCTGCGCCTGATGTCGCCGGACGCGCCCTTCCTGCAAGGAGCGCGACTGCTTCTGGCCGCCGATTGCACGGCCTTTGCCGCGCCCGGTCTGCAAGCCCTGAAGCCGGGCCGGGTTTGCTTGATCGCCTGCCCCAAGTTTGAGGGCATGGAGCCCCTGGTGGAGCGCCTGGTGGAGATTTTCACCCGCGCCAACCCGGCCGAAGTGCTCGTGGCCCGTATGGAAGTGCCCTGCTGCCAGGTTCTGAGCCGGGCCTGCGCGGTCGCGAAGGAACAGGCCGGGAGTTCCGTGCCGGTGACCGAGGTGATTGTCACCCGGACAGGCGAGGTCAAGCTGTAGATACCGCCCGAAACGACGCGGCAGCTCCGAACAGTAAAGAGGCGGACACCCGGTTTATCGGGATGTCCGCCTTGTTATTGTCGGCGTCGACTCCTTCTCCTTGCGGAGGGGAGGAGTAGTCTTACTCGATGCCGGCCTTGTAAGCATCAACGGCGAGCAGGAAGCCGCGATCCGCGCCGGCCGGAATCTGGATCTTGATCATCCAGCCGTCGGTGTAGGGGGCGGTGTTCACGGCGCTGGGATCGGAGGCAAGGGCCTCGTTCACGGCCAGGATCGTGCCGGCGATGGGCATGTACAGGGCATTCACGGCCTTGATGGATTCCACCGTGCCGAATTCCGCGTTGCCTTCAAAAGATTTGCCCACGGCGGGCAGATCCACGAAGGCCACTTCACCGAGTTGGTCCTGGGCGAAGTCGCTGATGCCCACATAGGCCGTGCCGTCACCTTCTTCACGCAGCCAGGTGTGTTCTTTGGAGTATTGCAGGGTGTCGGGGTAGTTCAGTGCGCTCATGTCGTCTCCTTGGGGATGGCGGATTCAAAAACAACCGGCCGTATACACGAATTCGGCCTAGTCGTCGAATTCGTGGGTCAGCTTGTAAATGATGGGGAAGCCGCCTTCAAGGGAGGCCGTCACCAGGCAGCCCTGCTGCATGATTTTTTCCACGCGCTCAAAAATGAAGCCGTACTCTTCGTCCATATGGACCGCTACGGCCAGAGTGATTTGCGAGACGCGGGCGCGTTTCTTGTCGTCCAATCCGGTTTCGAGGGTCGCTTTGCCGACAATCTTGTCGTATTTCGCGCCGCGGGTTTCCAGGGCTTTGGCCAGGGCGCCGCAGAAACAGTACATGGCCGCCGAGGCCAGCAACTGCTTGGCTGTGCCGCCGCGTTGCTCTTCCGGCACGCCGGAGTTGTCGATAACCAGATCGCCGAGGACCGGCGAGCCGGTGTGGATTGTCTGAACCGAGCCTTCGCGCTCATACGAGATCGACAGTTCCGCCATGATTGTGTCCTTCTTGGTTGCAGCAACTTGTAGAAATGAGAGCCTGGCGGACATAAAAGCATTTTTCGTGCCGCAAGCGCCAAATAAAAGGAAAATCCCCTCCCGTCGCCGCGCATGTGTTATTTTGCGCTTGACAAATTCGTCGGCCGGCGTCACCTATGGCGACATTCTTGACGTGATTTCAGACAATTCGAGGCGTACATGTCGAACGAGTCCATGGAACAAATCCAGCACCGCCTTGCCGAGGTGGAAGGCAGCCTGGCCCGGCTGCTCAACCACCTGCCCGGCGTGGCCTACCGTTGCGAAGTCAGGGAGGATGAAGGCTACACCTACACCCTGGTGTTCATCAGCAAGCATTGCAAGACCATTCTCGAGGTCGAGCCGGAAGAAGTCTACGCCAACCCGACCAACATCATCGAGCGGATGATGCCCGAGGAGGACCGCCGGCACGTGCGGGCGGTCATGCACGAAAGCATCGCCGCCGGGGTGCCGTATGAAATTTATTATCGGATCCGCCCGGCCTCCGGGCGTGAACGCTGGATCTGGGACCAGGGCGAGGGCGTGTACGACGCCGGCGGGAACTGTCGCCATATTGAAGGCATCATGATGGACGTCACGGACCAGAAAAACCGTGAACTCAGCCTGAAGGCGGAGAACCGCACCCTGCGCCGCTCCATCAAAAACGCGTACGGCCTGGGCCGGATTATCGGCAAAAGCGACGCGATGCAGCACATGTACGGCCTGCTGCTCAAGGCCGCCGAGAGCGACGCCGGGGTTGTTCTGTATGGAGAAACGGGGGTCGGCAAAGATCTTGCCGCCCAGACCATCCATGATTTGTCCGGGGTCAAGGGGCGCTATGTGCCGGTGAACTGGGGAGCCATTCCCGAGCATTTGATGGAAAGTGAGTTTTTCGGCCATGTGCGGGGGGCGTTCTCCGGAGCGGTGGCCGGCAACCCCGGGCATCTGGCGGCGGCCGACGGCGGCACGCTCTTTCTGGACGAAGTGGCCGAGCTGCCTTTGAAGCTCCAGGTCAAACTCCTGCGGGCCATCGAAAGCAAGACGTACACCCCGGTCGGTTCCAGCGAGGCCCGGCGCTCCAACTTCCGGCTGATCTCGGCCACCAACCAGAATCTGCACGCCATGGTGCAGAGCAAAGCCATGCGCGAGGATTTTTTCTACCGCATTCACGTGTTGGCCGTGCATGTGCCGCCCCTGCGCGGCCGCCGGGGCGATCTGCCGTTGCTCATCGACGCCTACGCGAAAAAACGGGGCATCAGCGACCCCATCCCCGTCGACCTGCTGGCCTGTATGGAACAGTACGCCTGGCCGGGGAACATCCGCGAGTTGCACAACTCTCTGGACCGGTACTGGGCCTTCGGCGACCTGGGGATCGATTTTTCCGGGGCGGGGCACTATCTTGAGCCGGGAGCGTCCCGGCGTGCCGGGATTGCCGAAGCGCATAAAGCGGCTTTACCCGCGGACGCAGCCCAGGATGAACAGAGCAGGGAAGCTCCTTCCGATTCCAGTTTGCGCGCCGCGACCGGCGAGCTTGAGAAAAAACGCATTAAAGCGGCCCTGGATGCCTGCCACTGGCGCAAAGGCAAGGCGGCGGAGGCTTTGGGGGTCACCATGCGGACCCTGCAACGGAAAATGAAAAAGCACGGCATGAATCACTAGGCTCAGGACGTAGGACGCCGTCCGCGAAAAGCTGAGCTTTCTCGGCCTGTAAGGAGCAAGAGGAAAATTGGCCGAAGCTGTATCGGGATACTGCGAGGTCAATTTTTTCTTTGCGACGCGGCAGGCCGGAAAAGGGCGGCGTTGCGGCAGACGGATGAACAAATCCTGAGCCTGGCATGGCTAAAGCCGCCGAGGAGCCCGGATCTCCGGGGCGGCGCGGCTTTGAGAGAACGCCCGGCTGCTTGCGGCCGGCTTTTCCTGGTGATTCACAGGAGAGGGCCGGCCGTATTTTTGGGGAAACGAGTTCTTTTGCCGAAACATGCCAAGGTCAAGACCTGAGAGGCTTCGAGACCGGCCCGGGGTTTGTCTCGAAATCGGAAGCGAACCGTTGGGAGCGGGGAAGCAATGAGGTCCGGAAGGCAAGCCTTCCGGACCTCACAAGAGAGCGGTATGCGCGAGTTTAGTCCTTCTGGAGCACCGCCGGGAGATCCTTGCTCTGAAGATCTTGATACTTCAGGGCGAGTGGGTCTTCCGTCCGCAACATTTTGTACAGCGAAATCAGCAACGGGATGATCACCAGGATCATGCAGGCCCCGGAGACGTTGCCGAAGGTCTTCATAGGCTCGATGCTCTGCAGATACAGCAGCACGGCGGGCAGCAGGGCGGTGAGTATGGCCCAGAAGAAGCGATGGCCCATGGACGGCACGCCGTCCGCACCCAGGCGTCGGGAGCAGGCCGCCGCGAGCGAAGACGCGCTGGCGTCCAGGCTGGTGGCCAGGAAGATCGTGGAGAAGGCGCAGTAAGCCAGCAGCACGACGCTCGGCAGCGGCAGGTGGCCCAGCACCATGACCACCGTCTGGGTGGGGTTCTTGGTGGCGGCCAGGTGCCCGGCCGCGTCGAACACGCCGGTCAGTTGGAGGTCCAGCGTGAATCCGCCGAACACGGAATGGATGAGCCAGCTGCCCACGATGCCGCTGAGCACGCCCAGGCCGACAATCTGCCGAATGGTGCGGCCTTTGGAGATGCGGGCGATGAACAGGCCCATGAACGGCCCGTAGCTGGCCATCCACAGCGAGTAAAAGATGGTCCAGTTCTGCGGGAAATGCCGGGCGTTGGCCGCGAGATCGTGGGGGTCGGTGGCCAGGGACATGCTGAAATAGTTGCTCAGCATGGTCCCGATGGAGTTGGTGAAGTTATCGAAAATAAACCGGGTCGGGCCTACAATCAGCGCGTAGGTGATAACGCCCAAAGCGATGAGCACGTTCAGGGCGGCCAGGCGGGACGCGCCTTTCTCAAGGCCGAGGGCCACGCTGACGGTGAAGATCAGCGAACCGACCACCAAGCAGATAAGCTGCACGTTGATGGTTGGCTCAATGCCGAAGACCGCGCCCAGGGCGTCGGCCACAATGGGAATCGAGATGCCCATGACCGCCGTGTTGCTGGCAATCAGGCCGATGCAGAAGAAAATGTCGATGACGGTGCCCACGGGCCCGTCGGCGCACTTGCCGATGCCTTCTTTGCAGGCCGCCGAGAGGCGAAGAACGGGAGTGCCGCGCTTGTAGTACATATAGCAGATGGGCAGCGCGCAAATGACATACCACACCCAGGTGAATGCGCCCCAGTGGAAGAGCACGTAAGGAGTGGCCATGCGGAAGGCGTCCAGCGACATCGGCTCGGCGTTCATCGCCGGGCTGTTCAGGTTGTACAGGGGCTCCGCGATAGACCAGAACATGACCGCGCCGGCCACGCCCGCGCAAAACATCATGGAGATCCACTTGCCGTTGCTGAAGGCCGGGGCCTCGTCTTTACCGCCGAACTTCACATTGCCGTAACGGCTGAAAAGGAAGAACGCGGCGAGCCCGGTCAGGAAGAGGTTGAACCACAGGTAGCCGGCGCCCAAATTGTTGGAAATGAACGAGAAGGTGGCGCTCAACATATTCTGGCTCTCGGCCGGGTAAAGATAGATCACCACGCAAAGAACCGCGATGATGAGGCCTGCGGGGATAACCACTTCCCATATGGGGCGAAGGTCCTTTTCCGATTCCAAGGGAGTATTCTGAGCCATAAAAGTTGGAACTCCTTCAAGTGCTGTGGGGTGACTCTTGTTACCGCGCCCGAGCGGGCGAGGCGTTCTTTTTCACCGGCCGCCGCCTGCTGGAGGGCGCGGCCGTCAGACATCGGCGTCCGCTTCATGCACCAATTGTGCCATTTATCACAACTAATGCGCGAAACATATTTCCTCCGGCACCTTCATCCGCTTCCCGAAGCACTCCGGGCGGAGCCATCCCGCCGGACGCAGCATGGCCGCGTCTCGCCTCCTGTGCGGCGTTGGATATAACGGCAATATACCGAGGGCTACGCCCCTTGTGTCGAATATGCGTCAAAAGTGTCGTATTTCCGACAAAAATGCGGCCGGTCGAAAATGGGGAATCAGCTTTTGTGGGCAAAAAATCACAATGGCCCGCTTTTTGAAGGTTACCCGTTGCTGGAATCCTCATAAACACATCGGCACACACCGAAATTTAGGAGAGTTGTATGAGCATCAAAGCCAAACGCGCCGCCCTTCTCGGGTTTGACTGCGCCATTCCGAAACGTCTTGAAGCCCTCATGGACGAAGGCGCCCTGCCGAACTTCAAGAAATTTAAAGAATCCGGCAGCTACATGACCGAAGGCTACAACCTGCCCACGGTCACTCCGCCCTCCTGGGCGACCATCTGCACCGGCGCCTACCCGCGCACCCACGGCGTGGAAGACTACTACTACTATGTGGAAGGCCGCAGCCTGGAGCACAAGAACACCGTGCAGGCTTTCGGCTCCTCGATCCTCACCGCTCAGACCATCTGGGATCGCTGGGACAAGGAAGGCAAGAAGAGCCTGGTGGTCAACTACCCCATGGCTTGGCCGAGCAAGATGAAGAACGGCGTCATGGTCATGGGCGAGGGCATCTCCCCGGCTGAAACCCGTTGGATGGAAGAAGGCAACGCCCACCGCGAATTCCTGGCTTCCGAAAGCGTCATCTCCTCCGATTTCTTCCCCCTCGGCGTGCAGGCTCGCTTCGACAACGCCAAGGGCTGGAAGAACCTGCCCGAGTGCGACGAGCCTCTGGAGTTCACCGTCGAGATGGTCTTCAAGGAGTCCATGTACCCGGTGGAAAACCAGATCTGGCACGGCTTGTGTTGGGAAAGCGGCGACGACGGCTTCGACTCTTTCGCCCTGTGCCCGGAAAAGGATTACTCCAAGGCCTTCTTCACCATCAAGAAAGGCGAGTGGAGCGGCCCGGTGCAGCATGAGTTCAAGATCAAGGAAGACGGCCGCATGGAAAAGGGCACCTTCCGCTGCAAGCTGATGAACCTTTCCGACGACGCCGAAGAGTTCAAGCTTTACGTCACCGGCATCTCCGGCCACACCGGCTTTGTCTGGCCGCCGGAAGCCGCCAAGGACATCGATTTCTCCAAAGACGTGATCTGCAACGACATCGGTCTGGTGGGCTTCATCCACGGCGTGCTCGACATGGATACCGTAGTCGAGATCGCCCAATACCACTCCGACTGGCTGATCAATGTGGCCTCCAGCCTGATCAAGGCCAACCCGGACTGGGATCTTTTCTACATGCACTCCCACCCCATCGACTGGTTCTACCACGGCTGGCTGGGTGAGATGGACAGCAAAGACGAGAACGTCCGCAAAAAAGCCTTCGACATGGAGCGCAAGATCTACCAGATCGAAGACCGGATGCTCGGCAAGATGATGGAGATCTTCGGCGACGAAACCCTGGTCTGCCTGTGCTCCGACCACGGCGCCACGCCCATCGGCCCGATTCTGAACACGGCCGAGGCCCTCAAGGCCAAGGGCCTGTGCCACTACGAGCCGAAGAAGTCCGAGAACTACTGGGAAATCTACGAAGAATCCGAAGGCTTCAACTACGTGCTGGATCCCTCCAAGTCCGTGGCCATTCCCCAGCGCTACATGTTCGTGTACGTGAACCTGAAGGACAAGTACCCGAACGGCGTGGTCGAAGCGGCCGACTATGAGAAGGTCCGCGACCAGATCATCGACGCCCTGCTTGACTTCAAGCACCCCGAGACCGGCGAGCGCCCGGTGCTTCTGGCCGTGCGCAAGGAAGACGCCCAGGTCTTCGGTATGGGCGGCGCCCAGGCCGGCGACGTGGTCTACGCCCTCAAGCCCGAATACATGGCCGAACACGGCTACGGCTTCCCCACCGGCGAATCCGGCTGCGGCAGCCTGAAGAACATCCTGCTCTTCAAGGGCCCGAACGTGAAAAAGGGCTTCACCTACACGCGTCCGCGCTGGCTGGCCGACATCGTGCCGACCCTGTGCTACGCCACCGGCAACCCGGTGCCCGACGACACCGAGGGCGCGGTCCTGTACCAGATCCTGGAAGAGCCCAACCTGGTGAAGTAAGACCTTGCCGGAAGGCCGGCTTGCTCTTATTTTTTCAGAAGCCTCATGAATCATTTGACGATGCGCCGCGGCGCAAACGGCGGCGGCCGACCCACCGGCCGCCGTCCCAGAAAGAAAGGAACACATCATGGCTGAAAAGAAAGCGATTATCGTCCTGGCTCCGGCGGCCGAACTTTCCGGCTCCGGCGAAGGTCTCGGCAAACTCCTGAAAAAAGGCGCGGTGCTGAAGAACTACACCGCCGGCAACGCCCTTGAGGCCTCCGAGGGCGCCGTCTCCGTCGCCCCGGCCGGCGTCGCCGCTGAGGTGGAAAAAGGCACGGCCCTGATGGTCGTGGATCTCGGCGCGGCCGGCGCGACCGAGCTGGATGCCGCCCTGGCCGCCGTGCTGGAAGGCACCGACCGCCGCACCACCGTGGCCGTCGCGACCAAGAGCGCGGCCGTGTTTTACGGCATGGGCGTGGACGGCAAGGCGGGTGAAGTTGCCCGCGCCGCCAACGCCCGCGATATCGTGCCCACCCTGGCCTATATCGCCGACTTCCCGATTTCGGCCGAGTGCACCGGCGCGATTCTGTACCAAGTGCTGAAAACGCCCAACATGAAGATGGACGAAGTGGCCAAGCTCAAAGAAGCCCTGGTCCGCATGGAAGGCGCCCTGGCTCGTGACAACCGCGAGCCTTGGGACAAGCACGACTGCGCGTAAAGCGCGTGGATGTGCGGCCCCTGCGGGGGTTCGGCGGGTGGAGGGATGCCTCCGCCCGCCTATTTTTTGTGTGTGGGGTGGAGGAGGGGGGGCGAGGTTGGTGCGGCGCGGGGCTTTCGTGGTGGGCCATAATCGCCGGTCGCGGCGGGCGCGTGTTGTTGTGCCTCGAATTTTGGGTGTACCCTCCGGGGGCCAAGAGGCGGCTGCGCGAAAACAGGGCTGCATAGCGTGTCTCTTACTTGCGGCTGTGGGGTAAACAAGCTGTCATGCGGCGAGCCGGGTTGCACCTTGGGAATCTCCGCGCGCCGGAGGCCCAAACGGGGCCGCATGGGTCATTCTTCACTCACACCCTGTGGTGTAAGGCAGGTTTCAAGCGGGCGGGCCGGGCGGCATCCGGACTCCGGCTCCCGTCTTGGCGTGAGCGACCGAGGGCGGCGATATCGTGCTCCCCATCAGCAGGCAGTACCGCCCTCGTCCGCGCACACCATTCGCGCTTCAGCGGGCGTAAACACGCGCGTTCGCCAAGATCCGCTGCGATCCCCCTTCATGAGCGCCTCTTGGCGGCAGGGCAAATCCCTTTGGAGTTCTCCCCGGCCTTCGGCCGGTGAGGATCTCCTCCGGGGCTGCGGGGTCTCCCTCCGCGCTCTGCCTGAATGCCGGCTCGTGTTCCCGCGTCACAGCTGCACTTTTTGGGGCTCGGAAACTTGGGGGGGCCGCCGGGTCGTGGGAGAGGGAGCGGGCTGTCCTCGGGATGTACCACCCGGTCAATGCGGTTTGTTGGAACAGTGTTGAGGTTGTTCCGGCTCTAGGGGAGGTTGACCCCGGCCGGCAGGCGGGAGGGACTGCCGGCCATGGCGGCGAGGCGCATCCACGATGTGTGAATAACCGCGAATTTGGCCCACTTGGCGCGCAGGCGCATGGCAATGGGCAAGGCGCTCCGGCGGTGAGTCGCCACGGCGGGAAGGTGTTCACCGGTGTGGAGGCTCAGGTCCGGATGGGCCGCCAGAGCTCCGGCCAGGCATTGGGCCGTTTCCAGGGCGAAGCTGACGCCTTCCGCCGAGCTGGGGCTGATAAAGCCGCCCGCCTCGCCGATAAGGGCCACGCGGTCCCGGCCGGTGTGGATGCCGTCGGTCAGGCCCGGGCGGAGCAGGGCGCAGCTTTCCGTGGCCGTCACCTCTCCCGTATGCCTGCCGAGGCGGAACAGGCGTTCGGCCAGAAAGTCCATGCGTCCGACGGGATTCGGCATGGCCCAGGGGGCGGCCAGCCCCACGACAAGGGTGTCGTGTTTGGGGATGGACCAGGCGTAAAAGTCCGTCATCTTGGGATGGAAAAAGACCTCGAAGGCGGCAGGGGCATTCTTGAGCCGGTAAATTCGTTGCACGGCGAGCAGGCGGCGGGTTCCGCCGAAGGGGGCGGGGAAAGACTTCCCCGTCGCGCTGTCGTAAACGGAGGGGGGCAGGCAGCGGCGTACCCGCGATTGGGCTCCGTCCGCGCCTACCAGCAGCTTGGCGCGGATGCGCGTGCCGTCGTCCAGGTGGGCGACGACGGCTTCGGACCCTGTTGCAAAGCGCACGGCCCGCTTGCCGAGCACGGTTGTGACGCCTGGGTTCCTGGCGGCGCGGGCGAAGAGCATCCGATCAAACAGGGGGCGATTGATGTTCAGGTAGTGGCGCTGATAGGCCCGCACCAGCCCGGAGTCCAGGTCGTGGGCCACAACCCCGAAAATCTGCGGACCGCACAGCACCGCCGGCGGCAGGGACAGGCCGAGCCGGAACAGTTGTTTCTGGGCGTCCGGCGCGAGCAGGCCGCCGCAGGGTTTTTCCCATGCGCCGGGGGGGCCGGCGAGATCGCGCCGGTCCAGAAGGGTAACGGAAAACGCGGGCGGCAGCAGCGCGGCCAGGGTGGAACCCGCCGGCCCCGCGCCCACGATAAGGATATCGGTATCCATGGAAAAGGAATCAGCTCCCTTGTTCCATGATCAGCCGTACTTCATCGAGAGAGAGGCCGGTGGAGCGGGCAAGCTGCTCGGCCGGGCGGCCTTTTTTGGCTCCGGCCAGGATCAACTCGCGCAAAAAACGGGGGGAGCGGCTCACGGCCTCGGCCTGGGCCAGGAGGTCGGAAATCTCTCCGACGCGTTCTTCGAGCTTGGCGTTCAGCAGTTGCAGTTCTTCCTGGCGCTCGGCGAAGGAGTGCATGAGATCCCGCTCAAGCTCGGCGTTCAGCCGCAGCTTGTCCAGAAGGGAGTCCTGTCCGGCCTGGAGCTTGGTAAGCAGCTCCTCGGAGCGGCGCAGGCGATTGAAAAATTTCAGGACCAGAAAGAACAGGACCAGTTCCACCAGGCTCAGGGCCAGAAGAATCCAGAATTGCATGGCGCTACACTTTCACGTTGAGAATGTTGCCCGACCAGGGGTTTTGCGCGGGCTGTTCTTCGTCGGCGTCGTTCCGCCGGGGGGGAGGCTGCCGGCCGTCCCGGTTTTTCCCGCCGGATTCCTCACCGCGTTCGCCGACCCGCCTGCCTCGGGTTTTTTCCGCCGACTCCGGGGGCGGTACCTTGGAGTTCTGCTCACGCAGAATCCGCTCGGCCTCCGTCTGGGTCGCCTGCTGCTGAACGACCGGCTGGGTCTCGAGATTCTCGGCCACTTTTTCCACATGGCCCATCTGGACCACAGGGATGGATTCGATGCTCATGAGCCTCCTCCTGCGCAGCCGTGGGACATTGCTTACGGCCTGTTGGGGTCGCTCACCAAGTATTCCTCAATATAGACGTCCTTGACTTCCGTGGTCAGGTGCCCGTTCAGCACCCCGACGATGTCGTCGCGCATGGCCCTGTTCTTTTCCGGAGTGGAGAGGATCTCCGGGGGCCTGTTGCTCAAGAAGTAATACACGGCGTCGCGCAGGACAACCTGCTTGGCCATGAGTTCCATGTACTGGACGTCGTCCGCGGCCGGGATGGCGATTTTGCAGGTGATGAAGCGCAGCCCGCCGTCCTCGCCGCGCCGCTCGACCAGGAAGGTATCCCACTGCACCAGGTGCGCATAGGGCGGTTTGACCGCTCCCTCTTCCGGCGGGGTGGAGGGAATCACTTCATAGATCGGCGCGGGTTTTTCCGGGGCTTTGGGTTTTTCTTCGCCGAACAGAAACACGTTCACCACCACGGCCAGGACGATGAGCACAGCGGCCGACCCACCGATGATGATCAGGCGCTTCTTGTTGGCCAACAGACCGGCAAGCCGGCCTTTGCCGGCGGGCGTCTCGCCCTTGGCCGGGGGCTGGGGCTCATCCTTCGGTTCGGGCTCTTTTTCGGGCTCGGACGGCTTCGGCTCGGGCTCGTCCTCTTCAAGGAAGGGGGCATCGTCGAGGTCGAGCTCCACCTTGATGCCGCCGGAGGAGGCACTCTCGGTAGGTTTGTCGTCTGCGTCCGGAACGATGAAGAGCATGTGCGTCCCTTGTCGTCAAACGTGGTTTGACGGGGTGTAAAAACAATGACGGGGAGCCGCCAAGGCCCCCCGCCGGGAAATCATCCGGTGCCCGTGAGCGCGGACCCGTCGCCGAGGGCGATTCTGCTACGGGAAGATCTTGTCGATCTTCTGCTTCATGACTTCAGCGGTGAAGGGCTTGACGATGTAGTTGGACACCTTGGCCTGCACCGCTTCAATGATATTTTCCTGCTGGGCTTCGGCCGTGACCATGAGGAAGGGCAGATCGGCGAATTCTTCGCTGCCGCGAACTTTGCGCAGCAATTCGATGCCGGTCATCTGGGGCATGTTCCAGTCGGAAATGACGAATTCGATTTTATCCTTGTTGAGGACGTCCCAGGCCGTGGTGCCGTCGTCGGCCTCGACCACGTTGTTGAAGCCGAGTTGGCGCAGGATGTTTTTAATGATCCGGCGCATGGTGGAAAAATCGTCCACCACCAGAACTCGCATATTGGGATTGTACGGCATGTGAGTCTCCTTAGGGCAAATTAACTTTTTACGCGTTTGTCGGGGCTGAAGAAACGTTTTTATGGTTCATCCGTTCCCCTCAAGCGTGGGCGTCCCCGTGGCGCGAAACAAACTCGCGGCGCAGGCGCGCCAGGGCCTGGGAGTGGAGCTGGGAGACCCGGCCCTCGGTAATGCCCATGACTTCCGCCGCTTCCCGCATATTCAGCTCGTCAGAATAATAGAGAGATAATACCATCTTCTCTCTGGGTGTCAATTGTTCAATAAGTTCGGCCACCCGTTCGACCATCTCACGAGAGGCCGCCTGGCCGTCGGGCCCGGCTTCTTCCGAGGCCTGTTCCATGCCGAAGGATTCCTGAATCATATCCAAGGAAAGGCAGAACTGGTTGTGCAGGGCTTCCAGGCCTTCGCGCACTTCCTGAATCTCCAGGCCCGTGGCTTCGGCCAGTTCGTTTTCCGTGGGGGCGCGTCCTTCCAGGTGCTCCAGGCGCTGCACGGCCTCGTCCAAGGTGCGCACCCGACGGCGCAGGGAGCGCGGGAACCAGTCCAGCTTGCGCAACTCGTCGATCATCGCGCCCCGGATGCGGTTTTCCGCATAGGTGTCGAAGCGGATGCCGAGGGCGGGGCGGAACTTGGTGAACGATTCCATCAGGCCCAGGGTGCCGGCCGCGATCAGCTCGGCAAGCTCAATGTTTTTCGGGAGCTTGGCCTTCATGCGCAGGGCGAGATATTTGACCTTGGGGCCGTAATGACGGACGATGCGCTCCTGATCGGGAACAGAAAAGTCCCCCCAGGCGACATGGCCGGAATCAAATGCCTCCCACGGCTCGAAGGAATGGGCGCTCCCTCTATTGGAAGAGGAGGCGCTTCCAGAAAAATTTGATGTTTCCATCAAGGGTTTCCGGCACTTCCCAGGTTAAAACGGTACGGGCCAATTGCTCCACGGCCACACAGGCCGGGCTTTTTTCGTCTTCCACGCAGAAAGGCTTCTGGTTGATCACAGCCTTGCGCACGGCCGCGTCGCGGGGGATAACCCCGGCAAAGTCGAGCGAAACGCCGCTGAGAAAGTGATCGCACGCCTTGTACAGCCGGGTGAACATTTCCTTGGCGGTTTTCATATCCGGGGCCATGTTCACCACGACCCGAAAGCTGTGGACCTCGTGATTCTGCTGCATGACCTTGATCAGGGCATAGGCGTCCGTGAGCGAGGTCGGCTCGGGGGTGAGCACCACCAGCCGCTCCTGGGCGGCCATGTTGAAATAAAGCACGTTGTCGTTGATGCCCGCGCCCGTGTCCACGATCAGGCAGTCCACGGACTCGTCCAGTTCGTCCATGGCTTCCAGCAGACTCAGCTTCTGGCCGGGAGTCAACGAAAGCATTTCGCTGACCCCGGAGGACGCGGGCAGGATGGAAAACCCGAACGGGGTCTCCAGCAGCACGTCCTGAAGGGTCGCGCCCTCGTGGAACAAGTGGAAAAGATTATGCTTGGGCGCAACGCCCAGAACCACGTCCACGTTGGCCAGGCCGAGGTCCGCGTCGAGCAGAACCACGCGTTTGCCGGCCTTGGCCAGCCGGCAGGCGAGGTTGACGGATATATTGGTCTTGCCCACGCCGCCTTTCCCCGAGGTGACGGAGACGACCAGGGGCAGGTCGGTTTTCATAAGCGACTCCGCAGGTAGTCAGAGTGTGATACGTTGTCTTGACCGTGCAAAGCAAGGGGTAATTCCCCTGTTTTCCGGATTGGATATGTTTTTCGATACCCATGCATACCGTTAGGCCTCCGGGCCGCTTTCAGAGGGAAGCAGCCGCTTGAAGACGAGTTTCCAGATCAGGTTTTCCCTCGCCGGCGCGAGCGAGTTGCCCAATGACGGCCCGTAGGAAAGCGCCGAGGCGGGCAGGCCGGAGGCGAACGCGGTGTTGATCAGCGCGCCGAAGTGCTCGGCTTCGTCCAGGCGGGTCCAGACCAGGGAGCCGGGCAGGTTCGTCCTGTACCGCTCGATAAAGCGGCCGACGGCGTCCGGGGCGTCATGCGGGCCGACGACCAGGTGGGTCGCCGCCTCGTCCGGACTCAGCCCGAGATCGGCCGGCAGGTTGTGGAGCCTTCTGCCTTTGCCAAGGCCCGGCAGGTCGATGAACACGCGGTCATACCCCTCGGCCCGCAGCGCCTTGACGGCGGCCGCGGCTTCCAGGGTTGTGGCCGCCTCCCGGCAGGCGAAGCCGGAAAGTTCGCAGTAGTGGCGCAGGAGCATCCGCCCGTTGCCGCGCGAGGCGTCGGCGTTGATGAAGGCGATGCGCAGGTCCGGGGCCTCTTTTTGCAGGAGCAGGGCCATGCGCAGGCCTGCCGTGGTCTTGCCCGAGCCGAACGGCCCGCAGAGCAGATGGAAGCGTTGGGGCCAGTTTCCGAGCCCCCAGGGCTTGGCCGGGGCCATGCGCGAGAGCGGCTCCAAGATGGAGCACCGCGCGTCTTCTCGCAGTTCGCGGTACAGGGAGAGGACGACCTCGTCGCCGACCCCTTCGCCCTGAAGATACTCAAGGGCCAGGCGCCTGCGCGGGTTGAGGGTTTCCATCTGGAGGGCGGGCTTCATCAGGGCCAGCAGATGGCCTTTGATGGCATCCCACTCCCGCATCCTGCCCTTGATCTCCTCCCACTCGGCCGGCATGTCGGCCGGTTCGACCATAGGCGCGGCGTACGGGTTCTTTTTTCCGGCCGCGCGCTCCAAGGCGGCGGTCATGGTGATCACGCCGTTTTCCTCGGCTGTTTCCAGAATGACCGCGTCCGAGCCCAACTCGGCCTTGATTTGGGCGAGCACGGCGGTCATGCTCGTGCCGCTGTATGTCTTCATCTGCATGGAAGCGAACCCGCCTTGCGATAATATGCCGAAGATTCAGCCACAGTTCGGCTATTCAATTCCGGCCGTGCCGACGGACGTAAGACGGATCTCCGCCGGGATTTCAGCCTGCGACAGCACGGGCACCGTGGGCAGAAAGCGCATCACCAACTGGGCCAGATGCGGCCGGGCCAGGGGAGAGGCCAGGACAACCGGGCGGCCGTCGGTGTTCACGGCGCGCTCCACGGCCTGGTTGATCTGCTGGATCAACCGCTGGGCCGTGCCGGGCGACAGGGCCAGGTAGACTCCGCCCTCCGTCTGCCGGATGGATTCCTGTAAAGCTTGTTCGGCCTTGGGATCAAGGCTTATTACCGGCAAACTCCCCCGGCTGTCGAGATACGGGCGCACGATGGTCCGGGCCAGGCGCTCGCGCACGTATTCCGTGAGCATTTCGGGGCTCTTCACGCTCATGCCGCAGTCG
The DNA here is from genome assembly GCA_031548905.1 of Desulfovibrio sp. Taxonomy (GTDB): domain Bacteria; phylum Desulfobacterota; class Desulfovibrionia; order Desulfovibrionales; family Desulfovibrionaceae; genus Frigididesulfovibrio. The sequence goes on along the minus strand of JAVBQP010000060.1, from coordinate 14,060 downwards.
GCCAGGGTTTCCACGATGGTCAGCAGATCCCGGATCGAAACGCTCTCGCGCACCAGGTTTTGCAGCACCTTCTGGACCGACCCCAGAGACAGCACGTTCGGCACCAGTTCTTCCACAACCTTGGGCGCGGTCTTGGCCAGGTTGTCGAGCAGGCTTTGCACCTCCTGCCGGCCAAGGAAGTCGGCCAGATGCCGGCGGAAGACCTCGGTCAGGTGGGTGGCGATGACCGTGGAAGGATCCACCACGGTATAGCCCGCGAGCATGGCTTCTTCTTTCTGGGCCTCGGGAATCCACACAGCCGGCAGGTTGAAGGCGGGCTCGCGGGTTTCCACGCCCTGGATGGTCTGGCGGGCGTTGCCCGGATCCATGGCCAGAAGGTGGTCGATGAGGATTTCCGCCGAGGCCGCCTCGTTGCCCTTGATCAGCAGGGAGTATTGGCCGGGCTTCAGTTGCAGGTTGTCGCGCAGGTGCAGGGAGGGAATGATCACCCCGGCGTCCAGGGCGAACTGCCTGCGGATGGAGCGGATGCGCGAGAGCAGGTTGCCGTTCTGGCCCTCGTCCACCAGGGGCACCAGGCCGTAGCCCACTTCCAGCTCCAGGGTGTCGAGGGGCAGCAGGGCCTGGACTTCTTCGGGCGTATCGAGGCCGGCCTGACCCGGGGCTCCCCCGGCGGGCAAGCCCGGAGAACCGGGGGGCAGGGCCTTGGCCGCGCCGCCGAGGCCGCGCGGGCCGGCCGGGGCGGGTTCCCCCTCGGCGCCGGCGTTCTTGTTCATGCGCGAGAGCGCGAGCATGAGCAGGCTCAGGAGGAAGAAGGGGATGAACGGCATACCCGGCACCAGGGCGAAAATGGCCAGCACGCCGGAAACCATGACCAGGGCCCGGGAGTTGTGGGTCAACTGGCCGAGGAATTCCTCGCCCATCTTGGCTTCGGCCGCGGCCCGGGACACGATGATGCCGGCCGCCGTGGAAGTGATGATCGAGGGAATGGTGGCCACCAGGCCGTCGCCGATGGTCAGCAGGGTGTAAGTTTGCAGGGCCTGCTGCCAGGTCAGGTCTTTTTGCAGCACGCCGAGCAGCACGCCGCCGATGACGTTGATCAGGGTGATGAACATGCCCGCGTTCACGTCCCCCTGCACGAACTTGCCCGCGCCGTCCATGGCGCCGTAAAAGTCGGCTTCCTTACGGACGGCGTTGCGGCGTTTGGTGGCTTCAGACTCGTCGATAAGCCCGGCGTTCAGGTCGGCCTCGATGGCCATCTGCTTGCCGGGCATGGCGTCCAGGGTGAAGCGGGCGGCAACTTCGGCAATCCGCGTGGTGCCGGAGGTAATGACCATCTTGTTCAGAATGAACAGGATCATGAAAATAACCGCGCCGATGATGTAGCTGCCGCCGACCACGAACTCGCCGAAGCTCTGGATCACGTGGCCGGCCGCGTCGGTGCCTTAGTCCCCGTGCATCAGGATCAGGCGGGTGGAGGCCACGTTCAGGGCCAGGCGCAGAAGAGTGGTGACCAGCAGCAGGGAGGGGAAAATCGAAAACTCCAGCGGCGAGAGCATGAACATGGAGGTGACCAGGATCAGCAGCGAGAGCGAGATGGAAACGCAGAGCATGAGGTCCAGCACGATGGTGGGCAGCGGGACCAGCATGACCATGAGAATGACCACCACGCCGCCGGCCAGCATGAGATCCCCCTGCTTGGCGAAGCGTTCGTAGTTGATATTGGGCAGCGTTTTGGTCGACATATTCTTGACGCCTTTGTTTTCCCGCTTTGTCGGAATATCGACGAGCCGGGCTGGTTATTTTCCGATCTTCCTGTCCTTGGGCGGCTTGGTCTTCCAGATTTGGGCCAGGATCAGGGCCACGGCCTGGAAGAGGTCGGCGGGGATTGTGTCCCCGACTTCCGCCTGTTTATACAAAGCTCGTGCCAAGGGTTTGTTTTCGCGGATGGGAATGTTGTGTTCCTTGGCCACCTCGCGGATTTTCATGGCCAGGTTGTCCGCGCCCATGGCCACAACCACCGGGGCCGGGGCCTCCATCGGGTCGTAGCGCAGGGCCACGGCGATGTGCGTGGGGTTGGTGATCACCACGTCGGCTCTCGGCACGTCCTGGAGCATCCGGCGCGAGGTCATCTTCATCATGGTCTGGCGCATCTTGTTCTTGACCGCCGGGTCGCCTTCCTGCTGGCGGTGCTCGTCCTTGACTTCCTGTTTGGTCATCTTCAGGTTGTTCGCGTATTCCCAGCGGGCGTACCAGAGGTCCACAATCGCGATGATGCCCATGGGCACCAGGGCGTACAGGGTCATTTTCAGGCCGATGGAGAGCAGGTACCCGGCCACTCCGGCGGCGTCCTGATGATAGAGTCCCAAGAGGGAGCCCATCTCGCCCTTGATCACCATCCAGGGCGCCAGGCCGATGACCAGGGCCTGTAAGAGGCTCCGCCCCATGCGGATGAAGGTCTTGGCCGAAAGAAACATGCGCTTCAGGCCGCTGATCGGGTTGAGTTTGGAAAGTTTGGGCTTGAAGACCTTGGTCGTCCAGAGCTTGCCGACCTGCACGCGCAGGCAGACATAGGCGGCAATGGCGATGAACAGCATGATCGGCATGATCATCCTGGCGATTTCCCCGGCCAGCCAGATGCCGAGGTTGTTGATGTTCGCGTCGGTCACTTCGAAGTTCACCGACTCGGTCATGAAGTGCCGGAAGAGGGCCAGCATGTCCTTGCCGATGTAAGAAATGCATACGGTCAGGCCGAGGAGCCCGGCCACGATGGTCATGGCCTTGGTCAGTTCCTGCGACTTTGCGACGTTCCCCTCATCCCTGGCCTTGCGGATTCGTTTGGGTGTCGCTTTTTCTGTTTTGCTCGGATCCGCCATCGCTTACCTGCCCATACGCATGAGGGTGGAGAACATGGGGCCGAGTTCGATGATGGTGTCTTCCATACGCAGGGCGAGCACCGTGAACAGGAGTCCGATAAAAAAGAAGCCCACGGCGATCTTGATGGGAAAGCCGAGGGTCAGCAGGTTCATCTGGGGCGCGGCCCGGGCCATCAGGGCCAGGGCCAGCTCGACCATGAAGATGGCGGCCATGACCGGGGCGGCGATTTTCACCGCCAGAACGAACATGCCGCCGGAAAGCGAGAGAATGGTGTCCACCAGCGGGCCGCGCATGGTCAGCCCGCCCGGGGGCAGAAGCGTGAAGGACTCCGCCAGGGCGCGCAGCAGGTGCAGGTGCCCGTCCAGCACCAGAAAGGTCAGGAGCGAAACCATGTACAAGAGGTGCGAGGTGATGCTCATCCGCGCGCCGGAGAGAGGGTCCACCAGCGAAACCATGGTGAAGCCCATCTGAAACCCGAGAATCTCCCCGCCGGTCTGGATGCCCGCGAAAATGAAGTGCACGCACATGCCGAGGGTCATGCCCAGGATCAGCTCGCCCAGCAGCAGGGCGGCGATGCCGAGCGGGTGGGCCGGGAAATACCCGGCCGGGAAGCTCAAATGCGGCCACAGGGCCATGCTCAGCACCAGGCACAGGGCGGCCTTGACCGGCACGGGGATGGAGTCTCCGCCGTAAAACGGCATCAAAAAGACCACCAGGCTCACCCGCATCAGGGTGAGCAGGAAGCTCATGAAGGTTTCGGGGCTGAGGGCGAAGATATCCATGCCGCCCGCTCAGCAAGAATCGTGCAAGGCATTTTTCTCTTTGCGGGGCAAGGAACCGGCGAAAGTTTTTTGAGGCGGGCGTCGGGATCTTGAAGGGCGCGCGGGTGAAGGGCGATCCCCGGAGGGAGAAATGAGAACGGCCCCGTACGGGGCCGTTCAGCTATTTCACTTCTTCAGACTGGATGCCTTCCTGGGCCAGGGCTTCGCGCAGAATGGAATCATCGGTGCAGGTACCGGGGGAGTAAGTAATCATGCCGGTGGCCAGATCGACGTGCACGTCTTCAAGACCGTCCACGGTCTGTACGCAACGTTGGATCACTTCGGAGCAGTTGGCCCTGCTTTCCAGACCTCTCAGGCGCAATTTTTTCATTTCAGCCTCCTCGGGTTACGCGCGGCGGTTCGCCGCTTCGTTTTACTCGTCGTCTTCGTCTTTCTTTTTCCAGCGGCAACTTTTTTCCGGGCAGAAGACCTGGGTGCGGCCGGCCGTGGTTTTGGCGGCCAGCACGGGGGAGCCGCAAGCCGGGCATTCGCCTTTCACCGGCATGTCCCACATGGCGTAGTCGCACTGGGGGTATTTGTTGCAGGAATAAAAGATTTTGCCGCGCTTGGAACTCTTTTCCACCAGTTCCCCTTCTTTGCAGCGGGGGCAGGGCACGCCGGTGGTGAACGGCTCGGCGTGGGTACATTCCGGGTAACGGTCGCAGGCGATGAACCGGCTGCCGGTGCGGGCCTTTTTCAGCACCAGGTTGCCGCCGCAGTCGGGGCATTTGCCCACCACCTCGGCCTGGGGTTTCTCGCGCTCCACAGGCACGACCCGACCCTGCTCGTCGCGGGCGAAGTTGCTGGTGTAGCGGCAGGCGGGATAGCCCGAGCAGGCCAGGAAGGGACCGGCCTTGCCGAACTTGACCACCGTGGGCTTGCCGCATTCCGGGCAGGCGAAGTCCGTGGGCAGGCCGCCCTTGACGGAATTCATGGCCGAGGCGGCTTTTTCCAGGGTCGGGTTGAAGCCCGCCGCGAATTTGTTCAGCAGGGCGACCCAATCTTCCTGCCCCTCGGCCACCTTGTCGAGGGCCTCTTCCATCTGGGCCGTGAAGCCCACGTCCATCAATTCGACGAAATGGGCGGTCAGCAGCTCGCAGACGATCTGCCCCAGATCCGTTGCCGTGAAGTGCTTCTCTTCCAGCTTGACGTACTCACGGTCCAGGAGGGTGGCGATGATCGCCGCGTAAGTGGACGGCCGGCCGATGCCCTTTTCCTCCAACTCACGCACCAGGGAAGCTTCCGTATAGCGGGCTGGGGGCTGGGTGAACTTCTGCTCTTTCTCGAGCTTGTCCAGGCGCAGGGCCTGGCCCTGCTTGAGGGCCGGCAGGTCCACGACCTCGTCGCTTTTCTGCGGGGAGAGGATGAAGAAACCGGGGAAGACCACGCGCTCGCCCTTGGCCCGGAACTCCACGCCGGCGCACTCGGCCGTGACCGTGGTGTCTTCCACCTTGGCGTCGGCCATCTGGGAAGCCATGAAGCGTGTCCAGATCAGGCGGTAGAGCTGGTACTGCTCGGCCGGGACCAGGGCCTTGATGCCGTCGGGCGTCACGGCCGGGTCGACCGGGCGCACGGCCTCGTGGGCGTCCTGGGCGCCGCCCTTGGACTTGAAGTGTCTGGCCTTGGGGGGGTAATAGTCCGGCCCCCAGGTTTCCCTGATCAGCGTTTCGGCGGCCGCGCGGGCTTCGTCGGAGATCCGCACCGAGTCGGTACGCATATAGGTGATCAGGGCGGTGGTTCCGGCCTCGCCCAGGTCCACGCCTTCATACAGGCGTTGGGCGATGCTCATGGTGCGCTTGGCCGTGTACCCCAGGCGCTGGTTGGCGGCCTGCTGCAGGGTGGAGGTGATGAAGGGCGGCGCGGGCGAGCGCTTGCGCTCCTTCACTTCCACCGCGTTCACCGTGAATTCCTTGCCCGCGATGCGCTTCTCGACGGCCTCGGCTTCTTCCTCGTTTTTCAGGGCGGCCTTTTTACCGTCGATCTTGTGCAGATCGGCCCGGAACACAGGGGGCTCGGCCGTGGCGAAAAAGGCCCGCATGAGCCAGTATTCCTCGGGCACGAAGACGCGGCGCTCGGCGTCGCGGTCCACGATCAGGCGCAGGGCCACGCTCTGGACCCGCCCGGCCGAGATGCCGCGTTTGACCTTCTTCCAGAGCAGGGGGGAAATTTTGTAGCCGACCAGGCGGTCGAGAATGCGCCGGGCCTGCTGGGCGTCGAAGAGATCCGCGTTCAGGGGCCGGGGGTTTGCCAGGGCCTCTTTCACGGCCTTGGCGGTGATTTCGTTGAACTGGATCCGGCTGATGCGCGTGTTCTTGCCTTCGATCAGGGAGGCCACGTGCCAGGCGATGGCCTCGCCTTCGCGGTCGGGGTCGGGGGCGAGGTAGACGTTTTCGGCCTTGGCCGCGGCGTCACACAGCTCGGCCACGACCTTTTGCTTGCCCTCGATAACCTGGTACTGCGGGGCGAAGTTGTTGGCTTCGTCCACACCGAGGGTACTGGTGGGCAGATCCCGCACATGGCCGACGGACGCCTGAACCATATACTTGTTGCCCAGAAATTTACGGATGGTTTTCACCTTGGCCGGTGATTCGACGATGATCAGATCCTTCCCCATACTCTTCCTTGTCTCGACGAGGCTCGATACCGGCAACCCGTGAATCGGCCAGAAGAAGATACGGCATTACGACATTACGTCAAGGGGAAGGAGCGGAACACCGCAAGAGGGAAGCCGCGCCGGCTGCGAAAACGATCAGATCGCCCGCAGTACCCGCTCCCTGCCGCTACGGGTCAGTTCCCAGCGGTCCCCGGCCTCGGCGGGGCGCACGATGCCGAGGGCCTTCAGGTTCAGCAGCCCGGACGCGACGGTGCGCAACGCGCAGATTTTTTCCGCGCCGTACAGGGGGCGGAGGGCCTCCAGGAGTTCTTCGGCGGAGCGGGGTGGGCCGTCCATGAGCAGAACGGCCAGGGCGAGCTTGAAGGGCGGTTTCGGCGGCGTCTTCATGGAAGGCCTCAATCGGTTTTGCGCAGGGAAAGCATGTCCTGGGGTTTGCCGATGACCAGAAACATGCCGAGAAAAATGATCACCGCGCCGGCGACCAGGGTGCGGGTAATTTCCACATCCGTGAACAGGGCGGAGAGCATGATGCCCCATAAGGCGTAACTGACGTTCAAGGCCATGGCTCGATTGGCGCCGATCAGGTTCATGGAAACATACCAGCAGCGGTAGGAACAGGCCCCTATGCTCCCGGCCAGGGCCACGAAGAGCATCCCTTTGCTCATGATGAACTCCCCGACCAAGTTGAAATTTGCCTGTTCCACAGGCAGCGCCATGCAGGCCGCGGGGATGATCACCAGCAGATAGAGGCAGGAAGAGATCAAATAGTAGGTATTGAGGGCGACGGCCGGCTCGATGAAGTCCATTCCCGAAGTGGCCAGCACCCCCTCGGCGCCCCAGCCGACGGCGGCCAGGGCCGCGCAGGCCAACCCCCAGTAAAACAGTTCGCCCGTCTGCTCGGTGGGCGGGCTCCAGCCGATGGTGATCGCCCCGGCGATGCACATGGCCAGGCCGATCCAGGCCGGGAGGGCGATGCGTTCCCGCAGGATGCGTACGGCCAGCACGGCGGCCACGGCCGGGTACAGGGTGGTGATGGGCAGCACGTAAGCCGGCCCGGCCAGGCGCAGGGCGGCCATGTAGCAGCCCATGCCCAACAGGGAGCCGATCAGTGCTCCGCAGATCACCGAGCGCCCCGGCTTGCTGCGCAGGCTGCGGAAGAGTTCGGGGAGCAAACCGGCCCGGTGGTTGAAGAGGGTAGTAATCGTCAGGGCGCAGAAATCATGTATTCCGGCGCAGAGCAGGGCAGCCAGGATGCCGAAGGTCGGAATATTGAAGGGCGCGTAGCTCTCGGACTGTTTAATCAGTATTCCGTCCAGGCTGAAGATCATCCCGGCCAGCAGCGACAGGGTTACGCCCTTGAGGGCGGCCGCCCGCATGGCGCGCTCGGAAATGGAGCCGGCCGGGCCGGCGGTTGTCGCATGTGGCATGGTGACTCCGAAATCCGCGGCGCCGGTGTGGCGGGCGGATTCGCCTTTTCTGTCTGTGAAGGTGACACGTGTGTCGCTTCTATTGTCGTCCATTCGCGGTATGTCGCAAGAAAAAACCGCCCAGAGCACAGAGGGGCAAGGTGGGGCGTTTTTTCGCACATGAGATGCAACCCTTGTGCCTAAAAGAACAAGTGGGGCCGCAAAGCGAGCCACGCATGAGTGGCTCAGGAATGGGAGTTGGTCAGGATGCCTGTGCTTGCCGCGGTACGGGGAGAGAGCGTCATGCTCTTCATGAGGGAGAGTTCCGCCCGCAACTCCCCGAGTTCGGTCAACAGGGCTCGTTCCCGCTCGGCGGCTTGAAAAAGACGCTCATGGGCGATGTCGAGCTTCATATAGAGCCCAAGGCATTTATCGCAACAGTCGGGCCCGCATGATGGAGGGAATTCCGCTTGCCCTTCAGCGGAACACTTTTCCGTTTCTTGATGCTCGTAATTTCGACCTGTCAGCAGCCATTCGACTGAAATATCGGCCGATGAGCAAATTTTCAGGATGATGTCGCTGTTGGGCAAGTTCTCGTTTCGTTCGTAGCCTCCCAGTGCCCCTTTGCTCACACCCAACCGAGCGGCAAAGGATTCTTGGGATTCCGATCCGCGAGCTTTTCTGATTCGCGTTCCCAATGTGTCCATAGGGTAAAAGCTCCGTTGATCATTTTCTACCCCAAAGCATTACAGAGATAAATTATAACCATCTGTAATTATTTGATGATAGAAAAAAGATCATTTTTTCGGTTTTTTACCCGTAATTTCAGTTGATTTAACTGAAAAAATGACCTAAACGAGGCCGTACGGGTAATTTTTTGGTTGACGGCAAATTAACCATAACTATTGCCCGCCCGGAAAGCAACGCCCGCCGATGAAAGATTTCCGGGAAACAGAGAGGGAGGCGGGAGGTCGCTAATGGATTGTGTTGCAACACTTTCCGTCCGGCCGACACGGCCCTCGCCGCGCCGAGGAAAAAAACCGGCGCGGCGAGGGCCGCTGTGAGAACAAATCAAGCGGTTGTCTTCTTTCGAACAAAAAAGCAGCGCACATACACATCAAGGCGTTCCGCCGCCAGGGGGCGGCCGGCGCCGAAACAAGAACCTTAGGGGGTTTCATGGCCACTCGCACTCGCCGCGCCGCGGCAAAGTCTTCTTCCGCATCCCGCAAAGGGCAGGCATCCACGCCTGTCGAGAAAATGCACGAAGTAACGATATCCCAGCCTGCCGGGGGGCAAACTGTCGAGATTCTCGTTGGCGTGCGCTCGGTTTTTTATCTTCAGTTTAAGCCGGATATCGCCGAGATGAGCAACGAAGGCTCCAACCTGGTGCTTTCCTTTGCCGATGGCGGCAAGATTGTTCTGACGAATTTTACCGAATTTCTCGACAGCGCCGTTCTGGTTTACCCCCAGAGCGAGCCGGTCGCCTTCAAGGACTATCTTGCGGCCAACAATCCCGATCTGCTGACGGCCATGGGCCCTTCGGCTTCGGCCTCCTCCGGTCTGAACTCCTATACTGATGATGCCGGCGATCTGGTCGGCGGTGTGGATAAATACAGCTCCGGTCGTCTGGGCATGGGCACGGGCGACTGGAGCAACAACAGCAAGGGCGGTCTGAACGACTTCGCCACGTTTTCGGATCCGCTCGCGCCCTCGGCGCCGGCCGCTCCGGCTCCGCTGCCCTGGGGGGTGCTCGGCACGCTGGCCGTGAAGGAAAGCAACCTGGCCAACGGCACCGCGCCCAACGCGGCCGCCCTGACGCAGCAAACCTCCGTTCCCGCGGGCTACACCGTGGATACCTCCACCGGCTGGACCCCCGCCGGTGGAGGTATTTTCACCTACAGCGGCTCGCCCGCTTTGCCGAACGGCATCCTGAGCTACGACAGCAACACCGGAACGCTCTCCTACACGCTCGGCACGGCGGACGGCGCCCCCAGCGTGAGCGTCGCGACGGTTTCCATAGACTTGATGGGCGCGGGCGGCAATGTGATCTCTCGTCCCCTGAACATCAGCCAGACCGACGACGCGCCCCTTGGCGAGCTGAACGGCTCCGGCCCGGCGGACGATTCCGCCTCCATCGCTTCCGGCGCGACGACATCCGGCGCCTTCAATCTGAGTAAAGGCGCGGATCGGGTCGCGGGCGACACCTTCGCAGTGAACGGCACCCCGATTCCGGCGGGCGGCACGACAATCACCGGCAACCACGGTACGCTGACGGTGCAGGCCAACGGCACTTACAGCTATCAGGCCAACGTCAATGCCGGCGGCACGGACACGTTCTCGTTCTCGTACACGGACGGCGACGGCGACACGGCCTCCGATACGCTGTCCGTGCTGGTGACAAAACCGTCTCTGCCCCCGGCTCTGGTGAACGGTTTCGCCGCGGTGGGGGTGGATGAAGCCGGCCTGAACGGTATCGGCGGCAACGCTTCGGGCAACTCCGAGATCGGCGTGCTGAACACCGCCGGCCTGCCCGCCGGCTGGAGCGTTTTCAACGTGACCGGGGCGGACACCACGGTTTCTTACGGCCACTTCGTCAACAACGGCGGGGTGTGGGAGTTCCACCTGACGTCGCCGATCTCGCATCCGACGGGCAGCGGCGCGAACTCGGCCACCCCGGCCGGCCCGACGATCACGGTTGTGGATCCCTTGGGCAACACCTATCAGGTCAAAGTGCCGGTGACGGTGAAAGACGACGTGCCCCAGGGCGAGCTGAACGGCCCCGGCGCGGCGGACGACACGGCGGCCATCGTCTCCGGCGGCTCGACCACGGGTGTCTTCAATCTGGCCAAAGGCGCGGATCGGGTCGCGAACGACACATTCTCGGTCGGCGGCACGCCGGTCACCCACAACGGCCAGGCCTTCACCGGCACGTTCGGCACCCTGACCGTGAACCTGGACGGCACCTACAGCTACCAGGCCAAGGCCAACGTCAACGGCACGGACAATTTTACTTTCTCCTATAAAGATAAGGACGGCGATTCCACCTCCGACAAGCTGTCCGTGGTGGTAAGCAAGCCGGCCCTGCCCGCATCCCTGGCCGGCGGCCTCTCGGCCGGCACGGTGGACGAGGCGGCCCTGTCCAGGGGGACGAACTCCGCTTCCAACGCGGAGTTCGGCACCATCAACCTGGGCAATTTGCCCGCCGGTTGGAAAATTTCCGGTGTCACCCCCGGTGTGGACACCACGGTTTCTTACGGCCACCTGACGAACGTCAACGGCGTCTGGCAGTTCGAGTTGACTGCCAGCATCGGCCATCCGGCCGGCAACGGGGCCAATCTCGGCCCCGCCGCCGGCCCCGTGCCGACAATCACGGTGGAAGACGCCCAAGGCAACACGTATCAGGTTCAGGTGCCCGTGACCGTGCGCGACGACGTGCCCCAGGGCGAACTGAACGGCCCCGGCGCCGCGGACGACTCGGCCTCGATTTTCTCCGGTGGTTCGACCTCGGGCATCTTCAATCTGGGCAAGGGCGCGGACACGCTCCACGTCGATTTTAAAGTGGACGGCACGGAAATATCGAACAACGGCACGACAATCATCGGCAACCACGGCACCCTGGTGGTGAACACCAACGGCACGTATACCTATACGGCCAACCCGAACGCGACGGGTACGGACGCGTTCTCGTTCTCGTACACGGACGGCGATGGTGACACGACTTCCGACACGCTGGCCGTGGACGTGGCCCTGTCGCCGCTGCCGCCCGCCCTGCAAGGTGGGATCAACGCGGCCGCCGTAAACGAAGCGAACATTCCGGGCATCGGCTCGGCCGGCTCCGTCAGCCCGGAGCAGGGCCTGCTGACCATCCCGGCCCTGCCCGCCGGCTGGTCGGTGGTGCCGACACTGACCGGCGCGGAAACCACGGTGTCTTACGGCCGACTGGTGAATGTCGGCGGCAACTGGTACTTCCAGCTCGATTCCGCCGTCGGCCACCCCACGGGCAACGGCGCCAATTCCCTGAGCCCGGTCAAGCCGACCATCACGGTGACGGACGGCACGAACCAGTACCAGGTGCAGGTCAACGTCATGGTCATCGACGACGTGCCGACCTCTGAAATCAACGCTCCCGGCGCGACGGACGACTCCGCGGCCGTGGCTTCCGGCGCGACGACCACGGGCGTCTTCAACCTGACCAAGGGCGCGGACGCGGCGTCCGGCGACACCTTCACGGTCAACGGCGTGGCGATCGTCAAAAACGGCCAGACCATCACCGGCGCGCACGGCACCCTGACGGTGAACACCAACGGTACGTACAACTACCAGGCCAACGCCAACGCGACGGGCACGGACAACTTCACCTTCTCGTATAAAGACTCCGACGGCGACGCCACATCGAGCACCTTCTCGGCCGTGGTCGCCAAACCGGGCCTGCCCGCGTCGCTTGCCGGCGGCCTGGCCGCTTCCGTGGATGAAGCGGGCCTGGCCCTGGTGGGTTCCAACGCGGCGGGCAACTCGGAGTTCGGAGCCCTGAGCCTGGGCAACCTGCCCGCGGGCTGGACCATCTCGGGGGTCACCCCGGGCGTGGACACCACGGTTTCTTACGGCCGGCTGACCAACATCAACGGCGTGTGGGAATTCGAGCTGACCGCTCCCATGAGCCACTCCTCCGGCGCGGGCGCGAACAGCATGAACCCCGGCACGCTGCCGACGATCACGGTCAAAGACACCGCCGGCAACACCTACCAGGTGACGGTGCCGGTGACGGTGAAAGACGACGTGCCCACCGGCGAGTTGAACGGCGCCGGCGCGGCGGACGATTCGGCTTCCATCGCCTCCGGCACGTCGACCTCGGGCATCTTCAACTTGGCCAAAGGCGCGGATCAGGCCGCCGGCGACGCATTCAAAGTCAACGGCAAGAGCATTACGGCCGACAACACCACGATAACCGGCACCTTCGGCACCCTGGTAGTGGATAAAGACGGTACCTACACTTACACGGCCAAGCCCAACGCCACGGGTACGGATACCTTCACCTTCTCGTACACCGACAGCGACGGCGACTCCGTTTCCGACATGCTTTCCGTCGCGGTTGCGCCGTCCGCGCTGCCTCCGGCCCTGCAAAACGGTTTCACCGCCTCGGCCGTGCATGAAGCCGGCCTGAGCCCGGACGGCTCCAACTCCTCTGCCACCTCTGAATTCGGAGTCGTGAACTTCACCAACCTGCCCGCCGGGTGGACGGTTGTGGGCCTGACCGGGGCCGACACGTCGGTTTCTTACGGCCAATTGGTTCAGGTCGGCACCGTCTGGAATTTTGAATTGACCTCGTCCGTCGCTCATGCGGCCGGCGGCGGCGCCAACGCCGCGACCCCGGCCGGCCCGACGATCACCGTGAAAGACGGCCAGGGCAACCTCTACCAGGTGCCGGTCAACGTCACGGTCATCGACGATATCCCGACCTCCGAACTCAACGGCGCCGGCGCGGCGGACGATTCGGCCGCCATCTCCGCCGGCGATACGACCTCCGGCCGGTTCAACATGAGCAAGGGCGCGGATCAGGTCGCCGGCGATACCTTCAGCGTGGACGGCATCGCGGTCGTGGGCAACGGCCAGACCATTGTGGGCACATACGGCACTTTGACCGTGAACCTGAACGGCACCTACAGCTATCAGGCCAACGCGAACGCAACCGGCACGGATTACTTCACCTTCTCGTACACGGACGGCGACAGCGACACGACCTCCGACACGCTTTCCGTGGTCGTGGGCAAGCCGAGCCTGCCCGCATCCCTGTCGGCCGGATTCTCCGCCGGCACGGTGGACGAAGCCGGCATCAACGGCGGGGCGGGTGTGTTCCCGGGCAGCAACGCTTCCGCGAACAGCGAATTCGGCCAACTGAGCCTGACGAACCTGCCTTCCGGTTGGACCATCCTCGGCCCGACCTCGGCCGACGTGTCCGTGAGCTACGGCACGCTGGTGCAAATCGGCAGCAACTGGTTCTTCGAGCTGACCGGCCCGATCTCCCATCCCACGGGCGCCGGCGCCAACCTCGGCACCCCGGCCGGCCCGACCATCACGGTGCGGGATACCCTGGGCAACACCTACCAGGTTGCCGTGCCCGTCACCGTCAAGGACGACATCCCTGTCGCGAACGCGGACGGCAAAACGGCTGCCGGCCTGGGCGTCGTCGTAACGGGTGACGTGTACGCGAACGACCAGATCGGCGCGGACGGCCCGGTCGCGGCAGGCAACCCGGTGACGGACGTGGTCGCGGGGAACCAAACGGGCACGCCCGCGTCCGTGACGGGCAACGTGGGCGCGGCGATCCCGGGGAGCTTCGGCACCCTG
>JAVBQP010000054.1:0-12869 GCA_031548905.1 Desulfovibrio sp. | reverse complement strand
TTGCTTTATATTTCACCCCCCCCCCCCGGGGGTCTGTGGACAACCGTTCCCTTTTCGTCCGCGCCCCCCGGCCTGTGGGCGGCGCCGCCCGGGGGGGCCGCCGCCATGCCTCAACGCCGCGGCAGGATTACTACAGGTTTTCGGCGTACCAGGCCCCGGCTTCGGACAGGCCCTGTCGAACCGTGTGCGTGGGCGCGTAACCCAGCAGTTCGCCCGCCTTGGAAATGTCGGCCAGGGAATGCCGGATGTCGCCCGCCCGGAAGTCCCGATGCTCGGCGCGAGCGTTCGCGGCTTTGGGGTTATGCTTGCCGGCCTCGTCGCGGATGATTTCGAAGAGGCCGTTCAGGGTGGTGCGCTCGCCCACGGCGACGTTGTAAACCTGGTTCCAGCCCTCGGGCTTGGCGCAGGCGGCCAGAATATTGGCCTGCACGCAGTTGTCGATGTAGCAGAAATCTCGCGAGGTTTCACCGTCGCCGTTGATGAACAGGGTTTCCTCGCGCATGACCGCGGCGAACCACTGGGGGATCACGGCGGCATACGCGCCGTCCGGATCCTGCCGGCGGCCGAAGATGTTGAAGTAACGCAGGCCGATGCTCTTCAGGCCGTAGGCCGTGGCAAAGACGTCCGCGTAAAGCTCGTTCACGTATTTGGTTACGGCATAAGGGGACAACGGCTTGCCGATGCGATCCTCGCGTTTGGGCAGGGTCGGTTCGTCGCCGTAAGTGGAGCTGGAGGCCGCGTAAACAAAACCCTCCACACCGGCATCGCGGGCCGCGACCAGCATATTCAGGAATCCGTCGATGTTGTTGGCGTTGCTGAAAATCGGGTCTTCGATCGACCGGGGCACAGAGCCGATGGCCGCCTCGTGCAGAACCTTGTGCGCGCCGGCGCAGGCGGCCCGGCAAGCCGACAGGTCACGGATGTCTCCTTCAATGAAGTGGAAGCGCCCCCAGGCTTCTTCGCCCACGGCCCGCCGCACCATATCGAAATTCTTCTGGTAGCCGGTGGAAAAGTTGTCCAGCCCCCGGACCGTCTGGCCGAGCGAGAGCAGGGTTTCGACCAGGTTGGAGCCTATGAAGCCGGCCGCGCCGGTGACCAGCCATGTTTTTGGGGCCGACCGCAGGGTGCGGCACAGTTCCTGATAGGTGCTCATAACTATTCCTTTGCGCGGATGCGCTTTTTGCGCTCTATGGACGATTTTTCCCTTTTTGGCAAGGCAATCCCGAGTGCCGGGCAAATGTGCCGAGCCCGGCTTCGGAAGGAGGCTGTGCCGATATTTTGCTTGACTTCTCCGACTGTTTTGCCAACCCTTTCACGATCATACTCAAGACCATTCCCGCCAAGGAGACGAACATGAAAAAATGGACCCCGGCCCTGCTGCTCTGCCTCGTTGTTTTGCTCGGCGGCTGCGCCAAGGACGGCTCGTTCTCCAATCCTTTCGCGGATCCCCAACCGGCCCCGACCTCTCCGTACTATATCGGCGAGTTCCCCGACATCCCCATTCCCAACGACATGAGCGAAGCCTCCGGCGACACGTTTGTGACCTTCGCTCCCAACGGCCTGAAGTGCGGCACACAGCGCTTCTCCGGCCGGGTCGAGCTGGTTTCCCTCATGAACACCATGCGCCGGAACATGGCCGCCAACGGCTGGACCCTGCGCTCCCTGCTGCGCTCCAAAGAATCCATCCTGGTGTTTGAGAAGTCGGATCGGATCGCGTCTTTGGTCTTCAGTGACGGGATGGTGTTCACCGACATGCGGCTTTTCCTTTCCCCGCGCCTGCAGGGGGACTCCTCCGGCGTTGATCTGCAAACCTACACCACGCCCGGGGCCCAGAAGAGCGCCGGCGCGGGCAAGCCCGCCGGAAACCCCGCGCCCAGCTCGGGCGGCACCCAAAAGCTGAACCAATGATGAGCCCCGACTTCCGTTTTTCCGCCTTGGCCGGGCGCCGGATGCACTTGGTGGTCTGCGGATCCGTGGCCGCATACAAGGCCGTGGAGCTTATGCGCATGGCCCGGAAGGCCGGTCTGGGCGTGGGCGTGACGGTCACCCCGGCGGCGGCCCGCTTCATTGCGCCCCTGACCTTCGCTTCTCTGGGCGCGGACGTGGTCTACGAAACCATGTTCGGGCAGGAGGACGGCTCGGCCTTCGGGCACCTGACGCCCGGCGCGTCCGCCCATGCCTTTGTGGTCGCCCCGGCTACGGCCGACTTTATGGCCCGCGCCGCCGGCGGCCTGGCCGACACCCTGGCCGCGGCCCAGGCCCTGGCCTTCCCCGGGCCGATGGTCGTGGCCCCGGCCATGAACCCGCGCATGTGGGCCAACCCGGCCACCAAGGAAAACGTCGAAACCCTGCGCCGGCGCGGCCATGTGATTTTGACCCCCGAATGCGGGGCCGTGGCCTGCGGTGAGGAGGGCCAGGGCCGGCTCGTCGGTTTGGATGAAATCCTGCTGCACACCCTGAAGTCCTGCGCCGCCTCCCTGAGCGGGGCCCCTCTGGACGGGCGAAAGATTCTGATTACCCTCGGCCCCACGCGCGAGGCCTGGGACGGGGTCCGGTTCTGGAGCAACCGCTCCACCGGCCTGATGGGCGCGGCTTTGGCCACGGCCGCCTGGTTGCGCGGGGCCGAGGTTCACGCCGTGGCCGGGCCGGGCGTGCCCGCCTTGCCCGCCGGGGTGCGCCGTTATGATGCGGAGTCCGCCCGGCAGATGCACGAGCTGGCCCTGGAGCTGTGGCCGGACATGGACGCGGGTGTCTGCGCGGCGGCCGTGGCGGATTTTTCTCCCGAGCCGCACGGCCCGGAGAAGTTCAAGAAAAGCGGCGCGGCTGACGGGTTCAGCCTCCGCTTTACGCCCAACCCGGACATTCTGGCCGATCTGGCGCGTCTGCGCGGCTCGGACGGGCGGCGCCTGCTCGGCTTCGCCGCCGAGACCGGCAACCTGGAGGACGCGGTCAGGGGCAAGCTCCAGCGCAAAGGCGCGGACATGATCGCCGGCAACCTGGTGGGCCGGCCGGATTCCGGCTTCGCCGCCCCTACCAACACCATGTTCACGGCGGATCGGACCGGGCGCTCCGAGCACTGGCCCACCATGAGCAAGGCCGACGTGGCCTGGAGGTTGCTCGATTGGCTGTTCTCCCTGTAAGTTTGAATGAAATGCTCCGACCCTGGTGGTTCGCCGGGATCACGCATTTTTGGCCCGATCCGGACGCCCCGGAGCTTGATCCGGAAATTGAGATCCTCTTGCGTTCCGGGCCTGCCTCCGTTGGTGCGCCCTCCCCTGCCCGGCCGATCGCGCCGGCGGCGACCGGCTCCGCTCCCCGATCGGAGGAACCAACGCCCGAACAAAGTCCGTCGCCCTCTCGCGCCGTCGCCCCGCAAGCACCCCAGCGCCAAGCGCAACCGTGCCGCGCCGCCGCCCCCTTGCGCCCGGCCCCGGCCGCCTTGACTCCGACCCGGCAGGCCCGGCTTGATCGCACCCCTGGAGCGCCGATCCTCTGGACCTACCCCGAACTGGGCGTGGATCTCGAAGGGAACGGCGACCCTGCCCGCTCCGCTCGCTTGCGGGAACTGATCGGCGCCCTGCATTTGCCCAAGGGCACCAGTTGTTTCTGGCCCCTGCGTCTGCCGGACGAACAGCCGGAAGACGCCGCCGGACAGTTTCAGGCCGGCCTGGAGCGCCTGAATCCCCGGGCCGTTATCCTGTTCGGGGTCGAAGCGATCCTCCAGAGCGGGTTGCCCCTGGCGGACCTGACGACGCCTTTTACCCAAAGCCTGCACGCGGGCCGCGTGTTCCTATTGTTGCCGGGTATGGACAGACTGACGGCGGACCCCGGCTTGAGCTCGCCGTCAGCCGTGTTTTTGTCCGCCCAGTTTTCCGGCCTGCCCGGCATCATTCCCGTACAGAGGTGAGTATGAATGTTTTGGTTACCGGAGTGGCCGGGTTTATCGGCTTCCATCTCTGCCGGCGCCTTTTGCAGAATGGGCACTCGGTCACGGGCGTCGACAACCTGAACGACTATTACAGCCCGCAGTTGAAGCGGGATCGCTTGGCCTTCTTGCAGGACTCCCCCGCGTTCACCTTTCGGTTATTGGATCTTGCGGACGACGCCGGCGTGGAGACCTTGTTCGCGGCCGGCGCCTTCACCCATGTGGTCAATCTGGCGGCCCAGGCCGGGGTGCGGTACAGTCTGCAAAACCCGCGTTCGTACGTGCGCTCCAACCTTGTGGGATTTGCCAACATTTTGGAAGGATGCCGGCAAACCGGTGTTTCGCACCTGGTTTTCGCCTCCTCCAGTTCGGTTTATGGCCTGAACGGAGCCCTGCCCTTTGCCGAGTCGGATAACGTCGATCACCCGGTCAGCCTCTATGCCGCGTCCAAAAAATCCAACGAGTTGATGGCCCACAGCTACAGCATGTTGTACAACCTTCCCTGCACGGGGTTGCGCTTCTTTACGGTGTACGGCCCTTGGGGCCGGCCCGACATGGCCTTGTACATCTTCACCAAGGCCATCCTGGCGGGCGAGCCCATCCCTGTCTTTAACGAAGGCCGGATGCGCCGCGACTTCACCTATATTGATGATATCATCGAGGGCATTGTCCGCCTCCTGCACCTGCCCCCGGAGTCGGATCCCGTCTGGGATCCGCGCCGCCCCGACCCGGCCCGCAGCCCCGGCCCATATGCGGTGTATAATATCGGCAACAACACCAGCGTTGAACTTGGGCATTTCATATCCGTGCTGGAAACGGCCTTGGGGAAGACCGCCCGGCGCGATCTGCTGCCCATGCAACCCGGTGACGTGCAGGCCACCTATGCGGATATTTCCCGCCTGCATGAGAAGATCGGATTTTCCCCGGAGACGCCCCTGGAATTGGGTATCCCGCGTTTCGTGGCTTGGTATCGGGGGTATCACGGCTTATGACAACTTCATGTTTCACATGAAACATTTTGGCGGCTTCGGCCGCCTTTTTTGTGTGGAATCAGGAGGTTGGCAGGAAAAGAGATTCTTCCTGAATCGATTGACCGCAAGCGGTGTTTTCGGCTACAAGAATGTGTGCCTCGGAGTACTTCATGTTTCACATGAAACATTTGTCGGGTGCGCATGAATTTTTAAAAATCGTTTTCTCTCTGACGGGCACACGGCGAACGTTCCCTGCGGGTTGATGAAACGGTTCCCGCTCATTTGGTTTTACAGACAATTTATGCAAGTACATTGCCCGAAAGGAGCCGTTGTGGCACGAATCATCGCTGTCGCCAACCAAAAAGGCGGAGTAGGCAAGACCACCACCGCCATCAATTTGGCCGCTTCCCTGGCTGTGATGGAAAAACGGGTGCTTCTGGTGGACTGTGACCCCCAGGCCAACAGCACCAGCGGCCTGGACGTCAAGCCCGGCCCCCTGTCGTTGTACCAGGTGTTCGCTCACCCGGAACAGGCTGAAAAAGCCGTGTGCCGAACCTCTTCCCCCTACCTGTGGGTTTTGCCCGCCACCACCGATCTGGTGGCGGTCGAAATGGAACTGGTGGACAAAATCGGCCGTGAATACTACTTGGCCGAAGTCCTCAAAGCGGTGGAATCCAAATTTGACTACCTGATTCTCGACTGCCCCCCCTCGCTGGGCCTGCTTACCCTCAACGCCCTCTGCGCGGCGCGGGAATTGCTCATTCCCTTGCAGTGCGAGTATTTCGCCCTGGAGGGCATCGTCAAGCTGCTGCACACCTATGAACTGGTGAAAAAGCGCCTGAACCCCACCTTGAATTTACTTGGCGTGGTGCTGACCATGTACGACACGCGCAATCGCCTGACCAGGCAGGTCAAGAACGAAGTGCGCAAGTGCTTTCCGGATCAGTTGTTCGAGACCGTGGTGCCGCGCAATGTTCGCTTGTCCGAGGCCCCCAGCCACGGCAAATCGATTATTCACTACGACATCAAGTCCAAAGGCGCGGAGGCCTATCTGGCCCTGGCCAAGGAAGCGATTTTACGCAAGCCCAAGCGGGAGCATGTCGAGGTGTTGCAGTAAGACGTCGGGAAAGACGGGCGCGCGGCCTTTCCAACTCCGCCGCCCGTCATCTCCGTGAGGGCGCCGGCGCTACTTGCGGCCGTTCGGCTCAAGCGGCGTGACTTCGTAGCAGATGTGGTCTTTAAAGTGCTTTTTGCGTATTGTGGCGCCGCAAGCCTTGCAGATGAAAACCGCCAGGCCGCCGAGCTGGGCGCTGCGCAGACGAAAAGGCTTGCCGGAATCGGCCGTCCAGTCCGGGGTTTTCGCCCCGCAACAGCGGCATTCGACTTCCGCATTATACGGATAGCGAAAGTCCCAGAATTGCCGGAAGGTTTCCCACTCTTCCAGGGGTTCCGGCTGTTCGGTGGGGTGCTTGGCCTCCAGCAGGGATTCGACGACGGGCTGCAGGCGCTTCGCGCCGCGTTGCCAGAGCTCGGCGCTTAGAAGAACGGCATACAAATTGCCCTCGCCGTCATAGAGAGGGAGAAAATGTTCGGAATCAGCCATGTGTCCTCCACGGTGTCGTCGTTCGGCCTCTCACCTTGGAGCCTTGGCGGGCGGATGTCAAGGCCGCGGCGGGTTGTGCCGGCGCCTTTGAGGACTAGAGCATTTTCACTTTGAAAATGTTTATGAAACCATACTGCCGACAGACTTCTGAACGAGCCCGCAAGCGGACGTCCGCTTATGCGGTCGTCAGAGCAAACCAACTTTTCAAAGTTGATTTGCTCTAGGGATAATCGGCAATTCACAAAGGTACATTGATCGAAAGGAGCTGTTGATGGCGAGCAATTCTCTTGGTCTGGGCAGAGGCCTGGACGCGTTGATCAGAGACACCGGGGCGGGCAAAAGCGACACCCCCGCCCAGGCCCTGCCCCTGTCGGATATCGAGCCCAACCCCGATCAACCCCGCCGGCAGTTTGATCAGAAAGCCCTGGACGAGTTGGCCGCCTCCATTAAAAGCCAGGGTGTGCTCCAGCCCATTCTGGTCCGCCCCTTTGGCGAGGCCAGGCCGGGCAAATACAGCATTGTGGCCGGCGAGCGCCGCTGGCGGGCCGCGCAATTGGCCGGCCTCATTGAAATCCCGGTGGTCATCCGCTCGTTTTCGGCTCAGCAGACCTTAATGGCGGCGCTGATCGAAAATCTGCAGCGCGAAGACCTCAACCCGGTGGAAGAAGCCCTCGGCATCCAGACGCTTAAGGACGAATTCGGCCTGAGCCAGGAGGAACTGGCCCAACAACTCGGTAAAAGCCGCTCCGCCGTGGCCAACTCCCTGCGCCTGCTGTCCCTCTCTGAGGCTGTGCGCGAGGATCTTTCCGACGGCAGGCTGTCGGCCGGCCACGCCCGCGCCCTGCTCAGCGTCACGGACGACAAGGCCCGCGAATACCTGCGCAACCTGATTTTGGAAGAACACCTCTCGGTGCGCGAGGCCGAGGGCTTGGCCGCCCAATGGAAGGAGTGCGGCGCGTTCCGGCCCGACAGCCTGGAAGCGCGACCCGCCGAGCAGCCTGCCGGGCCTTCCCGCCCCAAGCCCCAGAGCGCCCGTCTGGTCGAGTTGCAGAACCGCCTCGGCGAATCCCTCAATCTGAATGTGAAGGTGACGGGCAAAGAGAGCAAAGGGCGGATCAGCGTCGGCTTCAACAGCAAAGACGAGCTGGACGCCCTGCTCGCTCGCCTGGGTCTAGACCTGCCCGCCCTGGAAGGCGTCGATCGGGCGGAGTTGTCGGACTCCGGGCATCGGGCCCTGGACGCCGCCGGGCGCGAGGCCCTGCCGGGCCGGGCCCAGGCCGCCCTGAAGACCGGCGCCTCCGCCGCTCTGCCCGCTTCCGCCAAAGAGGGCGGCTCGGAGGGCCCCGGCGAATGAGCGCCCTGATCCTTCCCCGCGCTCCGGAGCAACAGGGCGCCCCGGATCTTCTGGCCTCGGCCGTGACGGCCCTGGCCGGAAAGTCCGTGCTCGTCGTCGGCGACGTCATGCTTGACGTTTACCTTGCCGGCGATGCCGAGCGCATTTCGCCCGAAGCGCCCGTGCCAGTTGTCCTTGTGGAGGGCGAAACCCGCCTGCTGGGCGGGGCGGGCAACGTGGCCAGGAATATCGCCGCCCTGGGGGGGCGGTCGCGGCTGATCGGAATCTGCGGCGCTGATGAGGCCGGGCGGACCCTCAAGCGCACTCTGGCGGCGGAAGGCATCCGGGCGGATATTCTGGAAGCGGACCGCCCCACCACCACCAAGACCCGGGTTGTGGCCCGCCGGCAACAAATGCTGCGCTTCGACCGTGAAGACGCCCGCAGCCATGACTTCCACCTGACCAAGCAGGTTCTGGACGCCGTGGCCGCCGCCCTGCCGGACTGCGGGGCGATTGTCGTTTCCGACTACGGCAAAGGGCTTGTGACCCGCGACTTCATGGAATCCCTGGCCGGGCTCAACCAGGCCCTGCCCACCCCCGTGCCGGTTTTGGTGGACCCCAAACCCCAGAACGCGGACCGTTATATCGGGGCCACCCTGATGACTCCCAACGCCAAAGAAACCGCCGAAACCGCCGGCCTGACCACCCGGAACAAAGCCGAGATTCTCGCCGCCGGGCGGGCGGTGATGCGCCGCGTTGGCTGCCCGCAACTGCTGGTGACCTTGGGGCCGGAGGGCATGGCCATGTTCCTGTCGCCGGACGAGGTGCTGCATATCCCCACGGCGGCCCGGAAGGTTTTCGACGTCACCGGTGCGGGCGACACGGTCATCGCGGCCACGGCCCTCGGCCTTGCGGCCGGGGTGGATCTGGTCACCTCGGCCATTCTGGCCAACCACGCGGCGGGCATCGTCGTGGGCGAAGTGGGCGCCGCCGTTGTCGGCCCCGAGCAGTTGCTCACAGCCGTCCGCTCGCAGCCGCGCATCCCTGTGGAGCGCTGGGAGTAAAATAAAAAAATCTCTTGAAGCGGCCTTTCCCGTCTCGCCAGGAATACGGACGTGTTCTTCGCCCGGGTTCCCCGTAGAAAGAAGGATTTTAAGAGCCGGTCTTGCGCTTCGGGTCAAGGTGTGGCACAAAACGGTTTCGCGTGGCCGG
The DNA here is from genome assembly GCA_031548905.1 of Desulfovibrio sp. GTDB lineage: Bacteria > Desulfobacterota > Desulfovibrionia > Desulfovibrionales > Desulfovibrionaceae > Frigididesulfovibrio. The sequence goes on along the minus strand of JAVBQP010000054.1, from coordinate 3,825 downwards.
GTGGCGAAAGGGTATACGCAGCGCACTCAAAATGCGCCGTTCTACGAACATGAGAGTTCGAATCTCTCCCCGGCTACCAGATTTCGACGTAAACGCGTCCAGAACGCCCGAAACCTCTTTTACAGGGTTACGGGCGTTTTTGTGTAAATCGTCCGTCTCGGGGCATTCTGGAAGGACTCGTTGCCCTGCCTGGCGTTCCCGGTTTTCGAGTAAGCTTCGAAGGTATCGAGGGGGGGGGGCCGGTTCCCAAGTCGCCCGGCCTCGGCTCATCCCCACACAGGCGCTCGAAAGGGCCACGTTCGTCAGGATATGGGCAAAGGAAGCCATTCCGCAAAAACGGCCTGGATTTTATTGCAAAAGTCGAAAAATCATACTATCTGGTTTTTCGTTCGTCCCATTGTGTATCTTTTGTGTGGACAAACAGCGGCAAGTAATTCGACGGCCTCCCCCGGCCGTTCTTTCACGTTTGGTCACGCTTTCGGCTTTGGAGGCATCATGTCGTACACGGCGCGCATCATTGACGATCTCAAGCTCACCAGCCCCGGTCAACCGGAGTTTTATCAGGCCGTGCAGGAGGTGCTGCACTCCCTGGCGCCTCTGCTGGAAAGTCACCCCAAGTACCTGAAGCACAAGATTCTGGAGCGCATCGTCGAGCCCGAGCGGCAGATCATGTTCCGGGTCGCCTGGGTGGACGACAAGGGTGAAGTCCAGGTGAACAAGGGCTACCGCATCCAGTTCAATTCCGCCTGCGGGCCTTACAAGGGTGGTATTCGCTTCCACCCCAGCGTCAACGCCGGAATCATCAAATTTCTCGGCTTTGAGCAGATCTTCAAAAACGCCCTGACCGGCCTGGCCCTCGGCGGCGGCAAGGGCGGCGCGAATTTCGATCCCAAAGGCAAGTCCGACAACGAGATCATGCGCTTCTGCCAAGCCTTCATGACCGAACTGACCCGCCATGTCGGCCCGACCGTCGATGTGCCCGCCGGCGATATCGGCGTGGGCGCGCGGGAAATCGGTTTCATGTACGGCCAGTATAAGCGCCTGACCCGCTCCCACGACGGCGTGCTCACCGGCAAGGGTATTCCCTACGGCGGTTCGCTCGCCCGCAAGGAAGCCACCGGCTACGGCGCGGCCTACTTTGCCGAGCACATGCTCGCCGCCAGAGGCGCCGGGCTGGAAGGCAAAACCTGCGCGGTTTCCGGCGCGGGCAACGTGGCCATTTACCTGATCGAGAAACTGTACCAGCTCGGGGCCAAACCCGTGACCGTCTGCGACTCGCGCGGGATGATCCGCCACGACGCGGGTATCGACCTGGCCCTGCTCAAACAGGTCAAGGAAACGGAGCGCGCCTCCCTTGAGCGCTACAAGGAACTCTGCCCCTCGGCCGAATACACGGCCGTTTCCTCCTACCCGGCCGGCCGCAACCTGGTCTGGAGCGTCCCCTGCCATGTGGCCTTCCCCTGCGCCACCCAGAACGAACTGAACGAAGCCGACGCCCGCGAACTGGTCAAGAACGGCTGCATCGGCGTGTGCGAAGGTGCCAACATGCCCTCCACCCTGGAGGCGGTCAAAGTGTTTCTGGAGTCCGGCACGGCCTTTGGACCGGCCAAGTGCGCCAACGCCGGCGGCGTGGCCACCAGCCAGTTGGAGATGGCCCAGAACGCGAGTATGCAGCAGTGGACCTTCGAGGAAGTGGACGGCAAGCTGAAAAACATCATGCGCGGCATCTTCACCGCCGCCCACGAAACCGCCCTGGACTTCAAACAGCCCGGCAACCTGGTGATGGGCGGCAACATCGCCGGCTTCCGCAAGGTGGCCGACAACATGATCGCCCTGGGCGTGATGTAGCGCCGCCCAGGCACAAGCCGTTTCAGTTCGGCCGCGGTCGCGGCACACAAAAAAGGCGGGGCGTCACGCTCCCGCCTTTTTTGTCGTGAGGCCGGCTATTTTTCGGAAAGGATCTTCCTGGGCCGCCCGTCCGGGGCAACGGCCATTTTGGCCGGCGGCGTGCGCAGGGGCACGTCCGCGCCGAGGGTCGGGCCTTCGACGATGTCCTTGACCTTCACAGTGGGTTCGATTGCGGCCAGGGTCTTTTCAGCCGAGGCGAAATCCGCGAAGGGGCCGATGCAGACATCAAATTCTTTGCGCGGGCCGCCGGACTGGATCAACACTCGAATGTCGCGGTTGAGGCGGGCCTTGTGCGCGGCGCTTGCCCGGTGGGCGTCGGCTGCGTTTTGGGTACGCTCCAGGCGCAGGTAAAAACCGTTTTTCTCGTTCAGCGGCCGGCCGTCGGGGGCCGCCACCACTTCCATGATCACGGAAGCCACTCCCGCGCGGGTCATGTTCAGGTTTTTGGCCGCCCGCTGCGAAAGATCCAGCACCCGGGCGCGGGAAAAAGGCCCGCGATCCGTGATGGTGACGATGACCTGGCGCTTGTTTGTCAGGTTGTAAACGCGCAATACCGTGCCGAAAGGCAAAGTCGGGTGGGCGGCGGTGAAGGTTTCGCGGTCGTAGATTCTGCCGCTGGCGGTAGGCTTGCCGTGCGAGGACTTTCCATACCAGGAGGCACGGCCGAAATTGGTGAACTCTTTTTCCAGAAATGCCAGGGGTTCGGGTTTGACGGTCCGCTCCCGCGCGGACTCCGGCACCACGGAACCCGTGGAATTTGCCCAAACCGGGGTCGCCGTGAGGACCAGGGCCGCGATGAGGCCCGCCGGCACGGCTTTACGAAGAAGGAATCGCAAACGCCCTCCTTGGTTGCTGTTGCGGCGTCGGAAGCTGGGGCCGCCTTACGCCGAGGCTCCCCTCAGCAAGGGGGACCATAAACGAGGCTCTAGGGTGAATGATTACGCCGAACCTGTCAACCCGGCCGGATTTCTTCGCCCGGCAAGGTTTTTCATCGTTCGGCCCCGGCGGATGAAACACGGCCGGCGCATTGGCAAGGTGTATTGATTGCCGTATAATCGCGGGAATTATTGCCGAAGGAGGTACTCCCCATGTCTCTCGGGTTTCACGGGATGGAAGAGGTGCTGATGCGGGAGCTGCGCCTGTACCACCATCCCATTGCCGTCACCTGGCTGTTCACGGACGAAGAAGTCCGGCGATTCAGAGAAACGACCCCGCACACCCGGCCGCTCAAGCCCACCACCTTCTGCCAGTGGGAAATAGCGGCCCGTATGCAGGGCAAAACCGTGCTCGGGGAAAAAGGCGACCTGGACTGCCTCGGCGGCCGCTTGAGCTTCGGCTGGCGGGATATCGACGAGAAGCAGATCAAATCCCTGACCGCCTACTGTACCGACCCCGCCCAGACCGAGCGTTTTCTCCGGGCCAAGCCGCGCCTGCCCCTGGACGAATTGAAGGCCGTAGCCGTCGGCCCCCTCGGCGGAGCACGGGTCGCGCCGCATGTGGTCCACTTTTACTGCGACGTCATCCAGGCCTACCAACTTTCCGTGGATTACATGGCGGCCACGGATACCGAAACCCTGCGCCCCCTCCTGACCGGAACCTCGGCCTCGTGCGGCGGCTCGGTATTCTGTTCGCAAGAAAAGACCTTCAACATGTGCCCGGCCTGCTCCGGAAACTTCAACGCGGGCAAGGCCGAGCGCGGTGAAATCAACGTATTCATTCCGGCGGAACACCTCGAGCCCCTGGTCAATCGCCTGTGCCGGCGCATTGCCCAAACCGGCGGGGCCGCATTGTTCCCGGCCGGGGATCCGTTCCCCGGCAGCGATGTCTGCACGAACTGCCCGCAGATTGCCTTCAAGCCGGGGCACTCGGACTGCTGAGGCCGCCTCCCCTCTCCGACGCCATAAAGAAAGCGCCGGG
>JAVBQP010000029.1:0-7956 GCA_031548905.1 Desulfovibrio sp. | reverse complement strand
GAACATCCCGGTTTCCGCCGAGGGGGACAAGATTCTGGCCGAGCGCGGCGTGGCCGTGGTGCCGGACTTCATCGCCAACATGGGCGCCATCCGCTACTACGACGCGATCATCTACGGCCATATCCCGGCCACCACCGAAGCAACGGTCAAGGATCTGGAGCACATCTGCCGCAAAAATACCCGTAAGGTGTTTGAAGAGGCCAAGAAGCGCAACGCCTACCAGCGCCCCGTGGCCCTGGAGTTGTTCACGCCGACCGTTCAGGACGCCCCCGAAATATCCTGATCGCAGAGGCCCGATCCGCTCCGGCGGGTCGGGCCTTGCCATACCCGACAAAGGAGCAGTCATGCCCGTACTCGTCGTCCATAAGGAAAGCTGCAAGGCGTGCCGCTACTGTATCGAAGCGTGCCCCAAGCAGGCTCTGTATACGTCCGACCACACCAACGAAAAAGGATACCAGGCCACGGCCGTCCACGAGGACAAATGCATCGCCTGCGGCACCTGTTTCATCGTGTGTCCGGACTACGTGTTTGAACTGCCGGGGGGTGAATGATGGCCAGAGAATTCATGAAAGGCAATGAAGCCTTGGCCGAAGCCGCCATCCGGGCCGGAGCCCGCTTTTTCGCCGGCTACCCGATCACGCCCCAGAGCGAGGTGGTGGAATACATGTCCCACCGCATGGCGGCCGCCGGCGGCAAATTCGTGCAGTCGGAATCGGAACTCGCCGCCATCTGTATGGCTTACGGCGCGGCGGCCGCCGGCTTCCGCGTCCTGGCCAGTTCGTCCGGCCCCGGCTTCTCCCTGAAGCAGGAGGGCATCTCTTACATCACCTCGGCCGAGTTACCCTGCGTCATCGTGGACGTGCAGCGCTACGGCTCGGGCCTGGGCGACATCTACCAGGGGCAGAGCGACTACTTCCAGGCCGTCAAGAACGGCGGCCACGGCGACTACCGCTGCATGGTGCTCGCGCCCTCCTCGTTGCAGGAGACAGTGGATCTCGTGCAGATCGCTTTCGACCTGGCCGAGAAGCACAAAAACCCGGTGATCATCCTCACCGACGCCTCCCTGGGCCAGATGATGGAGCCGGTCAGCCTGCCCCCCATGCGCGATCACGACCCGGACGCCTTCGAGTGGTCGGTCAAAGGCAAGCGCGGCGGCCCGTTTCGTCGGGTGACCTCGACGATGTACTACATCAACGATTACCCGGCCTATATCAAGGGGAAGTATGACAAAATCGCAGCCGAGGAGCAACGCTGCGAGTGCGTTCACTGCGAGGACGCCGAGGTCGTGCTCGTGGCCTACGGCATTTCCTCGCGGGTCTGCCACGAGGCCGTGCTCCTGGGCCGCAAGGAAGGCTTCAAGATCGGCCTGCTCCGGCCCGTCAGCCTCTGGCCGTTCCCGACGGCGGCCTTTGAAAATCTTTCCCCCAAGGCTTTCCTGACGCTGGAGCTGAGCAGCCTGGGCCAGATGCCGGAGGACGTTGCCCTGGCCTCGCGGATGCGCGCGCCCATCCACGCCATGCTGCCCGGCGACAAGCTGCCCTTCCCGGACGAAGTCCTCGCCAAGGCCAAGGATGTCGCGGCCGGCAAGGGTACACCTTTTCTTCCGGCTTCCCGGGCATAGGAGCGGATCATGACCGAAACAAAAAAGAAGACTCCCATCGTGCGGACCAAGTCGCCGCTTCTGGTTGCGGACAACAAGTTCTGCCCCGGTTGCGGGCACGGGATCATCAACCGCCTGCTCGCCGAATCCCTGGAAGAACTCAATCTGGCCGAAGAAACCGTGGGCGTCGTGGCCGTGGGCTGCGCCTGTTTGCAGGTGGATACCTTCGGCGTGGACTGGATTCAGGCCCCGCACGGCCGGGCCCCGGCAGTGGCCACGGGCGTCAAGCGCGTCCGGCCCGAGAACACCGTGTTCACCTACCAGGGCGACGGCGACTGTCTGGCCATCGGCATGTCCGAGACCATCCACACCGCCTTCCGGGGCGAGAACATCACGGTGATCTTCGTGAACAACGGGGTGTTCGGCATGACCGGCGGCCAGATGGCCCCCACCACCCTACCCGGGCAGAAGACCACCACCTCGGTCAAGGGCCGCGACCCGCGCCTGACCGGCAACCCGGCCAACATCATCAACCTGCTCGGCACCTTCGACACGGTGAAGTATCTGGCCCGGGGCGCCCTGCATACCCCGGCCCACATCAACCGGGCCAAAAAGTACATCAAGACGGCCCTGGAAAACCAGAAAAACGGCCTGGGCTATTCCTTCGTGGAAATTCTCTCTCCCTGCCCCACCAACTGGGGCCTGACCCCTGCGCAATCCCTGGAACGGATCAAAACCGAAATGCTCCCGGTCTTCGAGCTGGGCGAATTCCGGGGCGGCGCGGCCGACAAGAAGGAGGCGCAATAATGGCGGACATCATCTGTTCCGGCTTCGGCGGCCAGGGCGTGCTCTCCGCCGGCCTGATCCTGGCCAACGCGGCCATGGATCTGGGCAAAGAAGTCACCTGGATCCCCTCCTACGGCTCGGAAATGCGCGGCGGCACGGCCGGCTGCGCGGTGCGCATCGCGGACGGGCGCATCGGCACCCCGTTCATCCGCAACATGGACCTGCTCATCGCCATGAACCCGGCCTCCGTGGATCGCTATCAGCCCCTGGTGCGTCCCGGCGGGATCATGATCGTCAACGGCTCGCTCATGCCCGACGGGTACGCCTACCGGGACGACATCCAGGTGCATATCGTCCCGGCCGTTGAACTGGCCCGGCGGGCCGAAAACCCCAAGGGCCTGAACCTGGTCATGCTCGCGGCGGGCGTCACGGCCTCCGGCCTGCTGGATTTCGGCGATTTCGCGGCCAAGGTGGACGCCTTTTTCGCTAAGAAAGGCAAGGTCTTCCCAAAAAACGCCGTTTGCCTGGAACTCGGCCGCACGGCGGTCGCCTGAGCAAATGGGGCTCCGGCCTCTCCGGAGCCCTCATTGTATGGAGAACCCCGCATGAATCTTGAAAAACTGCTGCGCCCCAGGAGTATCGCCATTGTCGGCGCGAGCGAGAAAGAAGGCTTCGGCGGCGACACCTGCCGCAATGCCGTATCCCTCATGGATCCCTCCCGGGTCTTTTTCATCAACCCCAAGCGGGACAAAGTGTTCGATCGCCCCTGTTACCCGGATCTGGCCTCCCTGCCCGAGCCCGTGGACCAGGTGATCATCTGCACTCCCAAGAAGACCGTTCCCGACCTGCTCCGGGCCGCCAAGGCCAAGGGCGCGGCCGGAATCGTGCTCTACGCCAGCGGCTACGGCGAAACCGGCACCGAAGAAGGCCGGCGGGACGAGGCCGAGTTGAAAACCTTGTGCGCCGAACTGGATCTGGCCCTGATGGGCCCCAACTGCGGCGGCTTCGTCAACTTTACCGACGAGGTGCACAGCTTCGCCTTCATCAGCGAAAAACGCGACCGGCGCGGGGCCGTGGGCCTGATTTCCCAGAGCGGGCAGATTTGTCTTTCGGCCTTGGACACGCCGAACATGCGCATGTCCTACGCGGTCTCGGCCGGCAACTGCACCGTGGTCGGCATGGAGGACTACCTGGAGTTTATGGTCGAGGATCCGGCCACCAAGGTCGTGGCCATGTTCCTGGAAGGGGTTTCGCAGCCCGCCAAGTTCACGGCGGCCCTGGAAAAAGCCGCGCGGATCCGCAAGCCGGTGGTGATCTTCAAGGTCGGCCGCTCGGCCAAGGGCAGCCGCACGGCGGCCTCACACACCGGGAGCCTCTCCGGCGCGGACGCGACCTTTGACGCGGTGTTCAGGAAGTTCGGGGTGATCCGGGTCAACGACTTCCAGGAACTGCTCTCGACTTCCCTGACCCTGGCCACCTGGCCGGAACTGCCCACGTTGCCCACCGTGGCCTCCATGAACCTTTCCGGCGGGGAAACGGGTATTTGCGCCGACATCGGCGACCGGGCCGGGATCGAGTTCCCGGACTTCACCCCGGAAACCCTGGCCAGGCTGCGGGAGATGCTGCCCCCTTACGCCACTCCCAACAACCCGCTGGACATGACCGCCTCGCTTTCCTACGACGCGGACCTGTACGCCGCCGCCCTGCGCACGGTCATGGACGACCCCAACGTGGGTATGGTGCTGATCGGGTACACCCTGCTGCTGGAAATCAGCGACCCCTGCATCCATTATATGGCCAAAGGCATCGAACAGGTGCTCAACGGGCCGGGCGTCAAAAAGCCCGTGGCCATGCTGCCCTTCGCGGAAAACTCCCGCAACCCCGAGTATCTGGACAAGCTCAACGCCCTCGGCGTGCCCATTCTGCCGCCCCCGGTCTACGGCTTTGAGGTGCTCAAGCATATCGCCGGTTACGTGCGTGGCGGTTCGGCCGCGCGCACCCTCTCCCTGGCCATGCCCGCCTCGGCCGGCAAAGCCGTGGGGGACACCCGCCCCCGCCGCGCCCTGACCGAGGTGGAAAGCATGAAGGCCCTCAAGGAAGCCGGCATCGCCGTGCCCGCCGGCGGCTTGGCGGCCACGGCCGAGGGAGCCGCCCGCCTCGCCAAGGACGTCATGACCCAAAAGAAATGCGCCGTGGCCCTGAAAATCGTCTCCCCGGACATCCTGCATAAAACCGACGCCGGCGGGGTGCGTCTGCGCCTGGATTCGCCGGAAGCGGTCGAAAAGGCCTTCGACGAGGTCATGGCCGCCTGCGCCGTTTACAATCCAAGGGCCAGGCTCGAAGGGGTGTTCATTCAGGAAATGCTCGAGCCGGGGCTGGAAACGATCATCGGCGTGAACGTGGACCCCCAGTTCGGCCCGCAGGTGCTGGTCGGCCTTGGCGGTATCTTTGTGGAAGTCTTCAAGGATACCGCCCTCTACCCCGCCCCCCTGAGCGAGGAGGAGGCCCTGGAAATGATTCTGGGCCTCAAAGCCGCGCCTCTCTTCACCGGCTATCGCGGCAGGCCGCGCCTGGACGTGCGCGCCCTGGCCGGGACCGTGGCGGCCGTCGGCGCTTTTGCCGCCGCCCGGAAGGACGAGTTGCTGGAACTCGATATCAACCCCCTCTTTGTTTATCCCGAAGGTCGGGGAGTCTGCGCCGCCGACGCCCTGATCGTGCTCGCCGAGAACTGAAACCATGCCGCCGCCGGAAGCTTTCCGGCGGCGGTTGTTGTTGTGCGGACGGAATCATCCCGATTTTTCACCCAAGCGGAGAGAGACCATGAACAAGAACGTCGTCAGGTACATCGCCCTTTTTGCCCTTTCCATGGGTGCGGCGGCTTCCTACACGCTGCCGTACATCAAGTATATTTTTTACGACGCCTGGGTGGCCGGCCTCGGCCTGCCGGAAGGCGCCAACGAGAGCGCCGGCTGGCTTTTGACCTTCCATATGATCGGCTGCACGTTGCTCTACATTCCCGGCGGTTATATCGCCGACAGATTCTCTCCCAAAAAAATCATCATGCTCTCCCTGGTCGGGACCGGCCTGTTGAACATCTGGTATTCCTTTGATCCGACATACGAAACCGGCCGGATCATCTGGTTTCTGCTGGCCTTTACCGTCGGCTTCGCTTACTGGTCCGGAATGATCAAGGCCGTGCGTATGCTCGGCACGTCCGAGGAACAGGGCAAGATGTACGGCTGGTACAACTCCGGCGAAGGCGCTTTCGCGGCCGTGATTCTGGGCGCGGCTACCGTGGCTTACGGTCTGAGCCAGGTGCCCCTGGACAGCCTGAAGTATGCGGTCTGGGTTCAGGCGGCCTTCTGTTTCCTGGCCGCCGCCCTGACCGGCCTGTTCTTTCGGGAATCCTGCCTGACCGACGGCAAAGAAGACGAGTGTGAGAAATTCCGTTTGAAGGACGTCTGGAAGACCGTCACCAACCCCTGGGTCTGGTGCGTGTCCATCGTGGTCATGTGCTGTTACGGAGCCTATACCGGCCAAAGCTACCTGACCCCCTACATGACCCAGGTGCTGAAAATCTCGGCCACCGGCGGGGCCATTCTCGGGATCATGCGGACCAAGGGCGCGCGATTCCTCGGCGGCCCGGTCGGCGGCATTCTCGCCGACCGCATCGGCTCGCCCTGCAAAGTGATCATCGGTTCGAACATCCTGATGATCATCCTGCTCGGCTCTTTCTTCCTGCTGCCCATGGACGAGAGCGCGGCCGCCCTGTCCATCGCGTTGTCCCTGCTGGTGGCCGTGGTCAACTTCGCGGGCTACAACATCATGTTCGCCACCGTGGAAGAGGCCCATATCCCGCGCTACCTCATGGGTACGGCCGTGGGGATCATCTCGATCATGGGCTACAGCCCGGACGGCTTTATCAACACCCTGTTCGGCAACTGGCTGGATACGTACGGCGACGCCGGGCACCACTACATCTTTCTGTTCCTGATCGGCATGTGCGTGGTCGGCTCGTTCTTCTGCTGGCTGATCATGCGGCGCAACCAGGCCATCAAGGCCGGGCGCGTCACGGTCTGACGCTTCCGGGGGAGCGCCCCACCCGGCGCTCCCCTTTCTCATGACCGCCCATCGTTCCAACAGGAGGGCCCATGACGGCGCAGCTCGGAACCTTCGACACCGTGATCATCTTCCTCTACCTCGCCGCCATGCTTGTCATGGGGATCGTGGCCATGCGGCGGCAGAAATCCCCTGAAGACTACTTCGTGGGCGGCCGGCGATCCGGCGTCTTCGCCATCGGCTGCCTGTGGATGGCCTCCTGGATCGGCGGGGCCACCGTGGTGGGCAGTGTGGACAAAGCCTACTCCATCGGCGTCTCGGCCATCTGGTACTGCGGCTCTATGGCCGTGGGTTGCGTGATTTTCGCGCTCACGTCCACCGGGTTGATCCAGCGCATCGGCAGCAAGTTCCAATGCCTGACCTACCCGGAGATCATCGAAAAACGCTACGGCCCGGCAGCCCGGTGTATTGCCGGGGTCACCACCTTTCTGGCGTATGTGGCCTATACGGCCGGACAATTTCTGGCTATGGGCCTGATCATGACCACCTTTCTCGGTCTGGATCCGGTCACGGCCGTGTGGGTCTCCGCAGCCGGGATGATCATCTACACGGCCATCGGCGGCTTTGTGGCCGTGACCCTGACCGGCGTCTTCCAGGCCGTCGCCATTCTCGTCACCCTGGTCGGCATTCTCGTACCCGTGGCCGTTCACGCCGTAGGGGGCTTTTCCGCCCTTGCGGAGGGGGTGCCCGAGAGCTTCTTTGATTTCGGCGCCTGGGGCTGGGGCAAGATTCTGGGCCTGACGGTGACGATCATCCTGACCTTTTACACGAGCATGGACGGTTATGTGCGTTGCTTCGCGGCCAAGTCCGAACGCACGGCCCGCCTCGGCACCTATATGGCGGCGGCCATGGTTCTGGCCATCGCCGTGGGCACGGTGATCACCGGCATGGCCGCCAACGCCCTGAATGTATCGCCCTCCGAGGGCGGCTCGGTGGTCAGCGCCCTGATCGCCCAAGTGATTCCGGACGGACTTAAGGGATTGATTCTTATCGGTCTGTTCGCGGCAATCATGTCCACGGGCTCGGCCTGCCTGTTGGTGGCTTCCGCCAACATCACCGAGGATCTGTACCGGCGCTTTCTCAACCCCAAGGCCTCGCCGCGCTCCCTGGTTTTGCTCGGAGCGGTCGCCTCGATCCTGGTGGGCGTGCTCGCGGCTTACCTGGCCATCGCCCGACGAGACGTCATCGACGTGCTGTACATTGCCTTTACCGTCAATTCGGCCGGCCTGTTCATTCCCACAATGGCCGCCCTGCTCTGGAAACGCGGCAACGCCGCCACCGGAGCCTGGAGTATGCTGGGCAGCCTGATCGTGGTGGTCGGCTGGTATGTGGGCCAGACCCTCTTCCCCGGCGGCATCTTCGAATTGGATCCGGTCTGGCCGGGGCTGGCCGTTTCCGCCGGAATCTTCGCCCTGGGCGCATACCTTCGGCCTCTAACCCCGGCCGAACGC
>JAVBQP010000020.1:0-77184 GCA_031548905.1 Desulfovibrio sp. | reverse complement strand
CCCGTCCCGGGCTGCCTCCCGGTTCGCCGCCGCCGCGTTCCCGCGGCCGGCGGCGAACGGGGAGTCTTGAACTCGCGCCCTATTTGGCATACGCACAGCTGTTCACCGTATGCCGGGCTTCCCGGCTCATAAAGCACCCGGCGCCGAGAATTCCGACGCCGGCCTTGGAGCAAGACGTTGACCTCTTCAGCCGATTTCCCAGACCAACCCGGAACCCCCAAAAAGAAAGGGGGGATCAAGCTGCCCACCAAGTCGACCAAGGTCGGCTGGTTCATGCCCATGCTCGAAAGCTTGGCCGCCAAGGATGAGCTGAATGAGGTGGTCAAAAACCGGGTGGTGAAATCCTGCGAACTCATGGACGCGGGCGTCAACCTCTTCGCCAACGGCTTCGTTAAACTGGACGGCGCCGCCGACCTCATGGCCGATTATGAAGGCGTGGCCGCCGAGGCTCTGGAATCCGCCGGCTCCTTCACCCTGGCCGGGCGGATCGTTTCCTTGCGCTCGTTCGGCAAAGTGGCCTTTTTTCACCTGATGGACACCGGCGGCCGCATCCAATGCTACGCGGCCAAAGAAATCCTGGGCGAAGACGCCTATACCCTGTTCAAAAAATTCGATACCGGCGATCTGGTCGGGGTCACGGGCAAGCTCTTCCGCACCAAAACGGACGAGTTGACGGTGGAATGTTCCGCCATCACCCTGCTTTCCAAGTCCATCCGGCCTCTGCCGGAAAAATATCACGGCCTGAAAGAGATGGAAATCCGCTACCGGCAACGGTATGTGGACCTGATCGTCACCCCGCGCACCCGCGAGATCTTCCACAAGCGCATCGCCATTGTGCGCGAGTTCCGCCGCTTCATGGAAGACCGGGGCTTTCTGGAAGTGGAAACGCCGATGATGCAGCCCATCCCCGGCGGGGCGACGGCCCGGCCGTTTTCCACCCACCACAACGCTCTGGACATGAAGCTTTACATGCGCATCGCCCCGGAGTTGTATCTGAAGCGCCTGCTGGTGGGTGGGTTTGAAAAGGTCTTTGAGATCAACCGGAACTTCCGCAACGAGGGCATCTCCACCCGGCACAACCCGGAGTTCACCATGTGTGAATTTTACTGGGCCTATGCCACGTTTGAAGATCTGATGGATCTGACCGAGCATCTGTTCGGGCACATCGCCCAGAAAGTCTGCGGCTCAACCAAAATCGTCTACCAGGAGCAGGAGATCGACCTTACCCCCGGCACTTGGCGGCGTCTGCCCTTCTTTGAATCCCTGGAAGTCATCGGCGGGCACTCGCCGAAATTCTACTGGGATTACGAGGCCATGCGCCACTACATCCGCCAGCGTGGCGAAAAAGTCGTGGAAGGAGAGAAAACCGCCAAGCTCCAGGCCAAGCTGTTCGACCTGGACGTGGAGCCCAAGCTTATCCAACCCACGTTCATCTATCATTACCCTACGGATATCTCGCCCCTGTCGCGCCGGAACGAGCAAAACCCCAACGTCACGGACCGGTACGAGCTGTTCGTCACCGGGCGCGAGTTGGCCAACGCCTTCTCGGAGCTGAACGACCCCGTGGACCAGCGGATGCGCTTTGAGGAGCAGGTGGCCGAAAAGGCCGCCGGCGACGACGAGGCCCACAGCATGGACGAAGACTACCTGCGCGCCCTGGAATACGGTAGGCCCCCGGCCGCGGGTCAGGGCGTGGGCATCGACCGGCTGGTGATGTTGCTGACGGACTCGCCCTCCATTCGCGAGGTGATCCTCTTCCCGCTTCTCAAGCCGGAAAACTGAGGCCCTCTGTTTCATGCGCTTTGAAACCCTCATCGCCCTGCGTTATCTTCTGGCCTTCCGGGGCCGGGCCTTCATCTCCATCACCGCGATCCTTTCGGTGGTCGGCGTGACCATCGGCGTGGGCGCCCTGATCATCATCATGGCGGTTATGACCGGGTTCACCACGGACCTGCGCGAAAAAATCCTGGGCGTGGCCTCCCACGTCGTGGTCAAAAGCGTGGGCCGGAACACCATGGATACCCCGGAGATTCTGGGCGCCGTGCGCTCCGTGCCCGGGGTTACGGCGGCCACGCCCTACGTGCAGACGGGAATCATGCTCTCCAACTCGAGCGGCAGCAAGGGCAGCGTCCTGCGCGGCATCGATGTGGACAGCGCCGTCGACGTGTTGGCCGTGCTCAAAAAAATCGAGCGGGGCTCTCTGGAGGATCTGAACGATTCCGAAGGGCTGCCCGGCATCGTGGTTGGTTCGTATCTGGCCTCCGCCATGGGTTTGGACCTGGGCTCGCGGGTCAACGTGCTCATGCCCACGGGCGAGCGCAGCGCAGCCGGCTTCACCCCCAAGATCAAGCCGTTTCGCGTGGTCGGCATCTTTTCCCTGGGCCTGCACGAGTATGATTCCGGCCTTTGTTTCGTCTCCCTGCGACACGCCCGCGAGCTGATGGGCCTGCCGCCCGGCTGGGCCGAAGGGATCGAAACGGCCGTCACCGACATCTACAAAGCCGATGTGGTCGCGAACGAGATCACCGCCCGCCTCGGTCCCCCGTATTACGCCGACACCTGGATGAGCATGTACGCGGGATTTTTCGCCGCCCTCAAGCTGGAAAAATCGGCCATGGCCGTGATTCTCACCCTGATTGTGCTGGTCGGGGCGTTTTCGATCATCACCTCCCTGGTCATGCTGGTCATGGAAAAAACCCGGGAGATCGCCGTGCTCATGAGCATGGGCGCGCACAGCGGGATGATCCGCCGCATTTTCATGATCCAGGGCACGGTCATCGGCCTGGCCGGCACAGTGCTCGGGCTCGGGCTCGGGCTGTTCGGCTGTTGGCTGCTTTCACGCTACCAGTTCATCGAGCTGCCTAAAGGCGTATACTCCATGGACCACCTGCCCGTGCTCCTGCAACCCTTTGATGTGCTCGCCACCTGCGCGGCCGCCCTGCTGCTCTGCTTTCTCGCCACCCTGTACCCGTCTTCCACGGCCGCCCGCCTTGAGCCCGTGGAAGCGATGCGCCGGGAGTAGGTATGGGCGAGATACGTGAAAAGGACTTGAAAACGCTTGCCGGCACCCCCGATCTCCCGTTATACCGTCTGGTGAATGTGGAGCGGACCTTTGACGGCCCGGCCGAGCGGATCACGGTGCTGCGCAATATCAACCTCACCGTGAACCAGAGCGAAACGCTGGCCGTGGTGGGCTCGTCCGGATCGGGGAAATCCACTCTGCTGCAAATTTTGGGTACCCTGGCGTCGCCTTCCGCCGGGAAAGTATTTTTTGCCGGGCGGGATCTGGCGCGCCTGTCGGCCACGCAAAAGGCCGTGTTGCGCAACAGGGAACTGGGCTTTGTCTTCCAGTTCCACCATCTGCTTCCGGACTTCAATGCCGTGGAAAATGCGGCCATGCCGGCGATTATCGCCGGGGTCGCCAAGGCCGAGGCCCTTGACCGGGCGCGGGGAATGTTGGATCGCGTGGGGCTCTTGCACCGGGCCGATTACAACGTCACCCTGCTTTCCGGCGGTGAGCGGCAACGCGTGGCAATCGCCCGCGCCGTGCTGCAAAACCCCGCGGTGCTTCTGGCCGACGAGCCCACGGGCAACCTGGACGAGCACACCGGCCGGCAGGTGGCCGATCTTTTGCTGGAATTGAACGACGTGCAAAAAACAGCCCTTGTGGTGGTCACCCACAACCCGGAACTTGCCGCCCGCATGGAACGGCGCCTTGAACTCAAGTCTGGAGAACTCTATGAACAACCGCTCTGACCGGTTTCGGATCCTTCTGAGCGCCCTTGCCCCCGTCTGCCTCGCCTTTGCCCTGTGTGCGGCCCTTGCCGGCCACGCCTTCGCCGCCGAAGCGGGCGAAGAACGGGCCCCGGTGATCGCGGTGTTGCCGTTCCAGATGAACTCGGGGCAGGAGCTCGACCGGCTGCCCGCCGACTTCCCGGCTTCCCTGGCCAAGAGCCTGCAAAGCCGGGGGATGAAGGTGGTTTCGCCGGAGACTTTGGATCGCCTGATCAAGCAGCGTAACATCCAGAGCCTGGATCTGGCCGGGGTACGCGCCCTGGCCAAGGCCGCCGGGGCGACCCACGCGGTTTACGGAGCCATCAGCGAATTGGGCGACACCATCAGCATCGACTCGCGCCTGGTGCCCGTTTCCGGTGCTTCGGCCAAGCCCATGTTTGTGGAGCAGCGTGTCGGCGGCACCCTGGTTCCGGCCGCCGAAGATCTGGCCGGACGCATCAGCGGCGAATTCGCCCGCCGGGGCGGGGGCATCGTCTCCGGAGTGGAAGTGCGCGGCACCAAGGTTCTGGATCCGGATGTGGTGCTTATGCGCATCAACACCCGTAAAGGCGACAAGCTCGATTCCGCGGCCATCGACCAGGAAATCAAGCGCATCTGGGATCTCGGCTGGTTCAGCGACGTGAAAGTCGACGTGGAAAACCGCTCCGATGGCGTGTACCTGGTGTACACCGTGGTGGAAAAGCCGCGCATCGAGAACATCGTCGTGGAAGGTACGGACGCCCTGGATGAGGACGACGTTCTCGACCTCATGGGCACCAAAGCCGGGGGCGTGCTCAACGAAAAACTCCTGGCCGAAGACAAGCAGAAAATCATCGAGCAATACCGCACCAAGGGCTACTACCTGGCCAAAGTGGACACCCGGGTGGATATGCGCCAGGGCGGCGCTTCCGCGGCCTTGGTGGTTTCCGTTGACGAGGGCAAAAAGCTCTACATCAAGAAGCTGGTCGTCGAAGGCGCCAAGGAAATGAGCGAAAGCGACGTGAAGAGCGAAATGATGCTCTCCGAGCGCGGGATCATTTCCTGGATCACCGGCTCCGGCGTTCTGAAAGAAGAACTCATCGAGCGCGACGCCGCGGCCATTTCCTCCTTCTACCTGAACCACGGCTTCCTGGACATCACCGTGGGCGCGGCCAAGATCGACTACGACGAAGACGGCATCACCGTCACCTTCCCCATCCAGGAAGGCCCCCGCTATAAGCTCGGCAAGGTGACCTTCGCCGGTGATCTCATCGAGCCCGAGGCCGAACTGCTCAAGCTCACCAAGCTGGACGACATGGCCCAGGACGGCGAGTTCTTCAACCTCTCCACCATGCAGGACGACACCCGTAAACTCACCGACATGTACGGCGACTACGGGTACGCCTTCGCCGACGTCAACCCCCGCCCGCAAAAACACGATGAAGGCGGCCCGGTGGTGGACGTGGTCTACACCGTGAACAAGGGCAACAAGGTGTACGTGCGCCGCGTGACCGTGGAAGGCAACAACAAAACCCGCGACAACGTGATCTTGCGCGAAATGCGGGTGACCGACTCCGAGCCGTTCGAAGGCTCGAAGCTGCGCCGCAGCACCGAACGACTGAACAAGCTCGGGTACTTTGAAGTGGCCGAGGCCGAACTGGTGCCGACGGAAAAGCCCGACGAAGTCGACCTGAAGATCAAGGTCAAAGAGCGCCCCACCGGCGCGCTCATGGGCGGCGTCGGCTACTCGACCTTCTCCAACTTCGGCGTGACCGGCACGATCATGGAACGCAACCTGTGGGGCAAAGGTTACAACGTGTCCCTGCAGGCCGGTGTCTCCGGCCGGCGCGAAGCCCTGACATTCTCATTCACCAACCCGCGCTGGAACGACACCAACCTGAGCGTCGGCTTCGACGTCTACCACTGGCGCGACGACTACATCGACTACCGCAAAAAGACCACCGGCGGTACGGTGCGCTTCGCTTACCCCCTTGGCGAGTACACCTCCCTGGGCTGGGGATACCGTCTTGACCAGTACAAACTGTACGACCTTGACGACGACGCCTCCTGGATCATCCAGAAGTATGCCGACGGCACCCGCTTCTCCAGCGTGGGCATGGCCCGGATCACCCGCGACACCACCAACAGGGAACGCCCGACCGACGGTAATATCGACCGGATCGGCGTGGAATACGGCGGCGGGGTGCTCGGCGGCGACGACGACTTCATCACCCTGAGCGCCGAGCACCAGACGTATTATCAGTTGATGGAAAACCACGTCCTGCACTTGCGGGTCAAGGGATCGGCCATTTTCACCAACGGTTCGGACGAGGTGCCCGTGTTCGAGCGCTTCTGGATGGGCGGCATCGATTCGGTGCGCGGCTATTCCAGCCGCGACATCGTCCCGCGCGATCCCGTCTCCGACGACCGTATCGGCGGCACGCGTATGGCCTTCGCCAACTTTGAATACATCTGGAGCATCAGCAACGAATTCGGCCTGAACCTGGTGCCGTTCTATGATATGGGTTTCAACATCGACACCGACCATGACTGGAACTGGAGCGACGAGATCAAACGGTCGGCCGGCCTGGAATTGCGCTGGCGCTCTCCCATGGGCGACCTGCGCTTCTCCTACGGCATTCCCTTTGACGAAGACCGCCGCGGCGACAAGTCCTCCGGCCGGTTTGAGTTCTCTATGGGTCAGTTTTTCTAAGACGTGACCGCACAAGCGCACACATGTCGGCACACCCCGACAACCTGCATGGGGGAAGCGTCACAGCTTCCCCCGCGCGGTTTTGGCGTCCAACGTATCCTGATCGGGCTGCTGCTCTTTCTTCTCCCGCTTCTTGCCGTCCCTTCGCACGCCGGCGCGGCCGCGGCGGACCCCTGCGCCGCGTTGGTCAAAGACTTCGACGCCCTGCGTAAGGATGCCAAAAAAGCCGCCCTGCGCGACAACTGGCTCAAGCTGGAAAACAGGTTCAAAACCCTGGCGGACAAATCAAGCGGCGATACCCGGATACGAGCCCTGTTTTATTACGCCCGCAGCCGGGAAGAGCTCGCCGGCCGCTCCTTCAGCTCCGGCGATGCCGCCGAGGCCGCCAAACGCTTCGATCGTGCCGCCGAGGCCGGGCCCAAGCACTCCCTGGCCCCCGAGAGAAAATCCCGCCAGGCCGCCCTGCTGGCCGGGCGGGCCGGCCGGGTGGAAGAGGCCAAAGCGGCCCTGGGCGAATTACAAAAAAAATGGCCGGCCTCCCAGGCCGCCAAGGACGGCAAAGCCCTGGCGGATCGCCTGGACAAAGCCCCCCCCCGGCAGACCGCCGGGGCTTCCGGCCAGGGAGGCCGGGCCGGGGGCGGCCGAACACCTCGGGCCGGGGCGAAACCTTCCTCCGACGTTATGGAACAGTTGGGCCTTGGGGTGCACACGATCATCATCGACCCGGGGCACGGCGGCAAAGACCCGGGCACGATGCACGGCAAGCTGATGGAAAAGAAACTGACCATGACCATGGCCAGGACCGTGGGCGGACTGCTGGAAAAAAAGGGGATCAAGGTCATCTATACCCGCACGGGCGACACCTACCCCAGCCTGGAAGACCGTACCCATATGGCCAACGAGTCCAAAGCCGACCTGTTCATTTCCCTGCATTACAACGCCAATGCCAACAGCGCCACCCAAGGGCTGGAAATCTACTACCTGAGCAAGGCCCGTTCGGCGGACGCGGCGGCGGTGGCGGCGCGTGAGAACGGCGTTTCCGCCGCGAACGTGAGCGACCTGCAGTTCATCCTCACGGACCTCATGCTCGGCGCCAAGCTTGAAGAGTCCCGCGCCCTCGCCGACAGCGTGCGCCGGGGCATCATGAACAAGGTCAAAGGCGCCGGCTATTCCTTCTACGACAACGGAGTTCGCCCCGCCCCCTTTTATGTGCTCGTGGGGGCGCGAATGCCGGCCGTGCTGGTTGAATTCGGCTACGTCACCAACCCCGGCGATGCCGCCAAGATTGCCGATGCCGCGTTCTGCCGGCATCAGGCCGAGGGGTTGGTGAACGGCATCCTCGCCTACCGCGACAGCCTCGCCAAGGTCGGCTCCGTGCCGAAGCGGTGAGTGGGCGGGCCGGCCGAAGATTCTCCGCCGGCGCAAGCTTCGCCTCGCGCTCGCTCTTTCGCCCGCGCCTTGACCTGCGCCGCGCATGAGGCTATGTGATGTGGGCGTATCGGAGCCCCGGCGCCCCGCGCGGGCCCGCTCACTGCCCCCTGCAACGGAAAACACTCCCAAGGAGATATCCATGTCCAAGAAGACCATTCTCGCGGCGTTCTGCTTTCTGCTCTGTTTCGCCGTTGCCGCTCAAGCCGCCGAAATGAAAATCGCCGTCTTCAACTTTGAGGAGGTGGCCGAGAAAAGCGTTGTTCTGAAAGAAGCCAAAGCCGCCATGGATAAAGCCTTCAGCCCGGAAAAAGCCAACCTGGAAAAGCAACGCGCCGACCTTGAGAAGCGTTCCTCCTCCCTGAAGAACGCGACGGAAGCCCAAATCGCCGAGTTGCAAAAAGCCCAGCAGAATTACGCCGACAAAGCCGGCGCTTACCTGCGCAAAATTCAGACGGCGGAAACCGAAGTACGCGATCAGATCAACGCGACCATCACCCAGGCCGCCCGCGACTACGCCAAAAAGAACGGCTACAACCTCATCCTGGACAGCCAGAGCGCGCCCTACTTTGACGACTCCTTCAATGTCACCAGCGACATGATCGGTGAAGCCAACCGCGTCTGGCGCGAAGCCAAAAAATAGTCTCCGTTGAGAAGAGCGCGCGGATTTTGAAAAAGTCCGCGCGCTCCGGCGAGCGCCCGCCGGCGGGTTTGCCCGAAAGCCTTTCGGCTGTGGTTTCGTAACCTCATTGCAAAGTGACACGCTCTATGGAGCTTACGCTTTCCTTCCTCGCCGAGAAGCTCGGCCTGACCCTGGTGGGAGAAGACACCGTATTCACCGGCCTGAACACGCTTGAAGCGGCCGGCGAAACGGAAGTTTCTTTTCTAGCCAATCCCAAGTACGCGAAATTTCTGGACGAAACCAAAGCCTGCGCGGTCATTGTGGACAAAGCGCACGCCGGCCGGGTCAAGCGTGCCTTGATCAGCGACAGCCCGTACCGGGATTTTGCCGCCGCCGGAACATTCTTCGTTCGCCGGCAGGGTCTGGACTGCGGTGTCAGCCCTCTGGCCCATGTCGAGCCCTCGGCCGAGCTTGCCGAGGGGGTGGTGGTGCACCCCTACGCCTTTATCGGCGCGCGCGCCTCCATCGGCGCCGGAACCAGGATATTCCCCGGCGCTTATGTGGGCGAAGACTGCGTGATCGGCCGCAACTGCACCCTGTACCCCCATGCCGTGCTCATGGCCGGGGTGGGGATCGGCGACACCTGCACGATCAACGCGGGAGCGGTGCTCGGGGCCGACGGCTTCGGCTTTGCCATGATGGGCGGGCAGATGCGGAAAATTCCCCAGATCGGCACGGTCAGCCTGGCCTCAGGGGTGGATCTCGGCGCCAACGCCTGTATCGACCGCGCCACCCTGGGCGCCACGAGCGTCGGCAAAGACACCAAAATCGACAATCTGGTCCAACTCGGCCACAACGTCGCCGTGGGCGAGAACTGCCTGATCATCTCCCAGGTGGGGATCGCCGGCAGCACCAAAGTGGGTGACCGGGTGACCTTGGCCGGCCAGGTGGGCATCGCCGGCCACCTGAACATCGGCGATGATGTTGTTATCGGGCCACAGGCGGGCGTGCCCAAAGACATCCCGGCCGGCACCACCGGCAGCGGCACCCCGTTCATGGAAGGGCGTACCTTCATGCGCAACGCCGTGTTGCAGCCCAAGCTGCCGGAACTCTTCCGCCGTGTACAGGAATTGGAAAAAGAACTCGCCCGGCTCAAGGAACTTCTGCCGGCCGACTGACGCAACAACCGCACGTATGAGGTTTGACATGACGACCACGCCGGAATCCCACGCCTTCAATATCGGGCGTATTCTCGAACTGCTCCCCCACCGCTATCCTTTCCTGATGGTGGATCGGGTCGTCGGGATGGTACCCGGCAAGTACCTTGACGCTTACAAGTGCGTGAGCTTCAACGAGCCGTTCTTCCAGGGGCACTTCCCCGAGCTGCCGGTCATGCCGGGGGTGTTGATCATCGAATCCCTGGCCCAGGCCGGCGGCCTGCTGGTGGTTTCGCAAATGGACAAGGACGAATTGGCGAAATCCATTTTCGTGTTCACGGGCATGGAAAACGTGCGCTTCCGCCGGCCCGTGCGCCCCGGCGACCGCCTGGATCTGCACTGCGAGCTGGTGCGCCAGAAAATGAAACTCTGGAAAATGCGCGGCACGGCCACGGTTGACGGCGCCCTCGCGGCCGAGGCGGAATTGACCGCCGCCATCACCAGCCGGGAGGATTTCTAAATGGCCGCGCAGGTACACCCTGCCGCCTTTGTCTCACCCAAGGCGGAACTGGCCGACGGCGTCATCGTCGGCCCCTGCGCCGTAATTGAGGAAGATGTCGTGATCGGCGCGAACTGCCGTATCGACGCCTTTGCCACAATCAAACGCTACACCACGCTTGGGCCGGACTGCCACATCCACTCCTACGCCATGGTCGGCGGCGATCCGCAGGACCTCAAATTCGCCGGCGAGGTTTCCCACCTGGTTCTGGGTGCCGGCAACGTGGTGCGCGAATTCGCCACCCTGCACCGAGGCACGGCCGGCGGCGGCGGCATCACCAAAATCGGCGACAAAAACCTGATCATGGCCTATGCGCATATCGCCCACGACTGCATCCTGGGCAACGGCATCGTCATGTCCAACGGGGCCACCCTGGCAGGGCACATCGAGGTGGGCGACGGCGTCATTGTCGGCGGCCTCTCGGCCGTTCACCAGTTTACCCGGCTCGGGGCACACTCGTTTGTGGGCGGCATGACCGGCATCGCCCAGGATCTTCCCCCCTACATGCTGGCCGTCGGCCCCCGGGCGGACATTCGCGGCCCGAACGTGGTGGGCCTGCGCCGCATGGGCTTGACCTCTTCCACCGTCACCGCCGTGCGTTCGGCCTTCCGGCTGATCTGGCTTTCGGGTATGCCCAGGGCGGAGGCCTTGCTCCAGGCCGAACACGAGTTCACCGATGTGCCTGAAGTGTTGGAAATCATCGCGTTTGTGCGGAGCAGCCAACGCGGCGTGCTCAATGCCGAACGCTCGGCCCGCGAGGACAGTTGATCGTGAAAACCCTGGGCATCATCGCCGGTTCCGGCCGGTTCCCTTTTCTGGTGGCCGAAGGCGCGGCGCAACAAGGCTACCGCGTGGTCGTCTGCGGTATCGAGCATAACGCCGATGCGGCCCTGGAGTCGGCCTGCGACGCCTTTATCATGCTCAATGTGGGCAAGTTCGGCGCGTTGATCGACTTTTTCAAAAAGAACAAGGTGCAGGACGTTTGCATGGCCGGGGCCGTGGACAAACCCAAGGCCATGAACTTCACCCCGGACCTGCGGGCCGCCGGGCTGCTGCTTAAGCTCATGCAACAGTCCAAAGGCGACGACGCCATTTTGCGGGTGATCACCGAGGAACTGACCAAGGAAGGTTTCACGGTTATCCCGCCGGACAGCCTCGCCGGCAACCTGGGCGGCGCTTCCGGCGTTCTGACCCGCCGCGCCCCGACCGCGGATGAGGCGGCGGACATCCGCTTCGGCCTGAAGGTCGCCCGCACCGTAGGCGCTTTGGACATCGGCCAATGCGTCGTGGTACGCAGCGGTGTCGTGGCGGCCGTGGAAGCCCTGGAAGGCACCGACGCGGCCCTTGAGCGCGGCGGCGTGCTGGGCGGGCCCGGCTGCACCGCCGTAAAGGCCCTCAAACCCGGCCAGGACGAGCGCCTGGACAAGCCGTCCATCGGCACGGCCACGGTGGAATTGCTGATCAAGCACAATTACGCCTGTCTGGCTTTTGAAGCCGACAAAGCCCTCTTCTTCGACCGCGAGGCGGCCGTCGCCCTTGCGGACAAAGCCGGCCTGTGCCTGGTCGGCATCGACGCCGAAGGTAATTTTTAGCCCTTTGCCACACGTATTCACCACTGCGGGCGGTTCCTGAAAAGGGACCGCCCGCGGCGTTTTGCTCCCCTGCCTTCAGAGCAGGAGAAGCAACGAACCAAGCATGATCAGCGCAGCGCCGCAGACGACCTTCAGACCGACCGGCTCGTTCAGGAATATCACCGCCAACAGGATGGTGATCGCCACGCTGAGCTTGTCGATGGGCGCGACCCGGGAAACGTCGCCAATCTGAAGGGCCTTGAAATAGAAGAGCCAGGAAAGCCCCGCGGCCACGGCCGAAAGCACCAGAAACAGAAAGGTGTGCCAGCTGATGTCGCGGATGCCCCTGGCCGCTCCCGTCGCCAGAACGACACCCCAGGTCAGAACCAGGATGCAGGTCACCCGGATGGCCGTGGCCAGATTCTAATCCACGGCATTGACGCCGACCTTGGAAAAGATCGCCGTCAATGCCGCGAA
Source organism: Desulfovibrio sp. (assembly GCA_031548905.1). Lineage (GTDB taxonomy): Bacteria > Desulfobacterota > Desulfovibrionia > Desulfovibrionales > Desulfovibrionaceae > Frigididesulfovibrio. The sequence continues at coordinate 64,904 of JAVBQP010000020.1, read as the reverse complement.
AAAAGCCGCACATGGCGTTTCTCCGGTCGCTTGCGTCCACGGGCTCGGAAGGCCGTCGTGCGGCTTTTCTTGATCGCCCCGCCCGTTTTTTATACGCTTGTTCCCGCCGGATTGCCCAGAGGGTTATTCCGCCCCTGAACCCGGGAGCCCCCCATGCCTTCCGCTGAAATGAAAGCCTATCTGTACGCCGGCGGCACCGTATTGCTCTGGTCCACCGTGGCCGCAGCCTTTAAGCTGGCCCTGGCGGTTTTCACTCCCTTGCAATTGTTGGCCGTTTCGGTCTGCACCGCGGCCGTCTGCCTAGCGCTGCTCTGCACCTGTACCGGCAGGCTGGGGGCCGTCGCGGCCTTTTCCCGGCGGGAGCTCGCCTGGAGCCTCGGCCTTGGGCTGCTGACGCCATTCCTTTATTACATCACCCTGTTCACAGGGTATGCCCTGCTCCCGGCCCAGGTGGCCCAGCCCATCAACTATACCTGGGCCATGATGCTCATGTTCCTGTCCGTGCCGCTGTTGGGGCACCGGGTGCTGCCCCTGGAATGGGCGGCGGCGGCGCTCAGTTACGCCGGGGTGGTGGTCATCGTTCTGGGTCAGGGGGGCGGTGAGTCGAGCGGGGTCGACTTCACGGGTCTGGCCGTGCTTATCCTGAGCACGGCCGTCTGGGCCCTGTACTGGATCGGCAACGCCCGCCTGAAGGTGGACCCCCTGGCGGCCCTGACCCTCAACTTCCTGGCCGCCCTGCCCTGTTGCCTGCTGCTCATGTGGATTGTCGAACCGCTCGAACCGACCCTGCTCGGGAGCATCTTCCGGGGAACGGACAGGCCGGCGGCCACGGCCCTCGCGGCCGCCGTTTATGTGGGCGTCGTCGAAATGGCCGTGGCCTTTTATTTCTGGCTCAAGGCCCTGCGCCTGGCTCCCTCGGTAGGGCGTATCGCACCGCTGATCTACTTCTCACCCTTTCTCTCGCTGATCTTCATCAACCGATTCCTGGGCGAGGCCCTCCAGCCCGGAACATTCCTCGGCCTGGCCTGCATCATCGTGGGCTGTCTGCTCCAACGCTTCGCCCTGCGCCGGGCGGGCAAGGCTTGAAGCCGGGCAACCCCTTCACTCCTTTCCGCTTTTCGGCACGTAGCGCTCCCGCGCCGCCGACCAGACAAAGGTCTTTTTCCAACCCGAGCCCACGCCGGCAATCTGGAGATCCGCATACCCGTCGGTTCGCGTGTCGAGCACCTTGAGAATATTCTTGCCCTCGGTAACGGTGTGCGAACGGGTGCCGTCCTCGTGCCACTCCCCAGCCGTGTCGGAATAAAAATACATCGGTTCGGACAGGATGTTCACGATGCGATCGCCCTTCATGACGAAGAGTTGCAACGCCTCAAAATAGGCCCCGCCGCCGGAATACGATTCCCTGAACCCGGCCCGGACCCCAAAAGCCATGACCCCCGGGGCGAGCCGGTATGGCGCGGTGTCGAACTTCGTGTAAAGCCGCGGCAAGGCTTCATGTTCGCCCCCCAGCGTCTCATCGGCGGCCTGCGGAGCCTCCAGTTCCGAATTGCTCCAGGACACGCCCGCATTCAGGGGGCCGGCCGTGCGCGCGGTGAACTCCGGCGCCCCCTCCCGCAGGCGGAACACTCCCAGGTATAGCTTTCCCTCCGTGCAGGAGGTGTCGCCCTTGGCTTCTTCGGCATTCCCGGCATTGAGAGCGAAACATGCGGCGCCAAGAAACAGGCCGTCGCCGCCCCAGGCTTTGGCCCCGGTGAAAACGACCAAAACGGGATCCTCCTCCGGCGCAATGCCACGAACGAAGCCCGGCGCGTCAAGGCCGGCGGGCAGCTCGCCGAAGCCCCTGGGGCGCGACGTGCCACCCATTTCTTCGGCATAGGCCTCCCGGCCTTCCGTATGGGCAATGGCAGCGGGCACTGCGCCGAGGTTCGGCACCTCGGCAGCCTTTGAGGTGTTTGCAACAAGCGGCAGGCACAAGACAAACGCCGCCGAACGAAAAATTTGCAACGGAAGTCTCACAGGTTCTCCTTGCGGCGAGCCGGACGGCCGCCGAGTTTGACTGAAATTGACGCGCGACTCTACAGCACGCGATATGTCGGCGACAAGCCTCGCCGCCGCTCCCTTCTCTGCGGGAATCCGGCCAAAATGACGACGCCCCGTGTTCGCCTTTTGTAAAAAATCCCCGTATCGCCCTCGTGTCGAGGGCTTTTGCCGTTCCGGCACGGGGTTTGCTACATGAAGGCTGCAACAGCCCCGTAGGCACACCCCGCGGGAAAACGGCAGGAGACGGTATGGTCAACGAAAAGCCTACTCTTACCTTCGGCAGCGGGCAATTGCCCACGCCGAACGTCCAGCGGCGCGCGATGGCTCCGCAGATATCCGGCAATCTGAAAAATGCCGGGGGGAACTTCGCCGCACTCCTCTCCCAGGCGGCTCCCCAAACGGCGCTCCCTGCGGGAGAGGGCCGGGAGGAGCCGGCGGCGGCCCCGCCCCCGAACGCCAATTTCTCGACGCCCGTGTTGAAGAATCCCCTTGGGGAACGCGCGCGGCGGATCACCACGCCCGTAACCGGGCGCGGCGGATTTGAGATGATCGATACCCGGCACGGGCCGGGCGCCAATCTTCCCGCCCTGAACTCCCCGCAGCACGCCCCGGTGCGCCGGCAGCTTCTGGACCGGGTCATGGAAGACAGCGCCAAACCCCTGGCGGTGGTCAACTCCCTGCCTGAGCAAGCCGCCGCGTCCATGACCGGGCCAGAACACTCGAAGAACGCCTTCCGGGCTCCCAAGGTGTTGACTCCGCCCTCGCGGCGCGGCGCTCCCCCGGCCGAGGTATTCTCTTTCAACTCGCCGTTCGCCGTCGGCCCCAGCGCCAGGGAGTTGGTTTCCATCTTCCACCAAGTCAACGCGGGCCGGCCCGAGCCGGATCTCGCCGCCGTCATGGGGTTGACGCCTTCGGCCGGCTCCCCCCCCGGCTCCGCGGAAATGGGTTCTCTCTCGGCCCGTTACGAATCCGGCAGCGAAGGCATCGCCGCCATCGGCTACGACCGCCACGGCGGCACGTCGTACGGCAAATACCAGATATCCTCCCGGGCCGGGACCATGAAACGCTTTCTCGATTACCTCGACACCCGCGCCCCGGATCTTTCCTCCCGCCTGCGCGCCGCCGGCCCCGCCAACACGGGCGGGCGCTCCGGCAGCATGCCCACAACCTGGAAGCAAATCGCGGCCGAAGATCCGACGCGCTTTGAGGCCCTGCAAGGCGACTTCATCCGCGACAGCCACTACGAGCCGGCCCTGGAGGCCATGGCCGGGAGCACCGGCCTTACGTACGCCTCCATCCCGCCCGCCCTGCAGGAAGTGCTTTTCAGTACCGCCGTGCAGCACGGGCCGGCCGGGGCCTCCGGAATCATCAGCCGCGCCGTGGCCAAAGTCGGCGCGCACCGCCTCCAGGCCGCAGCCGGAGAAGAAGAAATGACCCGCGCGAGCCGGGAGCTGATCAGGGAAATCTACAACGCCCGAGCCGGAAAATTCGGTTCGTCCACCAAAGAAGTCCGAGCCTCCGTCCAGCAACGCCTGCGCCAGGAAATGCGCGACGCTCTGGCGATGCTTGACTGAGAAGGGGAGGGGGGGCGGCTCGAGCATGAAACCTCCGGAAAAAACATCGACAGCGCGGGGAACGAATATCGTTTCCCGCGCCATCGTTTTTTAGACGGACACGCTCTGTTCAGGCACGGTGGCCAACCCACCGACATTTTGAATCATTCCGGCCCTTGATTGAGGTAGGGGTCGGGACGGCCGGAATGCGGTGGTGAGGCGCTTCAGTGGTGTGCCTCGCGTGGATAAGACCCTAAAAATCTTTCTTGAAGCTCCAATACAAAACGGCGCACCCGCATCAGCGGGAGCGCCGTTTTGCCAACGGAGGGCGGGCAGGGGATTCACTCTCCCTGCCCGCCGGAGGCATCCTTCCTCTCCGCTCTTCCCGCCTAGACCTTCACGCCCAACTTTTCGGCCAGCGCGGCCACGGCGGCGTCGCGCTGTTTGTCGGCCTCGTGGTCCTTGAGGGTGCGGTCTTTGTGCCGGAAGGTCAAACGGAAGGTCAGGTTCTTCTCGTCCTTGTCCTTGGGCTCGTAGAGATCGATCAGACTGATATTTTCAAGAAGCGGCAGCTTGAGCGAAGCGACCACGGCCCGCACGGCATCCACGGTGACCGTGGGCGCGGCCGTCAGGGTCACGTCGCGGCGCACGGGCGGGTAGACCGGCAGAGGCGTGAAGACCGGACGCGCGGCCAGATGCAGGCGATACAACTCGTCCAGATGAATTTCGGCGGTCCAGACGGGCTTTTTGGCGTGGTATGCGTCGGAGATCTCCGGCTTGACCCGGCCCATACGGCCGATGAGCTTGCCGGCGCACGAAACATCCACGCAGGGAGCCAGGAATGGCAGATGCGTCGAGAGGGAGCACACGGGCTCGGCCAGGTTGAGCACCCGGCAAAGATGCTCGACGTAGCCTTTCAGATCCTGGTATTCGAACTCGCCCTGGGGCTGCCGGCGATCACCCTCGTAGCGCGGACCGTTGAGCAGAACGCCCAGACGCGGCTCCTCGCGCACTGTGGTGTCGGAGGACGCGTCCGCGAAAAAAGCCCCGGCGCACTCGAACAGGCGGATGCTCTGGGTCCCCTGGGAAAGGTTCACGCGCAGGGAGGCCAGCAGACCGGGCGCGAGCACGGTGCGCAGGGTGTCCTGCTCATCGCTCAGGGGGTTCATGATCGGCACGCGCCCACCGCCGAATTCCTGGGGAACGCCGAGCAGATCCAGATCCTTGTGGCTGAAGAAACTGTAGTTGATCGCCTCGTTCAGGCCCGCGCCGGCCATGACGCGCTTGACGCGAGAAACAAAGGCGTGAAACGGCAGGGGCTTGCCGGCCTGAGCCAAAGGACGGACCACAGCTGGGAGGGTGGCCGGGATCTTGTCCACACCGTGAAAACGGGCCAGTTCCTCAATAAGATCCACTTCGCGGGTCAGGTCCGGGCGATGGCCGGGGATACCGACCGTCCAATCACCCCGGCAGGGGCTCTCACCGTCGCGCAAGGCATCTTGCGGGCAGACCACATCACACCCGAGCGATTCCAGGGTTTCCACGCAGAACTCGTCGGTAAGGGGGATACCGAGCAGATCCTCGGCCTTCTGTTTGCGCAGGGGAATTTGCGGAATCTTGTACGGCTTCGGCTCCACGCTCGCAATGCCGCTCAAGACCGCGCCGCCGGAAAGCTCGGCCATCAGGGCGGCGGCCCGGTTCACGGCGTATTCGGAAATGCACTGGTCCACGCCGCGCTCAAAACGGTAGCCGGCCTCGGAATGCAGGCCCAAACGCCGGGCCGTGCGCCGGATCGGCGACGGGTTGAACACGGCGGATTCCAGAAAAATACGCTTGGTTCCGGCCGTGATTTCGGAGTCAAGCCCGCCCATGACCCCGCCCAGGCCGAGGCCGCGCTCGGAGTCGGCGATCACGATATCACCCGGTTGCAGAACCCGCTCCTGACCCTCCAAGGTGGTCAGCTTTTCACCCGCCTTGGCGCCGCGCACAATGACCCGACCGTCTTTGACGGTGTCCAGATCAAAGGCGTGCATGGGCCGGCCAAGCTCAAGCATCACATAGTTGGTGGCGTCCACCAGGTTGCTGACCGCCCGCATACCGGCGGCCTTCAAGCGGTAGCGCACGGCGGCCGGGGACGGCCCCGTCTTGGCCCCCTCGATGACCCGGCCCTGGTACAGAGCGCAGAGATTCGGGTCGGCCACCTCAAGGGAAACGACCGAGGACGCCGCCGGCCCGCTCTCACGCAGGTCGAAGGAGGGCATGGTCAGAGGGAGCTTATACAGGGCGGCGGTTTCGCGGGCCAGACCGAGAACGGACAAGCAGTCGCCCCGGTTGGGGGTGATGGAGATTTCCAAAACGGTGTCGTCGAGCTTGAGGACGTCAACGATCGACGCCCCGACGGGCGCGGCCGGGTCCAGAACCATGATACCGTCGTGGTCGTCCGAGAGGCCCAGTTCGGCTTCGGAGCAGATCATCCCGCAAGAAGGCGCGCCGCGCAGCTTGGCTTTCTTGATGGTCAGGCCGTTCGGCAGGGTCGCGCCCACCTTGACCACGGCCACCTTCTGCCCCTGGGCCACATTGGGCGCGCCGCAGACGATGTCCAGCACCTCGTCGCCCACGTCCACGCGGGTGACCGAAAGCTTGTCCGCCTCCGGATGTCTGCCGCACTCCACGACATGACCGACAACGATGGGCGCGAGCCCGGCAAAGGGTCGCTCGATGCCGTCGAGTTCCAGGCCGACCATGGTCAGGCGGTCGCCGAGTTCCTGGGCGGTGCCCTGGTAGGGGACGAATTCGCGGAGCCAGTTGAGGCTTAAGAGCATGGGAAGATCTCCAGGGAATTTACACGAACTGCGTCAAAAAGCGCAGGTCGTTCTCAACGAACATGCGCAGGTCGCCGATGCCGTATTTCAGCATGGCCACGCGCTCCACACCCAGGCCGAAGGCGAAGCCGGTGCAGACTTCCGGGTCGAAGCCCACGGCCGCGAAGACGTTGGGGTCCACCATGCCGGAACCGAGAATCTCCAGCCAGCCCGTGGTCTTGCAGACCCGGCAGGGCTCGCCGGCCCGGGAGCCGGTGCCGTTGCAGAGAATGCAGGAGATGTCCACCTCCACGCTCGGCTCGGTGAAGGGGAAGAAACTCGGCCGGAAACGCACGTCCACGCCGGCGCCGAAGAGTTGGCGCACAAAGGCGGTCAAGGTGCCGCGCAAGTGAGAAAGGGTCACCCTCTTGTCAACCAGCAGGCCTTCGATCTGGTGGAACATCGGGGTGTGGGTCAGGTCCGAATCGCGCCGGTAGACCTTGCCGGGCGCGATGACCGCCACGGGCGGGACTTTGCGCTCGAGCATAGCCCGCACCTGCATGGGCGAGGTGTGGGTGCGCATGACGATCCCGTCGGAGACGAACAGGGTGTCCTGCATGTCACGGGCCGGGTGATCGTGGGGAAAGTTCAGGGCCTCAAAATTGTGGAAGTCCGTTTCCACTTCCGGGCCGGAGACCACGTCGTAGCCCAGACGTTCGAAGACCTCGCAGATCTCCTCCATGACCAGGGTGATCGGATGGAGCGAACCCATATGCGGACTTCTGCCCGGCAGGGAGGGATCGAAGCGCGACAGGGCCGCGGCTTCGCCCACGGAGACCAGGGCGTTCTTCTTGGCCTCGAGCAGGGCTGTGAGTTCGCCCTTGACGGCGTTGGCCGCCTTGCCGAAGGCCGGGCGGTCGGCCGGGGCCAACTCGGGCAGGCGGCTCATGAGGCCGGCCAGCAGGCCCTTGCGGCCGAGAAAGGTGATGTCGGCGTCTTCCACTTCCGGCAACGAAGACGCCCGGTCCAGGCGCTCGGCGAGCGCGGGGACCAGGCGTTCCAGTTCAGCGATGAGATTCATGAGGGGTGCCCTTTTCGGCGGTTCCGGCGCGCGGCCCTCACGGCAGGGCAAGGGCCGCGACGCCGAGGATTGTATCCTTATGACGCGCGTCCGCGCGGAGGTGCTACGCGAGCTTTTCCTTGGCGAGCTTCACCAGGGCGGCGAAATCCTCTTTCGCGCGCACGGCGAGATCGGCCAGCATCTTGCGGTTCACGGCAACTTCGGCCAGCTTCAGGCCGTTCATGAAACGGCTGTAAGACAGGCCGTGCTCGCGCGCGCCGGCGTTGATGCGCAGGATCCAGAGCTTGCGGAACTCACGCTTGCGGACCTTGCGGTCGCGGTAGGAGTAAACCAAAGCGCGTTCAACGGCGTCGCGGGCGGTACGGTCGAGTTTGCTGCGGCCGCCGCGGAAGCCCTTGGCGAGATCCAAATATTTCTTGTGGCGTCTGTGCGCCGTCATCCCTCTCTTCACACGCATGGAGAACCTCCAGGTTCACGCTTCACGAGGCGTAGGGCTGCCAATGAAGCGGTAAAGTTGTTTCAAACGGTCTGAGCGCTACGTGGCAAAATCAGAATTTCTGTTCTCTGCCGAGGAAGGCGAACTCCGTGCGGAGCGCAGTGTATTGAACATACATAAGCTTCGCGCGGGGCGAGCCTGACGAAGGCAGAGAGTAAAAAGACGATTTGCTAGGCGTAAGGCATCATGCGGCGCACGGCGCGCTCGTTGGTCGCGTCGACGATGGCGCCCTGGCCCAGGCGCATTTTGCGCTTGGCGCTCTTCTTGGTCAAAATGTGGCGCAAGTTCTGCTTGCGCCGGCGGAACTTGCCCGAGCCGGTCACGGAGAACCGCTTGGCGGCCGAGCGTTTGGTCTTCATCTTGGGCATGGTCTGCTCCTTGGTTCGGGGGGTCGCCCCTCATGAAAAGCCGCGTCGCTGTACGCGGCGCGCCGAAAAATCCGGCGCAACGTCGAGGCGCATGACGCCCCTCCGGCAAAGAGGGGCATCATGCGTCAAAAAAGTTCTCAGCGCAAGCCCAAAGATCAGGGTTGGGCAACGCCCTGCTTCTTGGCCAGGGAAGCAAGCATCATGAACAGGGTACGGCCCTCGGCCCGCGCCTCCTGCTCCATCTTGGCGACATCTTTGGTGTCTTCCACCACCCGGTCAAGCATGAGCTGGCCGCGATCCTTGTGGACAATTTCCCGGCCGCGGAAAAAGATCGTCACCTTGCAGCGGTCGCCTTCTTCCAGAAACCGGCGAATATGGCGCAGCTTGGTCTGGTAATCATGCTCGTCGGTTTTCGGACGCAGCTTGATTTCCTTGATTTCGATGACGGTCTGCTTCTTCTTGGCTTCCTGCTTCTTTTTCTGGGCTTCGTACTTGTACTTGCCGTAATCCATGATCCGGCATACCGGCGGGTCGGCGGCCGCAGCCACCTCCACCAGATCGAGACCGGCCTCGCGGGCCATGTTCAGGGCCTCGTTGCGTTCGACAATGCCCAGTTGCTCGCCGTCCTCGCCGATCAGGCGGACTTCACGAACACGAATCTGGTCGTTGCGCCGCACCGTGTCTTGCGGTTCATTGCGGCGCGGTCGCACATTAAGAGAAGCGATAGCTCATGCCTCCTCGTTTGAAGGGTTCGTCCGAATCGGCCAGAATCAGGCCGGCGGTTTCTTCCAGGCTCTTCAGGCCCAGAGTCTCGCCGTTGCGCAGGCGCACGTTCACGCCCTTGGATTCCAGCTCTTTGTCGCCTATGACCAGAATATAGGGGATCTTCTCAACCTGCGCGGCGCGCACCTTGTACCCCAACTTTTCATTCCGCAGATCCGCCTCGACCCGGACGCCCATTTTCTTCAGGGTGTCGCGGGCCTCGCGGGCAAAGCCTTCCTGGGCGTCCGTGACCGTGACAACCTTGGCCTGCACGGGCGCGAGCCAAGTCGGGAAGGCCCCGGCACAGTGCTCGATAAGAATGCCGATAAACCGCTCCAAGGAGCCCAGAATGGCGCGGTGGACCATGACCGGGCGCATCCGCTCGCCGGTATCGCCCACGTAGCCGAGGTCGAACCGCTCCGGCAGGGTGAAGTCGCACTGGATGGTCGAGCACTGCCACTCGCGGTCCAGACTGTCCGTGACCCGGCAATCAATCTTCGGGCCGTAGAAGGCGCCGTCGCCCTCGTTGATCGCGTAGGGAATATCGCGTTTTTCCAGGGCCTGGATCAGGGCGTTGGTGGCCAATTCCCAGGCTGCGTCCGAGCCGATGGATTTCTCCGGCCGGGTGGCCACGCCGATGCGGTAGTTGAAGCCGAACAGATCGAACAGATCGCGCACCAGGGTCATGACCCCGACGATTTCATCTTCCAACTGGTCGGGCCGGCAAATGATGTGGGCGTCGTCCTGGGTGAACTGGCGCACGCGCAAAAGGCCGTGCAGCACCCCGCTCATCTCATGGCGGTGAACCACCCCGAGTTCGGCGTAGCGCACCGGCAGATCGCGGTAGCTGCGGATCTGCGAGCCGTAGATCATCATATGCGCAAGACAGTTCATGGGCTTGATGCCGTAAGCGTCACCTTCAATCTCCGTGAAGTACATGTTCTCACGGTAGTTGGCGTAGTGCCCGGACTTTTCCCACAACTCCCGGCGCAGGATCTGCGGCCCCTGAACCAACTCGTAGCCGCGCTTCAGGTGCTCCTTGCGCAGGAAGTCCTCAAGGATGGTCCGCACCATCATGCCCTTGGGGTGCCAGAAGACCATGCCGGGAGCGACATCCTCGTGGAAGTCGAACATATCCAGCTCGCGGCCGAGTTTGCGGTGGTCGCGGCGCTTGGCTTCTTCCAGGTGGTGCAGATATTTTTTGAGTTCCGCCTCGTCGGCGAAAGCCGTGCCGTAGATGCGCGAGAGCATCTTGTTCTTCTCGCTGCCGCGCCAGTAAGCCCCGGCCACGGAAAGCAGCGTGAAGGCCCCGGCGAACCCGGCGTGGGGCAGATGCGGCCCCCGGCACAAATCGGTGAACTCGGCGAAGTCATAGAGGGAAACCGTGCCGGCTTCGATCTCTTTGAGGATCTCGACCTTGTAGGTCTCGCCCTTTTCCTCGAAAAAGCGGATCGCCTCGGCCTTGCTCAGCTCGCGGCGGGCGAAGGGCACGGCGTCTTTGACGAGATGGCGCATTTCCGCCTCGATGGCCGCGAAATCCTCGGGCGTGAAGGGGCGGGGGGCGTCGAAATCGTAGTAGAACCCTTTGTCGATGGCCGGGCCGATGGTGACTTTCGTCTTCGGGAACAGCCGCTGCACAGCGCAGGCCATAATGTGAGCCGTGCTGTGGCGCAGGATGTCCAGGCCCTCGGGTGAATCGGCGGCCACGGCGGTCAGTTCTTCAACGCCGGCCGGCACCGGAGCGGAAAGATCCAGCAGGTTTTCCCCGGCGCGCGCGGCCAGGGCCGCTTTGAAGCGCTTGCCGGAAAGACCGGCCTTGAGAGCGTCGGCGCAGGTCGCGCCGTCCGCCAGATCCAATGTGTTGCCTTCGACCGTGATCCGCATGAACATTCTCCAAAAAACAAGTACACGGCAAACGTGTCTGTATCTCTATACACAGACCGGCAAACAACGGCAACCCGCCGGTATAGAAAAAGGGAGGCCGAAACCTCCCTTTTATCGTTTTTCTGGTAGGCACGAGCAGCTTTGAACTGCTGACCCCTTCCATGTCAAGGAAGTGCTCTACCCCTGAGCTACGCGCCTACATTCCGCGAGGCAGTTGATTTCTTTACCCGGAGCGCCGGCGTTCGTCAAGCCTTCACTGCGAATTTGTTTTTCTTTCGTCCGGCTCTCCCGGCATCTCGTTGTTGTAGAAGGCTTCCAGGGAACGGTTCAATTCCAGCTTATCCCCGCCGCGCGGCAGATCCTCCGGCTCATTATATTCCACCGTCACCGTGCGGCGGGGCATGAACAGCACCCCGCGCGACAATGCCTTGCCGGCGCCGCGCAACGCGGCGCTCCCGAACTCCGGGTTGCGTCCGTTCGCCCGGCTGAACGAGCTACCCCACAGGCCGGTGGTCCGCACCAGCACCACCCGGGCTTCCGGAGCCTCAGCCAGCAATCGCGCGGCGGCCGAGTTGGCCTTGAGGCGTTCCGAACCGTCGCGGCTCAGGCCACCGGCCGGATACAGGAGCACATCCTCGCCCCGGCGCAGGGCTTCCACAACCCGGCTCAGCGACTCGCGGGCCGCCCCGCAGGCCGCCCCGCGTTCCTTCCGGCCGCAGGTCTTCACATCCGGCAGGGTGAGAACTCGAAAGATCCGCGCGGCCAGGCCGGGCAGCAGGCCCCGCATCTGGGCCTCGTCCGCCAGGGGGCGGATATTCAGACCCGCCAGGCGCGAAAACAAAATCGGCGGGTCGATCAGGGCCGGGTGGTTGGGCAGGAACAAAATCGGTCGCCGCCGGCCGTCCGCGCCCGGAATCGTCGCGGGGATACCCTCCAGACCGTGCTCCTCCACTCTATATCTCAGAGCGAGCAGCCCTTTCAACAGCGAGCCGAGAAGGCCGGCGGCCGCGTCGGCCAGGCTCGCATCGGCAAAGTGACGGATACGCGGGCGAAACACGAACACTCCGAAGCTCCAGAGGGACACGGCATAGACCACGAAGCTCCAGGCCGGGGGCAACAGCCCCACCAGGGCGAACACCCCGCCCCAGGCCGCGATGAACACGAAGGTGAAAAAGTTCGATACCCCCAGCACCTTGCCCACATCTTTGGGGTCCGGGCGGATTTGCAGGAACCCGACCAAGGGAATCAGATAGATGCCGCCGCACATGCCGGAGAGAAACAACATCACAAACAGCCAACCCAGGCGGATCGGATCGCGCAGCAGCACGGAGGCGGCCGTGAGCAGCAGAAACAAGCCCATGAACATGGCCGCCGGAACCAGAAACCGCCGCCAGATTTCCGCCGGATACCGCCCCACGTACACGGCCCCCACGGCGATGCCGATCATCAGCGAGGCCGCGAACAGCCCGGCCAGGGTGTTGCTGTAGCCCATCGATTCCGCGAAGTTGGCCACGCTGATCACGGCCACCGAGGAAACGCCGTAGAAAAACCCCTCGGCCAGAAGGGCCAGGAACAGGGGCGGGTCTTTGCGGCATTCCAGAAAAAAACGGGTGGAATCCACCGGACCCCACCAAGGGAACGGCGTGAGCGAGCCGGAAGGCCGGGGTCCGCGCCGGATGAACAGGGCCGCGCCCAGCCCGACCACGGCCACCAGCAGGGCCAGGGCTCCGGCCGCCGCCCGGCCGTAGGCCGGGGAATCGCCGATGGCGCCGAAATCCGGCAAGGCGCCGCCCGGCCGGAAATCCAGAAACACGCCCGCCCCGGCGATGCCCGCCAAAACCGCGCAGGTGGACCCCAGCTTGATCAGCGAGTTGACCCTGGGCACCTTCTCGGTCGGGAACCGCTCCGGAATGGACCCGTTCAGGGCCGGGGAAAAGGCCGTGCCTTGCAGACCCATGAGGAAAATCGCGGCCAGCACGCCCGGCCAGCATATATAATAGAGGGAAATAGCCCCCAGGATAATGGCCAGAAGCTCGGTAACCTTGGCGGCCAAGACGATTCGACTTTTGGGCAAAGCGTCGGCGAACTTGCCGGCCCAAGCGGAGAACAGGACGTACGGCAGGGCGAACAACACGGCCGCGACGCTCTGGATGAGCGGCTCGTTCTGGTTCGCGGCCAGAAGCACCACGGCCTGTTTGAAGAAGTTGTCGGCAAAGGTACCCAGAGCGAAACAGCCGCCCATGGCGATGACCGTCCCGGCGGAACCGGCGCGCGGAGCGGGTGTGTGGTTGGATTCAGGCATCTCTCTTATCCCGGCGGGTTTGTGCCGGCATCCTATATCATGATCCCTCCGGTCCGCCAAAACAAAAAATAAGGATACCCCCGCCGGGCTTTCCTTTTCCGAAAAAATCCTTATCATCCGCGTACGGCGGCCGCCGTGAAACCAGATCGAGGAAATCCATGATCCGACCCGTTTTGCAATACCCGGACCCGCGCTTGGCCCGCAAGTCCGTGGAGATACAGGAAGTCACCCCGGAGATTCGGGAACTTGCCGCCGACATGGTTGAAACCATGTACGCCCGCGACGGCATCGGCCTGGCCGCGCCCCAGGTGGGCGAGGCCGTGCGCCTGATCACCGTGGACGTTTCCGGCCCGGAGAAGCGCGAGGCCCTGCACGTGCTGGTCAACCCCAAACTGACGCTCGGTCCCGGCGAGGTGGAATCCGAGGAAGGCTGCCTCTCCGTGCCCGACCTACGCGCCGACGTGCGCCGCGCCCCGCGCGTGACCCTCGAGGCCACGGACCTGGACGGCAAGCCGATCCGCCTTGAGGCCGAAGAACTCTTCGCCATCTGTTTGCAGCACGAGATCGACCACCTGGAAGGCACACTCTTCATCGACCGGGTCAGCCGGCTCAAACGCATGATGTACGACCGGAAAATAGCCAAAAAGGCCGGGCATAAATGAGCGTCGCCCCGGCCCAGTTGTCGGCCGTGTTCATGGGCACGCCGGAATTCGCCGCCGACATCCTGCGCCGGGTTCTCGACTCCCCGGCCGTCAAAGTCACGGCCGTATACACCCAGCCCGACCGCCCAGCCGGACGCGGCAAGGCCCTGAAAGCCCCGGCCGTCAAGGAACTCGCCCTGGAACGCGGCCTGCCTGTGTTCCAACCCCTCAATTTCAAAGCCGCCGAAGATGTGGAAGCCCTGGCCGGCCTCAAACCGGACGTCCTCCTGGTGGCCGCCTACGGGCTGATTCTGCCCCAACGGGTTCTGGACATCCCCCGGCTGATGCCGATCAACGTGCACGCTTCGCTCCTGCCTCGCTACCGAGGGGCCGCGCCCATCCAGCGGGTGATCATGGACGGCGCGAGCGTCACCGGCGTGACGATCATGCGCATGGAAGCGGGCCTGGACACCGGCCCGATTCTCCTGCAACGAGCCGTGGGTATCGATATTAACGAAACGTCCGGCGACCTGCACCGCGAACTCGCGGCCGAGGGCGGCGAACTGCTCTGCGACGCCCTGGCCCGCCTCGCGGCCGGCACCCTGCACGAAACGCCCCAGGACGACGCCAACGCCTCCCACGCCGCCAAACTGAGCAAGGCGGAAAGCCGCATCGACCTGCGGCTCTCAGCCCGCGCCCTGCACGCCCATATCCGGGGCCTGAGCCCGTGGCCCGGCGCCACGCTGCTCCTGAGCCGCTCCGGCAAGGACGATCTGCCGGTCCAGACCGGCCCGGGCCTGTTCCCCCTGCCCGAAGAATTGCGCAACATACCCGCCGGCGAACCAGGGGCAATTCTGCCCCCCCACGGCGCGGCCCTGCCCGTGGCCTGCGGCGATGGCGTTTACGCCTTCACCACCCTGCGCCCGGCCGGGAAAAACGCGATGGACGGCAAAGCCTTCGCGGCCGGCTACCTGAAAGACGCCGTCGGCGCCCGCTTCCTTCTGCCGGAGCCGCCGGCATGAGCGGGCCGCGACGCGGGGAGCCACTCCGCCTGCGGTATTCCTCCGAAACGAACACGCCCCCGCCACGCAAACGCCTGTTCATCGGCCTGGTCACGGGCACCTCAATCTTGCTCTGCCTGCTGCTTCTGGTCGGCTGGATCATCCCGGTCATCGGGTTCGGCAACATCCACCCGTCCGTGCCGTACATCACCGGCGGGCTGCTGATCGTCTGTATCCTGACCATCGCCTGGGCCGCCCTGGGGCTGGTGCTGCAGATTCTCACCGGCAAGCCCTTCTGGGGCTCGAACCGGGTGCGCGGCCTGACCATCAAGCTCTTTCTGCCTCTGATGGAACTCCTGGCCCGCGCCCTGGGCATCAGCCCCAAAGAGGTGCGGCGCTCCTTCATCAAGGTGAACAACCAACTCGCCCTGAGCCGGAACGAGACCTTTCCGCCGGAAAAAATCCTCCTGCTCCTGCCCCACTGTCTGCAACACACGGACTGTACCATCCGCCTGACCGCCAACCCGGAAGCCTGCGCCCGTTGCGGCCGCTGCTCCATGGGCGGGCTTCTGGACCTGTGCGAACGCCGGGGAATCCGCCCGGCCGTGGCCACCGGCGGGAGCATCGCCCGGCGGATCGTGGTCGAAACCCGGCCCGCGCTGATTCTGGCCGTGGCCTGCGAACGCGATCTGGCCTCGGGCATCCAGGATACCCACCCCCTGCCCGTGTTCGGCATCCTGAACGAACGCCCCGAAGGCCCCTGCCGCAACACCCTGGCCGACCCCGCCCTGGTTGAGGAGGCCCTCGACCGCTTCATCGAGCGGCCCCACTCGAATTGCAAGGAGAACTCATGAGCAAAGGACTGCTCAAAGCCGATCACGACCCCCGCGCCGCCGCCCTCATGGCTCTGGCCCGGGTGCTGGAAAACAAGGCCGACTCCCAGGCCGCCCTGGACGCGGTTCTGGCCTCTCCCCGCATGATGCCCGTGGACAGGCGCCTGTGTACCGAGCTGGTCTACGGCGTCCTGCGCCGCTATCTGCAACTGGAAACGTTCTGCCTGCGCTTTCTGGCCAAACCGGAGAAACTCCCGGCCGAGATGCGCCTGACCCTGTGCTCCGGCCTCTATGAGGCCGCCTTCCTGCGCACGCCGCGCCGGGCCTCGGTCCACTGGGCCGTGGAGCACGTCCGCAACCGTTTCGGCAAGGGCCTTGCCGGGGTGGCCAACGGCAGCCTGCGCAACATGCTCCGCAACCTCAAGGACTTCCACGAGCCCCCGGCCGACTTTTTCGCCACAGAGGACGAGCGGACGGCCTTTCTCCACGCCGCGCCCCTCTGGCTGGTCCGCCTCTGGAACACCGCCTACGGCCCGGAAAGCGCCCGCCTCCTGCTCGAAGCCTCGGCCCGCACCGCGCCCACGGGCCTGCGCCTGAACCGCTCCCGCCCCGGCTGGGAAGAGGCCCGCGCCGCCCTCCTGGCCGACGCCGACCCGAAACACCCCGTCACAGCCGTGGAACCCGCCGGCCTGGCCTTTTCCGGCTCGCTCCCCCACACAGCCAAAACCCTTATCCGCGACGGCGCGGCCGTGCGCCAGTCCGCCGCGGCCTACGCCACCCTCGAATCCCTCGCCCCAAACTCCTGGCCCCAGCCCATCTGGGACTGCTGCGCCGGCCGGGGGGGCAAAACCCTGGCCCTCCTCGAACAAAATATCCCGGTGGCTCTGGCCTCCGATCCCGCAGCCGCCCGGCTTGAGGCCCTCACAACCGAGTACGCCCGCCTCACCCCGGCTACTCCCCTCTCGCTCCTTATCCAGGCTCCGGCCCAAAACGTCTTCCCCCGTGCCGACCTGCCCGCCGGCACCCGTTTCGGCACCATCCTGGTCGACGCGCCCTGCTCGGGCCTGGGCACCCTGGCCCGCCGGCCGGAAATCCGCCTGCGCCGCACCGAAACCGACTTCAACCGCCTAATCCGGACCCAACGTGAGATTCTCGACACCGCCGCCACCCACCTGCAACCCAACGGCCTGCTTGTCTACCTGACCTGCACCCTGAACCCGGCCGAGAACCAGGATCAAGTCACCGCCTTCCTCTCCCGGCATCCCGGCTCGCACACTCTCTCCGAATATACGACACCCCCCGACTCCCCCTTGGGCGAGTTCTTTTACGCGGCAACCATCCGACTCCCCGAATAACACCATCTGCCCGGGGGAGCCGGCCACAGCCGGCTGAGTCCACCGGAACCTCACCCCTGTTGTGGTGACGCGGGAACGCCGGCCGGCACTCAGGCAGGTCGCGGAGGGGAACCCCGGAGCCCGTTTGCGGGCGGTGAGGCTCCCGAAGCCCCGGGGAGAGCTCCGCAGGGATTTGCCCTGCCGCCGGGAGGTGCTTATAAGGGGAGATCACGTCGGTCTTGCCGACCGAGTGTGTTCACGCCCGCGAGAGTGCCGCGGGTGTACACGGACGAGGGTGGGTATTGTCTCATTATAAGGGAAATGGTGCCGCCCGGCCCGTTGCAGGATGAGCCCCTCACCACGACAACCTCCTCCCCGCGACGCCCAAAATCCTCTCCCCGTGAGCCCTTTCCCTCCCGTCCACATCCACTCCCCGCGCCCCTCACCCCTTGCAATCCCCCCCAACACCCCGTAAACAACCCCCATGCCAAACCCCACCCATTCCACTCCACAAATACTTTGCCTGTTTTCCGGCGGCCTGGACGGCCTGCTGGCCGCGCGCCTGCTCATGGCGCAAAACCTCTCCGTCCTCTGCCTGCATTTCCACAGCCCTTTTTTCGGCAAACCCGAAAAAATCCACCACTGGGAACGCATCTACAACCTCTCCATCCGCCCGGTGGACATCTCCACACCCTTCGCGGCCATGCTGGCCGCCCGCCCGGCCCACGGGTTCGGCAGCGTCATGAACCCGTGCGTGGACTGCAAAATCCTGATGCTGACCCACGCCCGGGCCATCATGAAGGAAACCGGCGCGGCGGCCGTGGCTACAGGCGAGGTGCTCGGCCAGCGGCCCATGTCGCAGCGCCGCGACACCCTGAACATCATCCAGCGCGAGACCGGGCTCAAGGGCCGGCTGCTGCGTCCGCTTTCGGCCCTGCGCCTTGAGCCCACTGAACCGGAACTCTCCGGCCTGGTGGACCGCTCCCGCCTACTCGGCATCGGCGGCCGGGGACGCAAGGATCAGCTCAGCCTGGCCGCGTCTTTCGGCATCAAAGAAATCCCCACGCCGGCAGGGGGCTGCCGCCTGGCCGAAAAAGAAAACGCCCGCAGCTACCTGCCCGTGCTTCTGCACTCGCCCTCGCCCACGGCCGGCGACTTCGATCTGGCCAATGCCGGCCGGCAACTCTGGCGCTTCGACCCGGCCCCGCACCGGTTGATCGTCGGGCGCAAGCAGGCCGACAATGATCTGATCCAGTCCCTGGCCGGGCCGAACGATCTGATCTTCAAGGTCGCGGACCACCCCGGCCCCCTGGCCCTGGCCCGGCACCTCGGCCGGGACTGGCCGGAGGACACGATCCTGGCCGCCGCCGCAACGACGGCATCTTACGCGCCCAAGGCCGTCGCCGCCGCAGGCGACACGGGGACCGTGGACGTGCGCGTCCACGCCGGGCACCTGGACAATCCCGGCCGCACGGTCGCCGTCACGCCCAGACGCGATGCCGGCTTTGCCGAGCAAACCTGGGAGGAGGCGGAAACAACCTTGCGGGCGGAAAGACGGGGGCAACCGCAACATGGGGAAAGGAATGACGAAGGGGGATGAGTAGAACCGAGCGAATCATCATCGCCGTTCTGGTACTTGCCGCGGCGGCCGCTTTCGGGCTGTTCATGCTCGCGCATGTGCAGCGGAACGTCGCCAAAGCCGAACGGGCGCGCCACAGGACCGAAGCCGACTTCGCCGTCACCGCCTATACAATTGAATCCGTTTGGCAGCGGGAGCTCAAACAGGGAACCTTCACGCAGGCTTACCTGTTCATCAAGCCGAAGGGCGAGCCGTTCAACCTCAGTTTCGGCAGCCTGGCGACGGATTACAGCAAGGATACGCGCAACAGGGACGCCCTGGGCAAACTGCTGCACCCCGGCCAAAGCATTTCGGTCATGATCGACAAGGCGGAATTGGCCGGCGCCCTGGAAGACGGACTTTCGCTCCAACTGGATCGATTCTTTTACGACACCAACCGGGAGGTGGAAATCTACCGCCTGGATATCGACGGCCGAACGGTCTTCACGCAGGACATCCGTGTGCCCTCCTCGTCGAGTCGAGGCCTTGTGGAACACAGCCTCTTGCGGGCCGGGGCGGCGGCTGTGGCCGCGTACCTCATACTCTCCACAATCGTCAAACTGTTGCTGCGCCTCAAACGGAAACGCTCCATCGCCTGAGCCGTAAAAAGAGGAAAACGAAAAACGGCGAAAGACCACTCTCTTTCGCCGTTTTTCGTTTTCTTTGAGAATCCCGCCGGTTACTCTTCCTCCGCCCCCAGAGCCACCTTGCGCTCCTCATACGCGGCCAGTTCGGCCTCCAGGCCGGCCAGCTTTTCCAGCAGAGCATCACCCCTACCTTGCAGCACATGGAACTCCTTGAGCAACTCTGTGGCCCGCGCGCCGTCTGCGTAGACATCGGGGTCGGCCAGGAGCGCCTCGACCTCGCCCTGTTTGGCCAGGGTCTCTCCCAATTCCGCTTCCAGCGCTTCGTAGCGCTCCTTCAAAGGCCGCATCTCACGGGAGAGTTTATTCCGCGCCTCGGCCCGCTCGCGCTTCACGCGCTTCTGATCCTCGCGCGACAATCCGGTGGTGCGGCCGGCCTCGGCCTTGCGCCGCTCGGCGAGGGCCGCGTCCTCGCCGAGCCTGCGGGCCCGGCGGGCCTCGGCGTATTCATCAAACCCAAACTCGTTGACGCTGAACCCCTTGGGGGTCAGCTCCCAGATCTGGTCGGCGGCCGTGCTCAGCAGGTGCCGGTCGTGAGCCACCATGAGCAACGTGCCGGGGAAGGACGACAGGGCTTCGACCAGGGCCTCGCGGCTTTCCAGATCCAGGTGGTTGGTGGGCTCGTCGAGAATCAGGAAGTTGGAGCGGGCCAGAAAGAGCGAGGCCAGAATCAGCCGGCTTTTCTCGCCCCCGGAAAGACCCACAACCGGGCGCTCGAAATAGTTCTGCCCAAGCAGGAACAACCCGAGCACGCTCATCAGTTCTTCTTCGGTTGTGCGCGGGTCGGAGAGCCGGCGGATTTCCCCCAGCACGGTCCCGGCCGGATTCAGGGTGTCCATCTGGTGCTGGCTAAAATAGCCGAGCCGGACCAGCCGGCCGGACTGGACCTGACCGCCCTCTTTTTCCAGGCGGTTGACCAAGAGCTTGAGCAACGTCGACTTGCCGCAACCATTGGGGCCGACCAGGGCGATCTTCTGGCCCCGGTACAGGGTGAAGGAGAGCGAATCCCACATTCGCGAGCCGTCCGGGAAGGCGAAGCGCAACTCGGACACGGCCATGACCGTGCGATCCGACTGGGGCGGCTCGGGCCAGGAAAAAGCCAGATCCCTGCGCTTGGCCTCGGGCTGCAAGCCTTCCAACTCACGCTCCAGCTTCTTGGCCATCTTCTGGCGGGAGGCCGCCTGCCGGGCCTTGGTGGCCTTGGCCTTGAAGCGGCGCACGAAATCCATCTTGCGCTCAATCTCTTCCTGCACACGGGCGGCCTCGCGGGCGCGCTGCTCCTCCATCTCTTCCTGCATGGCGATGAAGCGGGTAAAGGAACCCTTGCGGAACACCGGCTTGCCGTTGCCCCCGCAGTAAAGCAGGTGCGTGCCGACCCGATCCATGAAGACCCGGTCGTGAGCCACAAACACGAGTACGCCCTCGTATTCCAGCAGGAACGACTCCAGCCACTCAACGGCCTCAAGATCCAGGTGGTTGGTGGGCTCGTCGAGGAGCAGGGCGTCGGACCCGGCCGTGAGCACCCGGGCCAGCTTGGCCCGCTCACGCCAGCCGCCGGACAACTCCCCGAGGGTCTTGTCCCACTTGTGCTCGGCGAACCCCAGACCGGACAGCACGGCCTTGGCCCGGTGTTCCGGGTTGTAGCCGTAGCGCTGCTCCAGATCGTGCTGCTTGGCGGTCAGACGCTTTAAAGCCGACTCATCGTCGCCGGCCTGTTCCCATTCGGCCCAGAAGTCGCTCCAATCCGGGAGAACGTCCAGAACAAAGGAAAGCAGCGGCGTGGAAAGCTTGGAGGCGTCCAGTTCCTGCTCCACATAACCCAGGCGGCAGCCCTTGGGCAGAAGCACGGCGCCGGCGTCGGGCACTTCCTTACCCGCCAGGATCTTCAGCAGGGTCGACTTGCCGCTGCCGTTGGGACCGCAGACGCACAAGCGCGTGCCGGAATGGATTTCCAGCGAGAAATCCGCGAGGATATCCCGCCCGCCGTAGGACTTGGAGAGGTTCTGAATGGTAATGCGCATGTGGTATTGTGCCGTTTTAAGCCGGATAGCGGGGCGCGGAGGGTTCCCCTCCCGCGCCCCGCCCGCTTATTCGTCGTCTTTGCGGATGAAGGTTTTGCCTGCCGAGAAGGCCTTACAGACTTCCCGGCCCACGGCGGCATAGGCTCGGCCGCCCCCGTCGTAAATCAGGGGGTCGATCTTGGCCAGATCGGGCTTGCCCGCGTCATCCAGGCAGGCTTCGTCAACCTTCACATCCCGGATCTCACCGATAAACTGCATGTGCGAGCCGAGATCGAGGCTGTGCCGCAGGGTCAGTTCAAGCGTTACCGGGCACTCGGCCACGTAGGGGGCGTCCACCAGATCCGAGCGCACGGGGGTCAGGCCCAGGCGCTCGAATTTGTCCGCCCGCCGGCCGGAGATGATCCCCGCGTAGTCGGTCTCGGCCGCCAGCCGAACCGGGGGAATACTGATGGTGAACGCCTTGCGCTGCACCACGGCTTCGTAAGTCCAACGCGGCTTGCGCACCGATACGGCGAGCAGGGGCGGCTCGGAGCAGCAGATGCCGCCCCAGGCCGCGGTCATGATGTTCGGCTTGCCGCCGGCGTCGTAAGTGCCGATCAGAAAGGCAGGCATGGGGTAGACCAGGGTTTGCGCGCCAAGGGAAAGTTTCATTGTCGCCTCCGTGGGTTACAGGATCGCTTCATACCTTATCCCATAAAGAACGCCTGATGCCTACTCTTCCGCCTCGCCGGAGTCCTCGTCGGTTTCCAGCGCCGCGAGGCGATCTTCCAGCGCCTTTTGCTGCTTGCGCTCGCGGGTGCCGAGAGGCTTGAGCGAATCGAACAGCGGCGAGCGTTCCTGCTTGCGGGCGAAAATCAAGAAGCCGGTATGAGCGATCATCCGGTCGTTGGGACGCAGGCGGTCGGCAATGGCCTTCCAGGAGCGGACCAGGACTTCCTCGACCTCGATGTCGAAAAAGGGACCGGTCTCCATGCCCTTGAGCAGCAGGGAAACCTGATCCACAGTGGGCACGAGAAAGGCCAGGGCCGCGCCGGGCCTGACCGCCGAGGCCACCTGCCCAAGATATTCCCAAGGGGTGCGTACGTCCAGGAACAAGGCGTCGGCGTCGGTCTGGTCAAAGCCGTCGGCGACGTCGCGCAGGTGCTGGGTGACGTTGTGCCCCACCCCGGCCCATTCCAGGTTGCGCTTACAAAGATCGAAAAATTCCTGCCGGGCCTCATAGGTGTAGACGTGGCCCTTTTCACCGGAAAACCAGGAAAGCGCCACGGTCAAACTCCCCGAGCCGGAGCCGGCCTCAATGACCCGCGTGCCGTTGCCCACCCCCAGCCTCATGCAAATGTAGCCGATATCCTTGGGATAGATAATCTGGGTCTGCCGGCGCACCCCGCGCACGAGATCGTACAGCGTGGGCTTGAGGACACGGTAGGGCACGCCCTGAAGGGTGACGACCTCCGTGCCGAAATCGGCCTCGGCCAAGGTTGCGGCCGGAATAACCCCGTCGGTGCCGTGCACGTCCTGCTCCGGCATGAGCCGGCGCAGACTGCGTTTGCCTTTGGGCGATACCAGGATGAGAAGCTCTCCGTATGCGGGCATGGAATCTCCTTGCGAAATGTGCATTAGGGCCTACAAGGCCGCGCCGGACTTGTCAAGGAAACCGGCCCGCCCCACCTTGACGCCGGGCCGGTTTCCTGCCACTCTCAAGCTTCACCGTCAGGAAGGAATGCCCATGCGCGCGTTGTTGTTCTCCCCCGTTTCGATCCCTTTGGGGAACATTGCGCCCGTGCCCGGAGCCCCGCGCTCCGGCATGACCTGACCGAACCGCGCTGTGGAGCAGGTTGTTCCGCGCGGTTTCGGCGATGTCGGCCCCCTTCCCGGACACTCCTCCCCGGCTCGCCCCTAACCCTCGAAACCTCTTGCTCCGCAGCGCCGGCCGCCCTGTTCAGGCGGTCTTTTTTATTGCGCGACAAGGAGCATCGCATGTTGTTCGCGGGAGTCGACGTCGGTTCCGTGGCCGCCAAGGCCGTCATTTTCGATTCCGCCGAAAGCCGCGCCGTCGGCCGGGCGGTCCTGCCCACAGGCTGGAACCCGAAAGAAGCCGGGGCCGCCGCCCTGGACGCCGCCCTGCGCGAGGCCGGGGCAGACCGCTCCGATCTGGGCCGCATCGTGGGCACCGGGTACGGCCGCGTGTCCCTGCCCTTCGCGGACAAGGCCGTCACGGAAATCACCTGCCACGCCAAAGGCGCGGCCCATCTCTTCCCCGAAGCCCGAATCGTGCTGGATATCGGCGGCCAGGACAGCAAGGTCACCCGCCTGAATCCGGACGGCTCCGTGGCCGACTTCGTCATGAACGACAAATGCGCGGCGGGCACGGGCCGGTTCCTTCAAGTCCTGGCCGGCATTCTCGACCTTTCCCTGCCCGAGCTGGGCGAAGCCGCCGGCCGGGGCAGGCCCGCGCCCATCTCGAGCATGTGCGCCGTGTTCGCGGAAACGGAAATCGTCGGCCTGCTGGCCGGGGGCACCCCGCCCGAGGACATCGCGGCCGGGGTCTTCCTTTCTGTGGCCCGGCGGATGCGCGGCCTGGCCCGGCGCATTCCTTTTTCCGGCCCGTGCGTGTTCTCCGGCGGCACAGCCGTCAGCCCCGCCTTTGTGCATATGCTTGAAGCGGAACTCGAAACCCCGGTGCATATTCCCGAACATCCCCAGACCCTCGGCGCTCTCGGCGCGGCCCTGTGCGCCTTGGAAACGGCGCGGAAATCCACCGTCTAGCCCCCCATCTTCCAACCCATCACAGCCCCAGGAGCCCGCCATGAAATGCCAGAGTTTCTCCGCCATCACCACCGCCTTCGAGCATAACGTCCCCAACCTGATGGCCGCCAAGGAGGCGGGCAAAAAGGTCGTGGGGCAGTATTGCCTCTATTCGCCCTCCGAGATCGCCATCGCGGCCGGAGCCATTCCGGTTTCCCTGTGCGGCACGCGCAACGACTCCATCGCCGCGGCCGAGGAAGTCCTGCCCCGCGCGCTCTGCCCGCTGATCAAAAGCAGCTACGGCTTCGCCCTCAAGGATTCCTGTCCCTACCTGTCGGCCGCGGACATCGTCGTGGCCGACACCACCTGTGACGGCAAAAAAAAGATGTACGAACTCCTGGCCGAATACCGGCCGATCGTGCTCCTGCAACTGCCCCAAATCCAGAACGGTGACGCTCTGTCCTACTGGCGCGGGCAGTTCGAACTGTTGATCGCCCGCCTGGAGAAGGACTTCGGCGTTACCATCACAGACGACAAATTGCGGGCCGCAATCAACCTGATGAATCGCGAGCGCATGGCCCTCAAGGCCCTGATGGATCTGGCCGCGCGCAAGCCCTCCCCGATTACCGGCATGGAGTTGGTGGAAATCGCCTTCAAGACCAATTTCTTCCCGGACAAGGAGGTCGGCATCCGAATGCTTCTGGACGCGGCCGAGGAAATGGGCCGGCTCGGCGAGGCCGGGCAGTCGCCGGTTTCACCCGAGGCGCCGCGCATCCTGCTCACCGGCGTGCCTGTGGGCATGGGCTCGCACAAGGTCGTGCGGCTGATTGAGGAATGCGGCGGCGCCGTGGTCTGCCTGGACAACTGCTCCGGTTACAAGCGCACCCGCGTGGCCGTCGAGGAGAACGGCGCCCCCCTGACCGCCCTGGCCAAGGCGTACCTGAACATCCCTTGCGCAGTCATGTCCCCCAATCCCCACCGCTACGAGGCCCTTACCGGAATGGCCCGCGACTTCGCCGTGGACGCCGTCGTCGATCTGACCTGGCAGGGTTGCCAAACCTACGCCGTGGAGTCCCATTCCCTGAAAAAACATGTTGTGGAGAACCTGAAAAAGCCCTTCCTGCAACTGGAAACAGATTATTCCGAAAGCGACGTCGAGCAACTCAAGGTCCGCATCGAAGCCTTTCTGGAAATGATTTGAGCCGAAAGGGGAGGTGCCTCAAAGACGCCTTCCCCTTCGATCTCCTCCCCTCTCTCGTCTCTCCCTTTTTTGCTGGACTTCACGCCGGCCGCCGGGTATAGTAGGCTACAATACTCTATGCGGATTTATTGATATGTTGACCATTACCGATCCCCACGCTTTGCAGAGGCTGTGCCGCGACTGGGAAGCCGAAGGCAGAACCATCGCCCTTGTGCCCACCATGGGCTATCTTCACGCCGGGCACGAGAGCCTGATCCGCAAGGGCCGGGAACTGGCCGACAAGCTGGTCGTTTCCGTGTTCGTCAACCCCACCCAGTTCGGCCCCACAGAAGACCTTGCCGCATACCCGCGCAGCCCGGAGCAGGATGCGGCCGTCATCGACGCCCAGGGGGCGGACGTGCTGTTCATGCCCGAGCCCGCGGCCATGTACCCCGCAGGGCACGCCACCCAGGTGGAAACGCCCGCCCTGGCCGCCGGCCTGTGCGGCGTCTCCCGGCCGATCCATTTTCGCGGCGTCTGCACGGTGGTGGCCAAGTTGCTGCTGCTCAGCCGGGCGACCCACGCCGTGTTCGGCGAGAAAGACCGCCAGCAACTGGCGATTATCCGCCGGATGGCCAAAGACCTGTTCATTCCCGTGCACATAGTGGGTATGCCCACAGTGCGCGAGGCCGACGGCCTGGCCATGAGCTCGCGGAATGCCTACCTGACCCCGGAGGAACGCGCCCAGGCCCCGAATTTCGCGGCCGGCCTGCGCAAGGCCGCTGAAGCCGCCGTGAGCGGCGAGACCTCGCCGGCCGCCCTCGCCGCCCTCACCCGCGCGTACTGGGCCGCGCACCTACCCGCCGGGCGGGAAGATTACCTTGAATTCGTCCACCCCGACAGCCTCGCCCCCCTGGAGCGTATCGCCGGCCCCTTTGTGGTCGCGGCCGCGATGCACATGGGCAAGGCCAGACTTATCGACAACCTTCTGATAACCCCGTAACCGACCGGACCGCAGGAGAACGCATGATTCCCGCCAAAGGCAAATACTACTTCACTTCCGAATCCGTGACCGAAGGCCATCCCGACAAAGTGGCCGACCAGATTTCCGACGCCGTTCTCGACGCCCTGATGGCCGGCGACCCCAATTCCCGCGTGGCCTGCGAAACCCTGGTCACCACGGGTATGGCCTTCATTGCCGGCGAGATCACCTCGCAAGCGTATGCCGATCTGCCGGACATCGTGCGCCGGACGATCAGGAATATCGGCTACAACAGTTCGGAGATGGGCTTTGACTGGCAGACCTGCGCGGTTATCTCCTCCATCGACAAGCAGTCCCCGGACATCGCCCAGGGCGTGGACCGCAGCAAGGACGAGGATCAAGGCGCCGGCGACCAGGGCATGATGTTCGGCTTCGCCTGCGACGAAACCCCCACCCTCATGCCGGCGCCCATTTACTGGGCTCACGAGCTCTCCCAAAAACTGACGGCCGTGCGCAAGGACGGCGTGCTCCCCTACCTGCGCCCCGACGGCAAAACCCAGGTCTCGTTCGAGTACGTGGACGGGCAACCCTCGCGGATCAACAACGTGGTCGTCTCCACCCAGCACGCCCCGGAAATACCCCAGGAACAGATCGTCCGCGAAGTGACCGCTAAGGTCATCATCCCGACTCTGCCCGCCGGCCTGTTCGATCCGAAAAACTGCGAAGTATTCATCAACACCACCGGCCGGTTCGTTATCGGCGGCCCCATGGGCGACTGCGGCCTGACCGGGCGCAAAATCATCCAGGACACTTACGGCGGCATGGGCCATCACGGCGGCGGCGCCTTCTCGGGCAAGGACGCCTCCAAGGTGGACCGTTCGGCCGCTTACATGGCCCGCTATATCGCCAAGAACGTGGTCGCGGCCGGCCTGGCTCCCAAGTGCGAAGTGCAGATCGCCGACTGCATCGGCGTTGCCGAGCCCGTTTCCGTGCTCTGCTCCTCGCTGGGCACCGGCAGCCTGCCGGACGAAGTGCTGACCAAAGCCGTCAAGGAAGTCTTCGACCTGCGGCCCTTCCACATCACCCGCCGCCTGGACCTGCGCCGGCCCATCTACGGCAAGACTTCCTGCTACGGCCACTTCGGCCGCGAACTGCCGGAGTTCACCTGGGAGAAAACCGACGCCGCCGCCGACCTGCGCACGGCCGCGAAGGTCTAAACGAACGCCGCCGGCGGGATTTGGGGAAGCCCTTTCCCAAATCCCGCCGGCTTTCGCTCAAGGAAGGCATCCATGGGCTTGATATTGGCCGCGTCATGGGTGGGCATCGCCGCAACGACCCTCGCGTTTTCCCTTCTCGGGGGAGTGTGGCGCCGGGTGTACTTCCTGAATTGCCTCATCGGCATTCCCGGCACGGCCGTTTACATCATTGAGAGCGGCACCCGTTGGGACGGGCTGGAATTTTTCTTCCTTTATCCCTTCTTTGTCCTGCAAGCGGCCCTGGTCGTCTTTCCACTGACCGGGCTGTACCTGCTGTACCGCCATTTCCGGCGGCGGGCCGCGGCTCGCGCGAAAGGCGGCGCCGACACCGGGAGGCCTCCTTCACCGCGACAGACAAGGAACGACCATGACCGAGCCCGCCCGCTGCCTCTGGAGCCTGCATTCGCCCGATGAAACCCGGTACCATGACGCGGAATGGGGCGTGCCGGCTTACGACGACGCCGGCATCTTCGAATTCCTGACCTTGGAGGCGGCCCAAGCCGGCCTTTCCTGGCTGACCATCCTGCGCAAGCGCGAGGGCTACCGCCGGGCTTTCTCCGGATTCGGCGCCGCCGCCGTGGCCGCCTTCACACCCGCCGACGTCGAGCGGCTCATGCAGGACGCCGGCATCGTCCGCAACCGCAAAAAAATAGAGTCCACACTCAAAAACGCCCGCCTCTTCCTGGAACTCGCGGCCAAACATGGCTCATTCGCCCGCTACATCTGGAACTTCGTGGACGGCAAACCGCTCCAACCGAACAGACGCAACCACGAAGACATCCCCGCGACGACCCCCCTGGCGGAAACCATCTCCAAGGAACTCAAACGCCACGGCTTCTCCTTCCTCGGCCCCACAGTCATCTACGCTCACATGCAGGCCGCCGGGATGGTCAACGACCACCTCACGACCTGCTTCCGCCACGCTGAAATCGCCGCCCTCGGGACGAAAGGCTTTCCCACAGCCGGCGCAAAAAAATAACACCCGACCGCGCCTTCCCCGCTCGCAAAAGGCACCCCCCACTCCACAAAAAAATCCCCGACAGCCGGTCACCCAACCATCGGAGAATCATAACTCCCTGACGATAAGCAGCCGCCCGCCGGCGCAGCCTCCCCCTATACTCTACATCCCCAAATACGCCCGCCGCACGGCCTCATCCGCCAACAGCGCCTCTCCGGCGCCCTGCATGGTGATCCGCCCGGTTTCCATGACATAGCCGCGCCTGGCGATCTTCAATGCCTGGTTGGCGTTCTGCTCCACCAGAAAGACCGTGGTGCCGTCGGCATTCACCCGCTGGATGATCGAAAAAATCTGGCGAATGATGATCGGCGCCAGCCCCAGCGAGGGCTCATCCAGAAGCAGCAATTTCGGCCGGGCCATCAAGGCCCGTGAAATGGCCAGCATCTGCTGCTCGCCGCCGGAAAGGGTGCCGCCCGCCTGGTTTCGGCGCTCGGCCAGAATGGGGAACAAATCAAACGCGAAATCCATGTCCTGGGCGATGCCCGCCCTATCGTTGCGCAGGTAAGCCCCAAGCTCGAGGTTCTCCCGCACGGTCAGATCCGGAAAAATCAGCCGTCCCTCGGGCACCTGACTGATGCCCAGGCGCACGATCCTGTTTGGGCTCATGTTGTGAATGGGAGCGCCGTTGAACAAAATCTCGCCCGCGGCCACGGGCACGGCCCCGCAAATCGACATGAGGGTCGTGCTCTTGCCGGCGCCGTTGGCCCCGACCAGGGTGACTATTTCGCCTTCCTCGATGCGCAGGTCCACGTCCCAGAGGGCCTGGATGTTGCCGTAAAAGGTGCGGACTCCTTTGAGCTCAAGCATCCTCTTCTCCCAGATAGGCCCGGATCACCTGCGGGTTGACGCGCACTTCCTCGGGGGTGCCCGCGGCGATGTTGCAGCCGTACTCGACCACGAAGATGCGGTCGGACAAACTCATGACCATGTTCATGTCGTGCTCGATGAGCAGAACCGACAACTTGAAATCCTCGCGGATGCGCAAAATCAACTCGCGCAGATCGTGGGTTTCCTGTGGGTTCATGCCGGCGGCCGGCTCGTCCAGCAACAGCATGAAGGGATCGGCCGCGAGCGCCCGGGCGATTTCCAGGCGGCGCTGCCTGCCGTACGAAAGATTGCGGGCCTCTTCGGCGTAGAGCTGCTCCAGCCCCATGTATTGCAGCAGGCTGTAGGCGCGCTCCTCAATCTCCCGCTCTTCGCGGCGCACACTCGGGGGGCGGAACAAAGCGCCGAAAATACCCGCCTTGGTGCGGCAGTGCCGGGCGATCATCACGTTTTCGAGCACGGTCATGCTCGGGAACAGACGGATGTTTTGGAAGGTCCGGGCCATACCCAGAGCCGTGGCCTCGTGTGGCTTTTTCCCCGGCAGGGAATGCGTCGTACCGTCCGGCGTGGTCAGCAGCACCTTGCCCTCGGTGGGCTGGTAGATGCAGGTCACGCAGTTGAACAGGGTGGTCTTGCCCGCACCGTTGGGACCGATAAGCGCGGCGATCTGGCCCCGCTCCACGCGCAGATCCACCTCGGAAAGGGCCAGCAAGCCGCCGAAACGCATGGAAACGTTTTTGACCTCAAGCACGGGAGCACTCATGCGGCCTCCTTAACGGAGGCCGCTGCGCCGGACGACCCCGACGCGGCCGGGCCGAAAAACCGCCGCTTGGCCCGGGGCATAATCAGCCCCTGGGGCCGGAAGACCATCATCAGCACCATACCGGCCCCGAAGATGAGCATCCGGTATTCATCAAAGGCCCGCAGGTATTCCGGCAGGATGATCAGCACGCAGGAGCCGACAATGACCCCGAGGATGGAATCCAGACCGCCGAGCACCACCACCGAGAGAATCAGGGCCGACTCCATAAAGGTGAAGCTGGTGGGGTTGATGAACGAGGTCTTGGCCGCGAACAACACGCCGCCGAAACCGGCCCAGCAGGCCCCCAGGGCGAAGGCCGTGAGCTTGGCCGAGACTTTGTTGATGCCCATGGCCTCGCAGGCGATTTCATCCTCGCGCAGAGCCATCCATGAGCGGCCCAGGCGCGAATCGCGCAGCCGGCCCACGGCGATGATCGTCAGAAGGGCCATGCCGAGAGCCACGAAGTAAATGAAACGGATCCCGGCATCCATGCTCAGATCCATGCCGAAAAAGCCGGGTTGGGGAATGCCGGCGATGCCGGCCGGGCCGCCGAACTCCAGAGGCGCGGTCATCCAGTCGGGAGCCGTGCCGCCGAACAATTCATACAGGGCTGCGAACGGGGCAAGGGAGAGAGAACCGCTTTCAAGCACGGCCCGGACGATTTCACCAAAGCCGAGAGTCACGATGGCCAGATAATCGCCACGCAGGCGCAGTACCGGCAGACTCAACAGGATACCCGCCACGCAGGCGAACAACCCGGCCAGGGGCAGAAAGAGCCAGAACCCGATGAACTCGTTGCCGAACAACTGGTTGCCCACGGCATACGTGTACGCGCCCACGGCATAAAAGGCCACGTACCCCAGTACCAGCAGACCGGCCTGGCCGACCACGATGTTCAGGCCGAGGCCGAGCATGATCCAGATGAAGGCCTGGGTCAGCACGTTGATCTGGTAGACATCCACCAGGTAGGGGAAGGCGCACAGGGAGGCCAGACCGAGAACGAGCAAGGCCCGGCGCGGCAGGCCCGGCCGGAAGACGCACTCCCCGGCGCCCCCGCAGGCATCCAGCAGAGCCCGGCGGCGGCCGGTCAGGCAGATTGCCGCGCCGGCAAGGCACAAAACCGCGAACGCCGGAACGGACATGGCCGGCAGGGCGGCCGGGACTCCCGCGACAGGGTTGAGCCGCTCTAGAAACGACGGGATCAGGGGCAGCAGGCCAAGCAGGAAAAAGCCCAGAGCGAAGACGCGCTCCCGGCGTTCCGGGGAGGCCATGAACGCGAACAGCCCGGTCATACCGGCCGCCTCGGCGGTCATCACGCCCTTGCGCACCAGAAGGCCGCGCCAGACAAAGGAAAGGAAGAAGATCCCGACGCCGATCCAGGCCATGTTCTCCCACCGCCAGGCGATCTGCCCGGAAGTCGGGTTGACCTTGATCACCACCAGGGGAAAGGTCAGGGCCATGAACCAAAGGGCGACCAAAAGCGAGCGCGCAATGCCTTTCATGGTCACACCTTCTGGGTTTTGGGCTTGCCGAGCAACCCGGAGGGCCGGAAGATCAGGATGGCGATCAGAATCGCGAAAGCGCACATGTCTTCGTAGTCCGAGGAAATGTAGCCCGAGGCGAAACTCTCGCACAGGCCGAGCACCAACCCGCCGAGCATGGCTCCCGGAATGGAGCCGATGCCGCCGAGCACCGCGGCCGTGAAAGCCTTCAGGCCGGCCAGGAAGCCGATGGCGAAGTTGATCTGCTGGGTGTGCGAGGCGATCAGGATGCCGCCCACGGCCGCCAGGGCCGAGCCGATGACAAAGGTGGCCGAGATGATCCGATCGGTGTCGATGCCGAGCAGCATGGCCATCTTGCGGTTCTGGGCCGTGGCCCGCATGGCTTTGCCCAGACGGGTGTACTGGATGAACAAGGTCAGCCCGGCCATGACCAGGGCGCCGATGATGATGATCACAAACCCGGAAGGCCGCAGGATATCGGCGACCGACTCCAGAAAGGGCAGGTCCGGAAGCAGATTGGGATAGCGCAGGAACGAGCCGGTCTGGGCCAGCATCACATAGTTCTGCAGAAAAATGGACATGCCGATGGCGCTGATCAGGGGCGAGAGGCGCTGAGCGCCACGCAAAGGCCGGTACGCGATCTTTTCCATGGTCCAGCCATAGGCCGCGCACCAAACCACCGCGCACACCAAGCCGACGACCAGGATGCCGAGCGCGGGAAAACCCGCCGCCCCGAGCACCCCGGCCACGATCAGGCCGGTGAAGGCCCCGATCATGTAGATTTCCCCGTGGGCGAAGTTGATCAGCTCGATGATCCCGTAGACCATCGTATAGCCCAGAGAGATCAGGGCATAGATGCTGCCTTTGGTCAGGCCGCTGAGGAACAACTCCAGCAGGTAACGCCAGTCTATCTCGTACAGTACATTCATAAAAACGATGAAAGGTTGAAACAGCCCCAAAGCCTTTCAGGTCCGGCCACGCGACCCGAGCCGCCGAAAAAACCGGGGGAAGGCCGGAGCCCTCCCCCGTGTCGTTTACAGGGCCAAGCTCTTACTTCTCGAACTTCTGGTCCACGAACTTGCCGCCCTCGACCTTGTACATGGCAAAGCCGGCGCCTTCAAGGTCGCCCTTGGCGTCAAAGCGCACCTTGCCCAGCGGGGTTTCCACATACTCGGTGCGCAGGGCCTTGGCCACGGCGTCCGGGTCGGTGGAGCCGGCCTTGTCGATGCCGTTCAGCAGAAGCTGGGTGGCCGCGTAAGCCAGGTAGAAGAACTGGCCCGGATCCTCGCCGAAGGTTTTGCGGTGGGATTCCAGGGCTTCCTGGCTGATGGGCAGGTCGGAGTAGTCGCGCGAACTGGAGGCGTACACACCCTCGCCGTCCGCGCCGGCAAGTTCCAGAAATTTCTCGGTCTTCACGCCGTCTTCGGAGACGAAGTTGATCTTCATCTTGCCGGCTTTGATCAGAGTGACCAGCTTGGAGGCTTCCGGATAGTAGCCGCCGAAGATCAGGGTGTCCGCGCCGCTGCGGCCGATCTTCTTGATCACGCTGGAGTAGTCCATGGCGCCGGGAGTGATGCCTTCAAAGAAGACCACCTCGGCCTTGCCGCCTTCCTTGACGAACCGGCGCACGAACTCGGCGTAGCCTTTGCCGTAGTCGCCCTTGTCGTGCAGGATGGCGATTTTCTTGGCGCCCAGGGCTTCCACCGCGAAATCGGCGCCAAGGCGGGCCTGGGCGTCATCGGACGGGGTGGTGCGGAAGAAGTAGGGGAACTTGCCCTCCTGGGTCAGCTCGGGAGCCGTGGCCGAGGGCGAAATAAGGAGCAATTTCTTGTCGGTGTACATGGGCAGCACGGCCTTGGTCGGGCCGGAGCAGGTGTGCCCCATGGCGAAATGCACGCCTTCGGCGATCAGCTTGGTGCCCGCGTTGGTGGCGAGCTCCGGCTTGCACTGGTCGTCCTGGGCGACGATCTCGACCTGCATCCCCCGAATGCCGCCGGCGGCGTTGACTTTGGCCACCACCAGTTTGGCCGCGTTCAGTGCGGGCAGGCCGTAACCGGCGAGATCCCCGCTGTGCGAACCCGGCACGCCGATTTTCAAGGTTTCGGCCGCGAAGGCCGGGCCGGCCGCAAAAATGCCGGCGATGATCAGGGCGAGCATCTTTTTCCCGAACATGGAAACCTCCAGAAAATGTTGGCTGTGGCGGCCGGGCCGCTCCATTTGTCCGTAACGCGCGGACGCCGCGAAACTACTGCGCGGTATCTGACACAAAAACAAAGCCGTTGTCAAACACCAATCCGCCTACGGAGCAAGGAATTACGGGGCACCGGGGCGTTCGATCCGCCCTCCTTCCAGACGCAGGGCACGGCGGATGCCCGGCGGGAGATCTTCGGCATGATGGGCGGTCAGGATTACTTGCAGGCCCTTGTCCATCAGGCTTGAGAAAATTCTGCCCAGGAGCCCTCGCGAGTCGGCGTCCAGGCCGGCCAAGGGGTCGTCCAGCAGCAGCACGCAGGGGTCGCCGACCAGGGCCCTGGCCAGGAGCACCCGGCGCATCTGCCCGGACGACAAGGTATGCGCCGGCCGATCGGCAAAGCCCGCGGCATCGACGTCTTCCATCCGGCACAGGGCTTCTTCCCGCTCTGCGGCATCGGGCTCGCGGTACACGCCCATGCCCGCGTCCAGGCCGGTCAGCACCAGCCCGAGGCCGGTCAGGGAACGCGCCTGGGCCGGCGGGGACTCCGGCACCAGCCGGAACAACCGGCGGATCTCGGTCAAGGTGCGGACCTCCTCCCCGGTTTCGGGGTGGAAGCGCTTTAGGCTCCCGCCGGCGGCCGCGTAATGAGCCCCGCCCAGAAGCCGTAAAAAGACCGACTTGCCCGCGCCGTTGCCGCCGGTCACGGCCCAGCTTTCCCCCTTGCGCAGGGTCCAGTCGATGGAGCGCAGCACGGGTTTGCCCTCGATGTAGACCGTGGCGTTCTCGGCCCGGATCAACACCGGGGCGGCCGGATCAGGCTCCTCGCAGACCGGGGGCGTAAACTCGACCCGCCCCCGGCTTTCGGGCGCGCAGACGGAGTCCGAGATAATCCGGCCGTCCGAGAGGCGGATTGCCCGGCCGATGCATTCGGGCAGATCGCTCATCCGATGGGTGGCGATGAGCAGCGTGGTTTCTCGGGCCGCCCGCTCCACGGCCCGGAGCATGACTCGGTGGGAGCGGCCGTCCAGGCCGTTGAAAATCTCGTCGATAAGCAGCAGCCGGGGCCGGCGGACCAGAGCCCGGAGCAGCAGCGCGGCGCACAGTTCCCCCCTGGAAAACTCGCCGACGCTCCGCTCGAGCAGGCCTTCCAGGCCGTTCTCCGCCGCCAGGGCATGTACCCGGCCGAAGGCTTCCGACGAAGGCTCGGAATAGAGAAACTCGGTATCCGCAAGGCCTGTGAGCAGCAGTTCCTCGCCGTTCATGCTCCGGCCGTATTCCGCGTAGCGGTCGATCTGGGCCACGGTTACGGCCGCGATCATGCTCCGCCCGGCCAGGGGCGAAGTATCGGCCACGCCTTCCGGGAACCAGGCCACGGAGCCCGCCCCGGGGTCCGGGTACAGCTCGCCCCGCAGCAGCCGCATGAGCGTGGATTTGCCCGCCCCGTTCGGGCCGAGCAGGGCCGCGTGCACGCCCGCTTCCAGAGCCAGGGAAACGCCGTCCAGGGCGCGTACGCCCCGGAAGGAAACGGTGATGTCGGTAAGTTGCGCCAGAAGAGTGCCCTGCATGATCCGTCCGCCTGCTGTGATCGTTTTGCCGTCATTGTCCTGTTCGCGCCGGTTCTCAGGGAACGGCGACCCCTGAGTATGCCCGGAATCACAAAAACAATCCACTCTACCCGACCTTGCGCCGTCCAGATGCGGCGCCTGCTCGAGCACGGCCGCGCCCATCCGGCCGGAAGCCCGTCATTGGGGGTAAAACCCTTTCCAACGCTATCGCGAACTCGGCGTCGGGAACAGGGCGGAAGCGTTCCGCCTGCCGCCGTCTTTCCTTTCCGGCCGGGGAAAATGAAAACGGGCGGCGCAACCGCCGCCCGCATTCGGGGAAAAAGACAAGGCCACTTAGCTGAAGCCGCCCTCACGCAGTGGTAAAATTGCTCCAAGGCCTGTTCACACAAAGGGCAATTTTGTTCTCCCGCAGGGAAGAAAGGGGGGTTATGCAGGGAGTGTACTCTTAGGTACTCGACTGGAATAAAAAGCCTTCCTGACGCAGTCGGGGGGGGGGCAAAAGGGCCTTTGTGTGAACAGGCCCTAGCGGATCAACGCCTCGTCGTGGAGCGGCACCGGCCCGATCTGCCGGCGCACCAGATCAAGCACTCTGTCCAGCTCAAAGCGGTTGCAGAAAATCAGCAGGCGGTCGGCCTGCCGGCCGCTCTCGGCAATGCCGCACAGGGCGAAGACACGCCGGCCGGGATCCACGATCACCGCCCCGACTTCCGCGAATGAAATATGGCTGATGGCCGGGCGCGTGACCGGAAAAAAACGCCGCAGCAGGAGCAGGGCCGCGCCGAAGCTCAGGGCCGTGATCGTGAGCACCCCGAGCGGCAGGGAAAAACCGATGACGATGAACACCACCGCGGCCATGGCCGGGGGCAGGACGTGGTGCAGGTCGAACGCGTCGCCGTAGTATTGGGCCGCGAACACGCCGCTCTCGGTGATCCGGTAGACGAAGCGCGTGCGCGGTAGGGCCAGAAAAATGAACAGGGCCAGGGCTCCGGAAACCATCAGGGCGTCCAGCGTCCCGATATCGAAAAAGAGCC
This sequence comes from Desulfovibrio sp., assembly GCA_031548905.1. Classification (GTDB taxonomy): domain Bacteria; phylum Desulfobacterota; class Desulfovibrionia; order Desulfovibrionales; family Desulfovibrionaceae; genus Frigididesulfovibrio. Next base: position 28,422 of record JAVBQP010000020.1, on the reverse strand, counting down.
GGACGACCAGACCGAAGGCGACGGCCACGGCCAGGAACATCAGCATGATCCGTCTGCGGTGCTCGCGGGCGACGGTTATGTACTCCAGAAGAATATTCTCTTCCGAGGCCGGGGGGAAAGGCGCGCCGGAGGGCATGGGATCTCCGATCAGACTTGATGCGCGGCCGCGAGTTCGCGCCGGCGGGTCAGGTAAAAGACAATCAGGGCTCCGACCATTTTGCTCGCGGTCATCAGGAGCACCGCCGGCAGGGAGAACAGACCCATCAGATACATAAACACGCAACTGTCGATGGGCGTGCCCACGGCGGAAGACCACAGGATACGCTGGGAAAAGGGCTTGCCCGTAAAGGTATACACGGCCCAGTCAAGGGTTTCGCCCGCCAGGAAGGCGGCCATGCTGGCCACGGCGATATCCGGGCCGGCCATGTACCAACTGATGACCCCGCCCACAAGCATGGCGGGCAGCACCCAGTGGCCGATCTCACGCTGGACGAAATCGCGGATCACAAAGGTGAACCCCACAATCAGGGCCACCGGCGACCAGACCGAGCCGCCCGGCAGGACGAGCGGGTCGATGACCGCAAAAGCCAAATTTATCAACACTACGGAAGCAACATATAAGAAGGCGTATTTCATCCATTTTCCTTTATCGCGCTGTTTGCGTCCGGCCTTCATACACCAACATGCCGGCCCCCGGCAAGTCGGTGTCGGCGTCCGGGTTCGGATTTCTTTCCTGTGCGCCCCGGGGCTTTCCCCTCTTTCACGGGGATATTCCACTTGACAGGCGCGGAGGCGGCGGCTATCTCCAAACAAAAGAAGCCGTGCTTTTCGGTTTCAAAAATGCAGTAAAAACAAATCGTTGATGAAAACCCCAAAACTCTGGAGGACACAATGGCCTGGAATGTGACGGTTGATCACGACAAATGTACCGGCGACGGCGAATGTGTGGACGTGTGCCCTGTTGAAGTGTACGAGCTTCAAGACGGCAAGGCCGTTCCCGTGAACGCCGAAGAATGCCTGGGCTGCGAATCCTGCGTGGAAGTGTGCGAATCCAGCGCCATCACTGTGGAAGAAGCCTAAGCCTTTCAGTCTGTTGTGCAAGGCCGCCGCTACGCCCGCCTCGGGCGCCGGCGGCCTTGCCTGCATGGACGATTTCTCTTTGCACCGCCTGAAAAGCACATTGCCGAAAGGCTGTTGCACGAGCCCGCACACGGGCGCCCGCCGGAGCGGGCCGGCTTTTGAAAGCCTCGCCGCCCCGAGACGCCGGACGACCCCGCTGCCGGCCCCCCCAAGGAATGCGCATGAGCCCTCAGTTGCCCGATCTTTCCCCCTTTTTCGCCCGCTATGAGACCCAGCGGGCCGAGGCCGACGCCTTGTTTGAGGCCGTGCGGAGCAGGTATCCGGATCTGGTCGTCTGCCGCGAAACGTGCAGCAGTTGCTGCCACGCCCTGTTCGACCTGACCCTGGTGGAGGCCCTGTACCTGAACCGTGTCTTCAGGCAGCGCTTTGACGGCATGGAGCGCTTTCGCCTGCAGGACTCGGCCGGCGCCGTCGATCGGCAGATCGCCAAAATCAAGCGCAAAGTCTTTCAAGAATCCCAGGCCGGCAAGGACAGTAATGAAATTCTGCGCGAGGTGGCGGCCCTTTCCGTGCGCTGCCCGCTGCTCGGCGCCGACGACCGCTGCCTGATGTACGAGGTCCGGCCGATCACCTGCCGGCTGTACGGCGTGCCCACGGCCATCGGCGGCAGGGCCCATACCTGCGGGAAAACCGGGTTCAAGGGAGGGGAGGCATACCCCACCGTGGCCCTGGACAAGGTTCAGGCCCGGCTGGTCGCCCTGAGCGAGGAACTTGCCGCCGCCCTCAAATCCGCCTACTCCCAGATCGCTTCCATGTACGTTCCCGTGTCCTCTGCCCTGATCACGGAATATGACGCCGAATATCTGGGTGTGAACGGCTATCGCCGCAAGGAGGACTGATGGAGCTGCCTTCCCGGTTTCTGGAAAACTCCGGCCCGCGCGACTTCAGCCCGGAGGAGCGGGAACAGAAGCGCCTGTTCTATGAGCGCATGTCGCCCAGGCGAAAAAAGTTCATCGACCGCATCGGCTACGATCTCTGGGATCCTTTTGAGGGCCCCAAAGATCCCATGGACATCCGCACGGACGTCACCCAACGCACCACCCAGCAGTTGCTGCGCGAATTTCTGCAACAACACGGCAAGGACAAGGGCAACGACTATTCCAGGGGCGCCCTGGAATGCGCCCTCGGGATCATCAACAAAGAAGAAAAGTACCTCGGCACCCTGGATTTCTGCATCTGGTACGCCGAACTGCTGCAAAAGGAAAAGGGCGGAAAATGAAGGAAACCTACCGGGATCTCGACGAATACATCGCGGACCTGCGGGCCGATATCGACAAGTCGCCGGACTGCGCCAACCACCTCTACAACCTGGGCGTGGCCCTGCTCTCCAAGCGCGAATTCGCCGGGGCCGAGCGGGCCTTTCTGGACGCCCTGGAAAAAAGCCCCCGCCTGGCCGAGGCGTATGTCCAGCTCGGCGGCATCTGCCTGCAACGCGGCGACCTTGAGGGCTGCCTGAATTACAATAAGGAAGCCGCCGAATGCCGGCCGCGTTTCGCCATCGCCTGGGGGAACATCGGTTACGTGCACTTGCAGCGCGGCGAGGCTGAAAAGGCCGTGGCGGCTTTTTCCAAGGCCCTGAAGTGGGATCCCGAGTTCATCCAGGCTATGGCTTCCCTGGCCGCCGCCCAGTACATGCTCGGCCGGCTGGACGAAAGCATCGCCCTGAGCGAGCGGGCCATCAAGCTCCAGCCCTCTTTCGGCCCGGCGTATAACAACCTGGCCCTGGCCTGGCTGGAAAAAGGCGATGCCGAAAAGGCCCGCCACTTCGCCGCCCTGGCCGAGAGCAACGGATTCGAGCTGAGCGAAAAATTCAAGCAGGATCTACAGGCCGCCGGCTGACGGCCACGCGCCTCATGACACGCCGAAGGGCCGGGAGCATCGCTCCCGGCCCTTCGTTTTTGCCGGAATGTTCTTCGCCCTACTTATGCGGCGGCAGCTTGCGGAAATCCTCCCGCTTCAGGCCGGCCAGGAAGGGGACCAGCAGCACCAGCAACGCGGTGAGCAGGCAATACAACAGGCCGGAGCCGAAAAAGCGAAACAGGCTCTCGGCCGGGGCGAAAGCCTCCGTCGCCTCGCGGCAGGCAAAGGCCGCGCCGGCGAAGACCGGGGCCGCAACAAGCTGATGCAGCAGGTTGCGGCCGTAGCCGAACGGCACCAGCCTGCGGCAGGCGAAGAGCAGAATGTTCACGGAAACGGCCTGGACCAGGACCATCTTCACGGCCAGACCATAGGAGCCGAGGTCCAGGCCGAACAGATCCGCCGGGGCCAGGACGAACCAGGAAAGGACCGTGCCGGGAACAAGGGTGACCAGGGTCAGGTTGCGATAGAACCTGGTTTCCCCGGCCGCATAGAACACCGAGGCAGCGACCTGGCCGTACCCCTGGTGAATGGGGAACAGGGCCATAATCGCCACCGGGCCGACGGCCCCGGCAAAGGCCGCGCCGCCGAACAGGCGCACCACGGCGGGGGCTTCGGCAAAGGTAAAGCAGGCGAACCAGGCCGACACGGCGTAGATCATCGGGGCATAGCGGTCCACCAGGGCGGCCATGAGCCGGGGGTTGTTCGTGCCGTGGGCGGCGGCCAGTTCGCGCATGAGCAGCGGAGTCAGGGCCGTGACGAACAGGAAGCAGGCCATGCCGACCTTCTGCCCGAGGGAAAAGAACCCCTGCTCCACGCTGCCGCCGAAAAACTGGAGCATCCAGCGCTCGCCGGACAGGGCGGCGGCGGAACCCAAGGCCGCGATGAACAACGGCGAACTATAGGACCAGAACATCCGGGCCCGCTCCCGGGCGGCCGCGGCGGGGAGGCGCAAATCCCACCCCGGCCTGGCCCGGCGGGCCAGAAGCATGAAGCCCAGAGCGGCCGCGCCGAGGAACACGTACTGGTGCAAAAACAGCACCGGCATGGACAGGAGCCCGCCGGCGAACAGCCCGGCCAGGGCCAGGGCCGCAAGCAGGCTGACCACGGTGCGGAGCGTTTCGCCGCCCACGGTCAGGCCCAGGGCGTCGTTGACCCCCCTGGCCGTGCGCCCGGCCCAGGTCAGGTAGGCCCAGAAGGCCGCCGCCGGAGCCATGAAGGCCGGCACGCCGGGCAGAATGGCATCGCCCAGGGCCGGAATCAGGGCCAGGCAGCCGGCGCCCAGACAAAGGACCAGGACGACGAAAGAAAAACGCAGGTAGAGGGCGACGGAGGCGCCGTCATCCGGGTTCTTGGACAAGGTGGTGTTCAGGCATGTCGAGGTGCCCATGTCCAGAAAGGTGGAGAACTGCTGGAACACGTTGGTGGCGAAGCTGAAATTGCCGTAGGCCGCCGGCCCCAGAGCCCGGGGCATGAGGGCCTCGAGCACGAAATACAGCGGAATGCCGGCCGCGTTGGCGACCAGCTTGAACAGGTAGCGTTTCCGCAGCGAGTCGCCGGGGCCGATCGTCACAGCGTCCGCAGCCTTTCCGCCCAGAGGCGGCCCATCCGGGGTTCGGACAGGGGCGTCAAATCCGGCCCGCCCGCGCACAGGGCGAAGTGCGAAAGCCAGAGCCTGCGCGCGGCTTGCGCCGCCTCGCCGGCCCACCAGTCCCGGATGTCGTTCCAGACCCGGTTGACGTGCCGGGCGGCCGAGGCCGCGTCCGGGTGCAGGATGCCGGCCTTGGCGAGTTCATCGAGCACGGCGTCCGTTTCCGGGGTCATGCCCCAGGAGGAGCGGTTCCAGAAGGCCACGGTCGGAGTTCCGGCGGCCAGGGCCTGGTGCAGGGTGGTGCCGTAATGGTCGAGGACCAGCACCCGGCAGCGGAGCATATGGCCGCCGAGATCCCCCCGGCAGAGCGGAATGTTCGGCAGGGCCCGGCGCAGGTGGTCGTCATCCTGCAATCCCCCGGGGGTGCGGAAATACGGGCGGTAGAACGAGGCCGCGCGCACGGGAGCCTCCAGGGTCTGAAAAAACTCGATCTTGGCCCGGCGGTAGGCGGCCAGCTCGCCGCTTTGGGGTCGGGACTTCAGCCGGTACAGGCGGGTGCTCATTTCCGTGCCGACCAGAATCAGCTTGGGAGACGTTTCCATATGCCGGTTGTAAATCTTGGCCAGACCCGGCTGGGGCAGGGGCACGGCGTTGACGGCGAAAGGCGGGTGCTCCTTCCAGCCCCAGGAAATGAAGGCGTGGCGGGCGTATTCCCAGAACGCGCCGCCGATACTCGCCAGATTGCCGTAGTTGGCCCCGTGCTGCACGGAAAAGAGCGCGGCCCCGGCTTCCACCAGGGAGGCAACATGGATGCGGTAGTGGTCGTCCTGGCCGGCCACGGCGGTAATGCCCCGCAAGCGGCCGCCCACCAAGCGGGGGATGTGTTGGGGAACTTCCGTCTCAAAGCTCCTGGGCAGGGCGCGCTCGGCCAACTCAAAGAAGTTGAGGCCCCAATGGATGCCGCCGGAGCCGTAGCGGGCGAGGCTGTACTCGCGGTCCGGCCGGGCCGTCCGGTTGCGCAGCACCGCGATGTTCAGCATCAGGTTGGCGAAGGGCGAGAACCCCTTGTGGTAGGGAAAGGGCAGGTTGCGCAGAAAGCGCCGCAAGCGTGACGTGAAGCTCTCCGGCTCAACGGCCGGACCGCCGGGGGTGACGTCCTTGGCGGCGGCGTAAGAAATTTCCCAGTGCCTGGGGGAGAAGGCTTCCACAAAGCGGGAAAACAGGTAGCGGTTCCAGCCCGGCGCGAGCACTCCCCGGATCATGAAATCCCGGGTGTCGGCGAAACCGAAGGTGCAGTTCTGGGGCAGAAGCTCGACCCGCAGGGGCTCAGGGTCCGCGACCAGTTGCAGCACCCGCCGCCGCCGCTCGGCCGCGGACTGGGCCAGAAGAATGGCCCACGGACCAAGGGCGGTCTGCCAGAACGCCTCGCTCCGGCCGACCCCGAGGGCGAGATCCAGCCTGCCCCCCAGGTGGCGGATCAGCCGCACCGCCTCGGCATTGGCGGCCGCGGCCTCTTCCCGCATTGAGGCCGCGTCGGGGTAGGGGTCGGGCGGCAGGTCGAAGCCCTCCGGGCCGTCCCAGCCGGGAAAGCAGTTCTCTTCCTGGCCGGCGAAGCACCAGATGCCCGCCGCCTTGTGTGTCGCCGGCGTGGCCCAGGCGGGCATGGATCCAAAAACCAGTTCGCGCATGTTGCGTCCTTGGTAAACTGTGGTCTCACGAGCTTGAGTTTTGTCCTCTGCCGGGGAGCATCCGTTGCGATCGAAATGAGGGTATCAAGACGCATTCGATCGTCGGTTCGGACGGACCACGCGGACAGAGGGCGAAGCCGGCTCGTGCCGGCAAGTCTAAGGCGTCGGGCGGCTCAAGTCGAGAGCCGGGTCGATGACTTCGCTTTCAATTCCCGCCAGGCCCAGAATGGTGTGGAACACGTTGTCGTGCGAGACCTGCCCGCCGGTTTTAGCCCGCATGGCCGCGATGCGGTCGGCGTGGCGCGCCTTGTAGGTGTCGGAAAACCAAAAAAACAGCGGAACATGGCGCTGCTCAGGCGCGTCGAGGTCGCCGTGGGCCAGCCTGCCCCCCTCCCCCAGCGACTCGCCGTGGTCGGAAAGGAAGATCAGCACCGCGTCGCGATCCCGCAGGGCGTTGATGATCTCCGTGGCGAAATAGTCGGTGTACAGCACCGTGTTGTCGTAGCCGTTGATCAGCAGCGGGTACTGCTCCGGCGGCACGGGGCGGGTGTAGTTGTCGGGCTGAAAGCGCGCGAACTCCTCGGGGTAGCCGTCGCGGTAGGAAAAGTGGCTCCCGAAGGGCGCGAAGATGTGCAATTCCAGAGGGCCCTTGCCCATGTTCTTCTCAAAGACGCGCACCAGGTTGACATCCGGGCGCGGCGCGAAATGCCGCTCGGCGCCTTCGGTCAGCACGCTGAAGGAAAAGTCGCTCCGGTTCGGCTTGGTGTTCGAGTTGTATGTGGCGACGCTGAAATGCTCTTTGCGCAGCAGCTTGACGAAAGAGCCGTGCACGGGCGCGCGATGGGCCTCGGTGGCGTCGGTGAAGATGCCGATGACCGACTCCCTGGTCCAGGCCGCGAACGAGCGGGCGCGCGGGAAGTTGACCAGATCCTCCGCGGCCAGAAGCGGAGTGGTGTCGCGCTCGTAACCGTTGATGCCCATGTGGTCGGCCCGCAGCGACTCCCCCACCACCAGAACCAGGATCAGGGGGTGGTCGTCCACCCGCCGGGACGGATAGGCGGCGGGGTCTTTCAGCTCCCGCAGAGCCTGAATCCTGGCCCTGTCGCGGGTGAAGTAGTCCCTGCCGTACTTGATGGGGTCGCAAACGTAATCCATGCTCCATCGGGAAGCATGGCGCATGTCTTTGGCCGCGTCCATGGTGATCAGACGCGACTGCACGAACAGAACGTGCAGTCCCAGCAGGAGCGGCAGAACCATGTTCCGGCGGGAGAAAAAGCGCCGGGTCCACCAGACGAAAGTCGTATAGACCACTGCGCACCCCACGCCTTCAAACACCAGTAGGGGGGTGAGGAAGGCCGCGGCTTCTTCCGAGTTGGTCTCCATGATCGACCCGAGAAAAGCCGGCCCCGGCTGGAGATTGTAGGCGAAGGTGGCGTGAGAAAAAACAAAGAGCAGCCCGGCCGCGAACGGGGCCAGAAACAGGCCGAGGCGCCCCAGCACATGCAGAATGTAAATGCCGAGACCGAACCCCAAGGCCGAGAAGAACAGGGCGAAGACGTACGGGCCGCCTTGGACCAGATGGAGCAGCGGGTTCGCCCACACGGCCGTGGCCAGGCCAAAAGCCGTCAGCAGCCCGGCGTACGCGGCCTGCCTGGAAAGGGGTTGGGGCTCACCCAGAAAACGATGCAGAAAAGAAGCAGGCTGTGCGCTCACCGGAATCTCCGTTCGACAGATACGCCGAACTCCCACCGCCCGCTCAAGAACGCGGCCGGGAATTCGGCGAAAGAGATTTTACGGACATTTACGGGAATTTCAAGAGAGGGAATACGGGGCCGGGCGATAATTCCGTACACTCCGCTCCGCTATGCTTTTTTCAGGCCCGCCGCCTCAATCACCGCGGGCAGATCCAAGGCGGCCTCGGCGAGGCCGATGCCCAGGCGGATGCGGTGCAGCTCGCGCAGCTTGATGTTCGCGAGCAGGCCGGCCATGGCCTGGGCCGTGGCGTAGGTGTCTTCGCGCACGATGATCAGAGGGATGCCCAGACTCTCCGCCTTGGCCCGCACCAGGTCGGCCGGGCCGAAGTTTCCGGTGAGGATCACGCAGGGCGCGTTCTCGTGCAGGGCGGCCAGTTGCAGATCCACGCGATCCCCGCCCACGATGACCGCCCGGTTGGGGTGCCGGTGCAGATGGGTCATGAAGTTGTCCACCTGCATGGCCCCAATGATGAAACCCTCAACCATGCGGGAAGCTCCGGCGTTGCCCGCCGCGGGCCGGCCTCCCAACGCCTGGACCAGATCCCCGGCCCGCATGGCCCACAAGGCCGGCTCGCGCGGGATGATCCCAAGCACCCGCACGCCGCGTGAGCCCAGATACGGGACCAGCACTTCATCCACGTCGCGGCGGTCTTTTTCCGGCACGTCGTTGAGCACCACTCCGAGCAGGGCGGGGCCAAGCGTTTCCGCACAGTGGATCACGGCGTCATGGTCAAAGGCGCGGCCAAGGCGCTCAACCAGGAGGACCCGCAGGCCGAGCGCCTCGACCAGGGTCGGGCCGCCGACCCCGGCGACGCTGCCGGCGGACGGGAACGCCCCGCTGCCGGAGACCAGGACCACGTCCCGATTCAGGGAAATTTCATTGTACGCGGCGCGGATGCGCTCCAGGCCGGCCCCCGTCGCGCCCCGGTCGTGCAGCCACAGGTCGCGCAGGCTCTGGGGGGAAATCACGGGCGTGAGGATGTCGGCCGGAGCTTCCTGGCCGAGCACTTCCTGAACGACCAGGGCGTCTTCGTCGCCGGGGCGCTCGTCCACGGTCTTGGGGTGATTGCCCACGGGCTTCATGTAGCCCAAGGAGAATCCAGCGCGCTGCAGCAGCACGCCCAGAGAGAGGGAGAGCAGGCTTTTCCCCGCGCGCGGGGATGTGGAGGCAATGTACAAACCCTGCATGTGGATTCCCGATAAGGCAGGCCGGAAGGCGGGGCGTTCCCGCCTTCCGGCGCTTGGTGCCGGTACTGTTATTTCAAGACGGCGAGCGTCGCCTGGGCGATGGCCAGTTCTTCGTTGGTGGGAACGACCAGAACCGGGATTTTCGTTCCGGGCAGACTGATCGAGCGCGGCTCGCCCGAGCGCTTGTCGTTGGCGACCAAGTCCAGGGCGATACCCAGATCTTCCAGGCCCGCGCAGACTCCGGCCCGCACGAATTCGTCATTTTCACCGATTCCGGCCGTAAAGACAAGGGCGTCCACCCGGCCGAGCTCGACCATATAGGCGCCGACATAGCGACGGATGGAATGGCAGAACATTTCAAAGGCCAGTTGGGCTTTCGTGTCGCCCTTTTCCCTGGCCGAGTGGATGTCGCGCATGTCGTTCACGCCGCAGATACCCTTCAGGCCGCTCTTGCGGTTGAGCATGGCGTCGATTTCCTCCAGGCCCATGCCGGTGTGCCGGCCGAGAAAAGCGTGGATGGCCGGGTCGATATCGCCGCAGCGGGTGCCCATCATCACGCCGGCCAAGGGAGTCAAGCCCATACTGGTGTCCACGCATTTGCCGTCCTTGACGGCGGTGATGGAGCAGCCGTTGCCCAGGTGACAGGTGATCACGTTGAAGCCTTCGTTCTTGCGCCCCAGAAACTCGGCGGCCTTGTGAGCCACGTACTTGTGCGAGGTGCCGTGGGCCCCGTAGCGGCGTACCCGGTGCTGCTCATACAGTTCGTAAGGCAGGGGGTACATAAAGGCCGTGGGCTTCATGCCCGCGTGGAATTCGGTGTCGAACACGACCACGGAAGGGGCGTGGGGCAGAAGTTTTTCCGCCACCTCGATGCCTTGGAGGTTGGCCGGGTTGTGCAGGGGCGCGAGCGGGGCGAGGCCGTCAATGCCTTTCTTCACTTCCTCGGTCACCCGGCAGGAGGTGGGGAACAGCTCCCCGCCCTGGACAACCCGGTGGCCAACAGCGCCGATTTCCTTCAATTCCTTGATGACGCCCTTTTCCGGATCGGTCAGCAGGGCCATGACCGCTTCCATGCCGGCCGTGTGATCCTTGAACGGCTCTTCCCGGCTGAATTTCTTTTCATTCGGCGTGCCGGGAGCCTTTTTGTGGGTCAGGGCGCCCATGACGTCGCCGATGCGCTCCACCAGACCGGAACAGAGCGGCCGGCCGTCGGTCATGTCGATGAGTTGATACTTGAAGGAAGAACTGCCGCAGTTGATGACGAGAACGTTCATAGAAAAATGTCTCCGGATGTCGGCGTGCGCCGGGTTATGCAGGCTCTGCCCATTGACGCGGCCGCTGCCGGCGTTCCCCCCCGTCCTTGGGGAAACGCCGGTAACGCGCGAAAGCGGGAAGCCTTACTGTTGCTGTTCCGCCTGGGCCTGGATGGCCGTGATGGCGACGGTATTGACGATATCCGCGACGGTACAGCCGCGGGAAAGATCGTTCACGGGCTTGTTCAGGCCTTGCAGCACGGGGCCGATGGCCACGGCGTCGGCGGCCCGCTGAACGGCCTTGTATGTGTTGTTGCCGGTGTTCAGGTCGGGGAAGATGAACACCGTGGCCCGGCCGGCCACCTGGCTGCTCGGCAGCTTGGTGCGGGCCACTTCGGGGTCGATGGCCGCGTCGTACTGCAGGGGGCCTTCCAGCAACAGATCCGGGGCCTTTTCCTTGGCGATGCGCGTGGCCTCCGCCACCAGGTTCACGTCCTCGCCCTTGCCGGAACTGCCGGTGGAATACGAAAGCATGGCCACCCGGGGCTCGATGCCGAAAATCCGGGCCGTCTCGGCCGAGCTGATGGCGATGTCCGCGAGCTGCTCCGAGGTCGGGTTGGGGTTGACGGCGCAGTCACCGAAGACCAGAACCCGATCTTTCAGGCACATCAGGAAGACCGAGGAAACGATGGAAGCGCCGGGCTTGGTCTTCACGAATTCGAAAGCCGGCCGCAGGGTGTGGGCCGTGGTGTTGACCGAGCCGGAAACCATGCCGTCGGCATCGCCTTTATAGACCATCATGGTGCCAAAGTAGGTCGGGTCGCTCATGACATCCCTGGCCTGCTCAGAAGTTACGCCCTTGGCCTTGCGCAGTTCGTGGTAGGCTTGGGCGTATTCGTCGAACTTGGGCGACAATTCGGGCTGGATGATCGGCACGTCCAGCTCCAGGCCCAGTTCGGCGATGCGGGCGGTGATTTCCTTGGCCCGGCCGAGCAGGATGATGTCGGCCACGTTGCGGCGCAGCAGCACGTCCGCGGCCCGCAGGATGCGTTCTTCGGCGCCTTCGGGCAGAACGATGCGCATCCGCTGTTTGGAGGCGCGCTCGATCAGGTTGTACTCGAACATCTTGGGAGTGATTTTGGTGGTGTGCAGATCGACCAGGCGGCGGGCGATTTCCGTGGAATCCACGCACATCTCGAAGTGCCCGAGGGCGGTGTTGATTTTGCGGGTGTCGCCGGGCTCGATTTTGCCGTACAGGTGCGACATGATCTGGATGGTCTTGAACGTGTGATCCGCCACGGAAAGGATCGGAATGGGCACCCCGGTCCAGCCTTCGATGAGCCGATGGATGGAAACGGGCACCTCCAACCCGCCGGTCAGCACCATGCCGGCGATATCCGGATAGGAGGAAGAAAAGCGCGAGGCCAGGCAACCCAGAATGATGTCGGCCCTGTCGCCGGGGGTGAACACAAGGCTGCCGTTGCTCAGGTAGTCAAGAAAATTACCCACCTGCATGGCCGCGATCAGGTAATCGTCCACCAGGGTGTCCAGCCGGCCGTGGCCGTACAGCACCTGGGCGTTGAGCCACTTTTTCACGTCGCCCATGGTCGGTTTGCCCAGGGTGGGCTCCTCGGGCAGCACGAAGGTCAGCAGAGGGCCGGTGCTGTTGTCGCGATTTTGCAGCGAGGAGGCGATTTGGCTTTCCTCGCGTTCGGTCACCGAGGCGCGGTTGACTATGCAGGCCACCACGTCCAGGTCTTTTTCGTCAAGCTGGTCCAGGGTGAGTTGCGCGGATTCGATGATTTCCCGCACGCCCTTGTCCACGGCGTTGACCACCACCATGACCGGACAGCCCAGGTTGGCGGCGATTTCCGCATTCAGGTCGAACTCGAAGGCCGGATCCTTGCCCATGAAGTCCGTGCCTTCGCAAAGCACGAAGTCATACTCGGACTCCAGTTTTTTGTATTTCTTCAGGATATTGTCCAGCAAGGTGGGGTGCTGACCGGTGTTGATCAGGTTGCGGGCGTCCTGGAGGGTGTAGGCATAAGTGTCCTGGTAGGGGACATCCAGACCGAAATGAGTCAGAACCAGGTTGATGTCATGGTCTTTCCCTTTGGGGTCCAGGGGCTGGTTGATGATCGGGCGGAAAAAGGCGACCTTGCCGGTGCTTTTCAGCAACAGCTGCATCATGCCGAGAACCACGGCGGATTTGCCGCTCTTGGTTTCCGTCGCGGTGATATACAGATTGTTGGCCACAGGGAGTGCTCCTTGTCGGTCTGGATGACGATCCGAGAAGAAAAACGATTATTCGCCGCACCCGGCAGTCTCGCTTAATCGCATAGAAACCGCAACGATTTTTTTAGAAAAAAAGGGCAAGCATACCAGCATATTATATGGCATGTAAGCGCATACACCAAAATGGTTTGAGACGGTACACTTTCCACTCCGCCACAGAAAAGCCGGCCCCGTACAAGTATTTTCCGCAAGCGGCCTTTACAGGCGCGGGCCGGGAGGAGTAAAAAGGCCGAATATTTCATCGCGAGGTACGCCATGCCCATTCTGGGAACCCTGATTCTTGCGGCCGGCAAAGGCACGCGCATGTACAGCCCCAGGCCTAAGGTTCTCCAGCGCCTGCTGGAAGACCCCATGCTGCGCCATGTTTACGCGGCCGTCGAGCCCTTGACCGGCGAACGCACCTGGACCGTGATCGGGCACGGCGCGGACGAAGTCCGGGCCGCCTTTCCAAGCCGGGTGGATCGCATGATTGTGCAGGCGGAACAGCGTGGCACGGGTCACGCCCTGCAGACCGCGTGGTCGGTTCCGGCCTCGGAGGGCGTTTCCCACCTTCTGGTGATCAACGGCGACACGCCGCTGATGCAGAGCGCGCAACTGGCCGCCTTTGTCAACGCCTGCGCGGAAAAGGACTGTGATCTCGGCTTCATTTCCCTGACTCCGACGGATCTCGGCTCTTTCGGCCGAGTGGTGCGGGCCTGTGGGGCCGTGCAGGCCATTGTGGAAGCCAAGGACTTCGACCCGGCCGAGCACGGCTATGACGCCGGCGAGATCAACGGAGGCATCTACTACATCCGAATGCAAAGCATCGCGCCGCTGCTCTCGCTGCTCACGGACGACAACAAGTCCGGCGAGTTCTACATCACCGATCTTATCGGCCTGGCCGTGGCCCGCAACCTGGTGGTCGAAGGGGTGAACTTCGGCGACGAGGCCGACCTGCTCGGCATCAACAACCCTCTGGAGCTTGCCGCCGGCGAGGAGCGCCTGCGCGCCCGCTTGGTCGACGGGCATCTGCGGCGCGGGGTGATCATCCACAATCCGTCCGCCGTGCGCGTCGGCCTTGGCGCGGAGATCGCGCCGGGCGCCGAAATCACCGGCCCGTGCGAGATCTACGGCGCGAGCCGGGTGGCCGCCGGGGCGCGGATCGCCTCCCACTGCCGATTGGAAAACACCATCGTGGAAGAAGGCGCGGCCGTGCATTCGTTTTGCCACACCGAAGACGCCCACATCGGCCCGAATTGCAACGTGGGCCCTTACGCCCGTCTGCGTCCGGGCACGGAGATGGAAGAGAAATCCCGGGCCGGCAACTTCGTGGAAGTGAAGAAATCCCGCATCGGCCGGGGCGCCAAGGTCAACCACCTGACCTACATCGGCGACGCGGACATCGGCCCTGGGGTCAACGTGGGCGCGGGCACCATCACCTGCAACTACGACGGCGTGAACAAGCACCTGACCAGAATTGAGGAGGGAGCATTCATCGGCTCCAATACCGCCTTGGTGGCGCCGGTCACCGTAGGAAAAAACGCCTTGGTCGGGGCGGGCTCGGTGATTACCGCGGATGTGCCTGAAAACATGCTGGCCGTGGCGCGCGGCAGACAAGTGAATCTGGACCGGAAAAAATAAGCGCACCCCCCTCTCCTGCCGGTACAACCTCTTGCCATTGAAGAGAAAACGGATTACTTTCAGGGCATGGAATTGCTGGACCAACTGGAACGGCGCGTGACGGCGCTTCTGACGCGACTTGACGAATTGTCGCGCGAAAACGCCGACCTGCGCAAAGCCGCGGAATCGGCTTCAGCCGGGCTGGAGGCGGAAGTCCTTCGGCTTACGGCCGCTCTGGACGAGGAACGGCAAAAAAATACAACCGCTCTCATGCGCATCGAAACCCTGGTCGAACGGATCAAGGAGCGGACGAGCTCCGAGTAACGTATGCGCCGGCATTCACTCACAGTCCTGGGCCAGGAAGTCTCTTTCAAGGCGGAAGCGGACCCCGGGCGGGTTGAGCGGGCCAGGGCGTTGCTTGAAGAACGGTTCGGCCAACTGGCGCGAAGCGGCGGACATTTAAGCAAAGAGAAGTTGCTGACCTTTCTGGCCCTGGCTCTGGCGGACGATCTGGTCCACCTGAAGGATCAATGGGGACACCAGGAGCGGAAACTGGCCGAACTTCTCGCAGGCATAGAGAAAGCGACGGAAAAAACGTCTGAGAATGTATGAACCCTGGGGTGCAGGTGACGATTGCCGTCGCCGGCCTCACAAGCTTAAAAAAAGGGATTTGCCGACGAACCGGTGTGCATGCCCGGGTATGACCGGGAAGCCTGAAGGGCGTCCAATTTTCCCAACGTAGGTAGCCATCAGGTCCTGCGTGAGGGTGACCGCACGGCACCTCCGGGGTTTCTACCACATCTTTGGCGCGCTTGCTGCAAGCCCTGCTTTTGTGTCCGAAGGCGTTTGTATTTCGGGAAAAGCGGGGCTTTTTTCGCGCCCCTTTTCAATATCCCCGTGGCGGCGGCCCCGCTCTTCACCCCCGCAAGGGTAGACATAGATGAGGTTTGCATGGAATCCGTCAATCTTCTCGTGGCCCTGGCCGCTCTCATTGTGGGCATTCCCGTCGGCATCTTTCTGGCCAGAGTGATTGCGGCCAGGCGCATGACCGCCGCCGGCGAGCTGGCCAGGCGCATCGTGGAAGAAGCCCGCAAAGAAGCCCAGGCCCAGAAAAAAGAAATTGTCCTGCAGGGCAAGGATGAAGTGCTTGAAGCCAAGCGGATCATGGAGCAGGAAGTCAAAGAACTCGAGCGCGAGGTCAAGGCCAAAGACAAAAAAATCCAGGAACAAAGCGATAAACTCGAGGAAAAGCTAGAAAACGCCCGCAAACAGGAGCAGGAGATCATCCTGACCGAAAAAGAATTCGCGCGGCGCGAGAAAAAGCTTGAAGAAACGGAAGAAAAGCTCGGGCTGCAGCGCGAAGAGCAGGAACGCCGCCTGCAGGAGATTTCCGGCCTGACCGCCGAAGAAGCCAAAACCCGTCTCTTTGAAGAGGTGGAGGCCAAAACCCGCCACGAAGCCGCCCGGATGATGCGCCTGATCGAGACCGAGGCCAAAGAGACGGCCTCCCGCAAGGCCAAAGAGATCCTGGCCTCGGCCATCCAGCGCTACGCCGGCGACTATGTGGCCGAGCAGACCGTTACCGCCGTCAGCCTGCCCAGCGAAGACATGAAGGGCCGGATCATCGGCCGCGAGGGCCGGAATATCCGGGCCTTGGAAGCGGCCACCGGCGTGGACCTGATCATCGACGACACGCCGGAGACGGTCATCCTCTCCGCTTACAGCCCGTTGCGACGCCAAGTGGCCAAGATGGCCCTGGAGCGCCTGATTCAGGACGGCCGCATCCACCCCGCCCGCATCGAGGATATCGTCAAGAAAGTCGAACAGGAGCTGGAAGTGCATGTGCGCGAGGTGGGCGAGCAGGCCACCTTCGACGCCGGGGTGCACGGCATCCACCCGGACATCGTGCGCCTGCTCGGGCAGTTGAAGTTCCGCACCAGTTTCTCGCAGAACGTGCTCCAGCACTCCCTGGAAGTGGCCTCACTATGTGGAGTCATGGCCGGCGAGCTTGACCTGGACATAAAAAAGGCCAAGCGGGCCGGGCTGCTCCACGACCTCGGCAAGGCCCTGGACCACGAGGTGGAGGGCTCGCACGCGACCATCGGCGCCGACGTGGCCAGAAAATACGGCGAGAACAAGGATATCATTCACGCCATCGCGGCCCACCACGAGGATGTCCCCCCGAAGAGCGCCCTGGCCGTGCTGGTCCAGGCCGCGGACTGCCTCTCGGGCGCCCGCCCCGGCGCCCGCAAGGAACTGCTGGAAAACTACACCAAGCGCCTGGAAGACCTGGAGAACATCGCCACGGGCTTCGAGGGAGTCTCCAAGGCTTTCGCCATCCAGGCCGGCCGGGAAGTACGGGTGATGGTCAATTCCGAGGAGCTCGACGACGACGCCACCTACCTGCTCTGTAAGGACGTGGCCGAGAAAATCGAGCGCAACCTGACCTACCCCGGGCAGATCCGCGTCACGGTCATCCGCGAGCGCCGGGCCGTTGGTTACGCCAAGTAGCAGCGGCCCATGCGCCTGCCCTTCGCCAAGTATCTGCCCGGCGGCAATCCCACCATCCTTGTACCGGGCGAAAGCGTTCCGGCGGGCGCCCTGCCCGCCCTGGCCGCCCGCCTCATGTCCCCCCTGCACCTGGGGGCCGAGCAGGTGGGCGCGCTGTTTACCGGGGCCGGCACACCCCACCTGGAGATGATGGGCGGAGAGTTCTGCGTCAACGCCTCGCGCGCGGCCGCCCATGAGCTGGCCGAGCGCGGTTTTTTGCGCCCCGTCTCCTTTCTCGCGGAGCCCGCCCTTGCCGGCTGGCTGTCGGTTTCCGGCCTGACTGAGCCCGCTCTCGTGGCCGCCGCACCCACGCTCCGGACTCTGGCCGCCTGCCGGGCGCACTTGGACGCCCACGGCCTTCCCGGCACCCCACCGACCCCGCCGGATGAGGAATATTCCTTCTGCGGCGCGCGTATCCCCCTGGAAGGCGCGACCATCGAGCGTCCGGAGCCGGGCCGGGCCTTGGTACGCCTGCCCGGCATCTGCCATCTGCTCCTGGATGCCCGCATCCATCCCCTGCCTTCCGAGCCCTTCACAGCCGCGGAAGCGGAGCGCTCCCGGTTCGACCTGAACGCCGAACCGGCCGCCGGAGTCATCTGGTGCGCCGAGTCCTCCTTGGGCCCTTCCATCACGCCGCTGGTCCGGGTGGCGGCCACGGGCTCCACCCACCTGGAAACAGCCTGCGGCTCGGCCTCTCTGGCCTTGGCCCTGGCGCGCGGGGCTTCCCTGCCCGTCGGCCAGCCAAGCGGCGAATCCCTGGATATCGATCTGGGCGCCGAGCACGCCTGGGTGTCCGGCCGGGTTGTCTGTATCGCCAGAGGCGAGACATGGGTTGACTTCTCTTCCTGAATATTCTTTCGCGAATAAAAGCCAAAATAAAAAATACTGGTTTCATCCTTCCGCTTCTCTTAAGCTTCTTGCAATGTATCCCGATATGTAATTTCGCTGAATACAGCACTATCAACGTGCATATTCCCATGCATGTATAACAATATATTTGCCTATACCCTCTTGTTTTTTCATACGTGCGGGTATATGTGGGAAAATAACAGATCCAGCTTTTCCAACATCCCGTTCCGCATAGCCGGACGGGAAACGGTATGCCCCTTGGGGAGGACGGCATGACAACAAAATACAAAGTTATTTCAGGATTTTCCGTGATGGTTTTGCTTCTGGCCGTGGTGGCCGGACTAGGGTATAGGGATTTGCAGAACTCCAGTAGCGGCTTTGAGGAATACCGCCGCCTGGCCCGCTTCAGCATGGCCATGAGCGACGTGGAAGCCGGCTTGTACGAAGCCTCTTACTTCGTCTATCAATTTCTGGGCAGCAGAAACCCGGAGAATATGAAAGAGGCCGCCCGAGCGTTGAGCGAGGGGAAAGCCAACATCATGACCGCCGAGGAATTCGTCAAGCGCCCGGAACGCAAGGCTATCCTAAAAAAGCTTGAGAACTCCACCGGTGAGTTCGCCAAAGATATCGACGTGGTCAACGCCGGCATCGCCAAGGTCAAGGAACTTGTCGCCGGAGCCGTGAAAGACGCGACCGTCATGAGCGACGCCATGCTCTCCATTACCGGGCAGGCTCAGAAGCTGGGCAATTCCGACGCCCTGGCGGCCATTTCCGTGGCCTGGAGCAAGATGGCCGCAACCCGCGCGGCCGTGGGCATGTATGTTGAATCCCTGGCCCCGGCGACCGGCAAGCTGGCTCTCGACAGGCTCGCGGAACTGCAGGACGCCATCGCGGCGATTCGCCCTCTGCTGCACAGCGAAGAAGGGCTCCGCTTCCACGAAACCCTCAGCACCGCCTTTGATAAGTACCGGGCCGGCACCGTCACCCTGATCGGCGTGGGCGACGAGGTCATGAAAGCGACCGACTCCATGGCCGCCCGCCTGAAGGCCTTTTTTGAAATGAGCGGCCCGCTGAACGCGGAAGTTACCGCCCAGATGCTCGAATACGGGAAAAACCTCCTGGCCGACAACGCGGCGGGCCAGACCCGCACCGCTACCATGGGCGGCGTGGGGGTTCTGCTCGGCGTGATCTTCGCCGCCGTGATCATCATCGGCATCGTCCGGGTGCTGAACAACCTCTCGGCCTTTGCCGGGGCTATCGCCCGCGGCGACTTCTCCCATCGCCTGAACGTCCGTGAAAAAGGCGAAATCGGCGCCATGGTGGAAGCCATGCGCCAAATTCCGGACGTGCTCTCCAAGGTGATCCAGGGCGCCCGGACCCTGTCCGACGGCATCGGCAGCGGCCGGTTCCGCGAACGGCTGAGCCTCGGCGAGTACAGCGGCTCCTATGCGGATCTGGCCGGGGCCGTCAACACCGTGGGCGACGCCTACACAATGGTTATGGATGAGTTGCCCGTGCCGGTCATGTGTTGCGATAAAGACAACAAGGTTACCTTCTTGAATACCATCGGGCAGGCGAACATCGGCGGCAACTTCACCAATACCGAATGCGGCGGAGCGCGCTCCGACAGATGTTTCGGCTCGCAGGCCCTGCAACGCAAGAGCCCCTGCAACGGGGAGATGACCATCACTCCTAAAGGAAAATCCATGGAGATCGCCGTGGCCGCCCTGCCGCTTCTCGACAAAGCGCGGAACGCTGTCGGGTACATGGAGATCATCACCGATCTCACCGAAATCAAAGCCAAGCAGCGGGTCATGCTCCAGGTGGCCAAGGACGCCTCCGACATTTCCGACCGCGTGGCCGCCGCCTCCGAGCAACTGGCCGCCCAGGTGGAGCAGATCTCGCGCGGCGCGGAAATGCAGCGCGATCGGGTGCATTCCACGGCCGGAGCCATGACGGAAATGAACGCCACGGTCATGGAAGTTGCCCGCAGCGCGGGGCAAGCCTCCGAGCAAAGCGAGAGCACCCGTGAAAAGGCCCGGGAGGGCGCGGATCTGGTCAACCAGGTGGTCCGGGCCATCAACACCGTGCATACCGTGGCCGCCGGCCTGCAGGACAACATGCAGGAACTGGGCAAGCAGGCCGAAAGCATCGGCGGGGTTATGAACGTGATTTCAGACATCGCGGATCAGACCAACCTGCTGGCCCTGAACGCGGCCATTGAGGCCGCCCGGGCCGGCGAGGCCGGGCGCGGCTTCGCCGTGGTGGCCGACGAGGTACGCAAGCTGGCCGAAAAGACCATGCACGCCACGCAGGAAGTGGGCGCGAACATCTCATCCATCCAAAACTCCGCCCGGCAAAACATCGCCGAGGTCGGCAACGCGGTGAAGAACATCAACGCCGCCAACGAGCTGGCCGATTCTTCCGGCTCCGCCCTCGGGGAAATCGTCAACCTGGCCGCCGCCAACTCCGCCGTTGTGGCTTCCATCGCAACTGCCGCCGAGGAGCAAAGCGCCACATCCGAGGAAATCAACCGCGCCATTGAAGAGATCAACAACATCGTGGGCGAAACCACGGACGGCATGGTGCAATCCTCCGCCGCCGTACAGGAGCTCGCCCGCATGTCTCAAGATCTGCGCCGGGTTATGGACGGCTTAAAGTAAGGAAAAGCGCACCCCAGGCGCCCCGGTTGGCCGGGGCGCCTTTCTTTTTTGCGGGGGGCCCGCCCGTGGGCGGATTTCGCCGGGGAGGGCGAACAGAAAAGGCGCGCCTTGCTCCGGACATTGTCGTCCGTCTCAAGATGATGTATCTCCCAAGCCGATAAGCCGAAAAATCGACGATTCGGCCGGCTTCGGGGGAATAGCCGTTCTCGACAGAGAGTTGTTGCATGAAGCGCGACGTCATGGCCGACGCGCTGAAAGGGCTGGGCATCACCGCCGTCGTCATCGGCCATATTGAAGGCTTCGGGTTCACGCTCGTGCCGGTGTACTCCTTCCATATGCCGCTCTTTTTCTTTGTCACCGGGGTGTTCTTCTACGAGCTCCCGCCGGGCAGACACTGTCACCGGGTGTTCACCTTTGGAACCAGGCTGCCCGATACTTACCGGTATCTCGGCTGCCATTTTTGCGTGTATCTCTATTTCCACCTGATCCACGGCCGCGCGACCTTGGCCGTCCGCCTCCGGACCCGTTGCCGCGTTGGACCATCGTCTGCGTCGCCCTCATTGTCCACTTCGAGTGGGCTCAGGAGCACACCGCCTATCTCTGACCGTTGGCCTGGCGTACCCCCCTGCTCTTCTCCGGGCTGCTCGGGTGGGCGGGCTTTTCAAGGTGAAAAAGAACACCGAGAACGTGGAGGAAGGGGCGCTGTAAAGCCGGCCCGATACATCTGGCAAGTCTCGGGGAAAAAGCATACAAGCGGTGTGCCGGTAAGCTCACGTTACGTGGAGGCACGCCATGACCGAAATCAGCACCCGATTCCACCG
Source organism: Desulfovibrio sp. (assembly GCA_031548905.1). Taxonomy (GTDB): domain Bacteria; phylum Desulfobacterota; class Desulfovibrionia; order Desulfovibrionales; family Desulfovibrionaceae; genus Frigididesulfovibrio. The sequence goes on along the minus strand of JAVBQP010000020.1, from coordinate 7,174 downwards.
GCTGCTCGCCGAGAAAGACTGGAAGACCGCGAAAGAGGAACTGGCCGGCCTCGGCCCCATGCGCTTGTCGGGCATTATCGAGAAGCTGGCGAAGGACGACCGGATCGTGCTGTTCCGAATCCTGCCCCGCCGCTTGGCGAAAGAGACGTTTCAACGCCTTTCCCGCGACGAACGGGAAGACATCATTGAGGGCCTGGCCGCCAACGCCCGGCACCTGACCGCTCTGCTCAACGACCTGGCTCCCGATGACCGCACGGCTTTCTTTGAGGAATTGCCCGGCGAGGTGGCCCAGCGTCTGGTCCAAATGCTTTCCGCCGAGAACCGGGAAATCGCCGTCCGCCTGCTGGGCTACCCGGAAGACAGCATCGGCCGGCTGATGACCCCGGAATTCGTGGCGGTCAAACCCCAATACACAGTCCAGAAGACCCTGGAGCATATCCGCAAATTCGGGCGCGACTCGGAAACTTTGAATATCGTGTATGTCGTCGATATGAGTTGGAAACTTATCGATGACTTGCGGATCAAGGAAATCATCCTGGCCGCGCCGGACCAGAGCATCGCCGAGTTGTGCGACGGCCGCTTCATCGCCCTGAATGCCGACGACGACCAGGAGGTGGCGGTCAAAGCCTTCAGGGACCACGATCGAGTGGCTTTGCCGGTGACCGATACCGACGGCACGCTGCTCGGCATCGTGACCGTCGACGACGTTATGGACGTTGTGGAAGAAGAGCATACCGAAGACTTCCAGAAATTCGGGGGCACGGAAGGCCTCGAGCTGTCATATACCAAAACCTCTCTGCCGGAGATGGTCAGGAAGCGCGCCGGCTGGCTGGTTATTCTCTTTCTGAGCGAGATGCTCACGGCCTCGGCCATGGGGCATTTCGACGACGAGATCGCCAAGGCCGTAGTGCTGGCGCTGTTTGTGCCGTTGATCATCTCCAGCGGCGGCAACTCGGGTTCGCAGGCCGCCAGCCTGATCATCCGCTCCCTGGCCCTGGAGGAGTTGAAGCTGCGCAACTGGTGGTACGTGATGCGCAAGGAGATCTTGTCCGGGCTGCTGCTGGGAACGGTTCTGGGAGCGATCGGTTTCGCCCGCATCGTGATCTGGCAGAAAGCCGGTTTTTACGACTACGGCGAGTTCTGGCCGTGGGTGGGCTTGAGTGTTTCCGTTTCTCTGGTCTTTATCGTGCTCTGGGGAACCCTGGCGGGAGCGATGATCCCGTTTCTGCTGAAACGAACCGGACTTGATCCGGCCACGGCTTCAGCCCCGTTCGTGGCCACGCTTGTGGACGTCACGGGGCTGATCATTTATTTCAGCGTGGCGGCGGTCTTCCTGGGAGGAAAGCTGCTGTGAGCGATGCCGGCCTCTTTCAGCGGATATAGTTGGGAATGTTCAGAAAGATATCCCGCGTGTAGGTAATCATCCGCTCCATGATCCAGGGAAAGGCGAACAGCAGCGCCACAAACATGGAAACGATCTTCGGGATGAACGACAGGGTCATTTCCTGAATCTGCGTGGCGGCCTGGAAAATACTCACAATAAGGCCCACGCCCAGCCCCACCAGCAACAGCGGCATGGAAATCAGCAGAGTCAGTTCAATGGCCTGCTTGGCAAAGCCGACGACGAATTCCGGAGTCATGGCACTCTCCCCCTCATAAAAGGAAACTGTTGACCATGGAGCCGACCAGCAGGGTCCAGCCGTCGACCATGACGAACAGCAACAGTTTGAACGGCATGGAAACCATCATGGGCGGCAGCATCATCATGTCCATGGCCAGCAGGATGCTGGAGACAACCATGTCCAGAATCAGAAACGGAATGTAGATGAGAAACCCGATGATGAAGCCGGTCTTCAGCTCGCTGATGATGAACGCCGCGGCCAGGGCGATGGTCGGCACGGTTTCTTTGTTCTGGGGTCGATCCATCTTGGTGATGGAGTAGAAAATCGAGAGATCTTTCTCCCGCGTGTGCTTGAACATGAATGCACGCAGGGGCTCTTCGGTCTTTTGCAGGGCCTCGGCAAAACCGATGCGCTCTTCAAGATAGGGTTGCAGGGCGTTGTCGTTGATTTGCTTGCCCACGGGCCACATGATCGCCACAGTCATAAAAATGGCCAGGCTGACCAGCACCTGGTTGGGGGGCAGTTGTTGCACGCCGAGAGCCTGGCGCACGAAGTGGAAGACCACGATGATCCGAGTGAAGCTGGTTACGGTGAGCACAATGGCCGGGGCCAGGGAAAGCACCGTGAGCAGGAAGAGGATTTCCAGACCCAGCGAGACTTTTTCCGGCTCGGTCGAACCACCGGAGAGGCTCAGTTGCAAATCCGGAATGGCCAAGTCCTGAGCGGCGTGGGCCGCCTCGGGAAAGCCGAGAACGAACAACGCCGCGAGCAGGACGGTGAAGGCCGGGAAAAAAGCCGGGAACGGAAGATACGGGTGAAGAAAACCCCTACGAGCCGCCGGACTCGGACCCGCCGGCTTTCTTAAGCGCGGCGGCGAAGGATGATTTGGATTCAGGCGCCCGTTCATCGGCATCAAGCTCCGTAAGCATGGTTATCTGGGTGTCGGTCACCCCCAGTACCAGGCGCTTATCCAAAATCCGTGCCACCACGACCCATTTCTTGGGGCCCAAGGCCAGACGGCTTTCCATCCGCATGGGAGCGCCCGCGCCCGTCAAAAAGCCGCCCCTGCCCCGGCGGATAAGCCGCAGAACCAGCCAGAGCGCCGCCAGGATGAAAAAGAGGATGGCCAAGGCTTCAAAATACCCGGCCCAGGAAGACACGGCCGACTGAGCGCCGTCGAGCAGGCCGCCGGACTGCGTGGCGGTCTGGGCCGCCGTCTGGGCGGCGTGCGGAACGGCAGCGGGCGCGGCGGGAATGACCGGCGCGGCGGCCGGGGGCAGGGGCATGGTGGCGTTCATGAGGTTATCCCAACTGTTTGACCCGTTCGATCGGGCTGATGATGTCCGTCAGGCGGATGCCGAACTTCTCGTTGATCACTACGGCCTCACCCCTGGCGACGATCTTGCCGTTGACGTAAACCTCCAGCGGTTCACCGGCCAGTTTGTTCAACTCCACCACGGATCCCTGGCCGAGTTGGAGCAACTCGTTGATCAACAGCCGTGTGCGGCCCAGTTCCGCCGACACGTCCAGGGGAATGTCCAGAATGAAGTCAAGCTCGCGGCGGCCGGCATCGGGGCGGGGAGCCTTGGCTTCGTCGGTGAGGTCTTTGAACTCGGCGACTTTGGCCTTGGCGGCGAACGCCGTCTGCTCTTTTTCCTTTTTAACGGCGACCTGCTCGTCGTCGGCCAGGGCGGCGGCCCACTCGGCGGCAAGCTTTTCGTCGTCGGTCATCGCGGCGGGCTCGGCCGCCGGGGCCTCCTCCGGTCCATCAAGCGCGGCGGCCCACTGCGCGGCCAGAGCTTCCTGGTCAAGTTCCTTGTCGGCTGTCATGGGGTATTCCTCTTTCTGTTTAGGCGACCCCGCACCGGGGTATTGTCACTGTCTTTACTGAATGACGAAATCGGTGATCAGTACCTGCATGACCTTGGGCCCGCCCAAGATCAGGTTCAGGCGCGAAAGGATCTCGCTCTTCAAAATTTCCCTGCTCTCGGGTGAGGCGATATCCGCATAACTCTTGCTGGAAAGAAGCATCAGCACGGTGTCGCTCACCCGGGCGTCCTGGGCCTGCAGTTCCGAGGCGACCTTCGGGTCGGAAACCTGCACGGCCAGGGCGATCTTGATAAAGCGCCTGCCCAGCGGATCGGCCAGATTGGTGGTGTAAGTCTTCAGGGCCACGATGGTGCCGGCGGCCGGCGGGGGCGGAGCCTGCTGCGACTCCGTGACCTGCTCGACCTTGGGCTCTTCATCCGATCCCCCCGTGAACTTGCCGATCAGGTCGAGCTTCCAGGCCGCGAACCCGACACCGCCGAGCAGCAGGACCAGGAAGATGAGGATGATCCACTTGAGTTTGCTTTTCTTCTTCGGGGGTTCTTCGTCGGCCATGATCGTTCCTTTTTATGTATAGCGTGCCAAGCGTTTGGCTGTTTTCAACAAAATTTCCACCCGCCTGTTTTTTCTCCGGCCCTCGGGGGTGTCGTTGGCGTACATCGGCTTGTCCGGGCCGTAGGCGCTGATGGAGAAACGATCGGGCGGCACCTTCCCGGCCAGAAACCGCTCCAGCACCGCCAGGGCGCGCCTGGCGGAAAGCTCGTCATTGCCGGGTGGCGGCTGCGGGGTTGAGTCGGTATGCCCGCTGATGTTCACATCCGCATTGACCCCATGAATAACAGGTGTCAGGGCGTCAAGCAACGCTCGGCCGCGCGCGTCCGGCTCGGCCGAGCCTTCGGCGAAGAGCAGCCCGTCCGTCAACACAATAACCACTCCCTCGGGGTGTTGCAGGATGCTCACATTTGCCTTCACGTCCGCGACATTCATTTCCGGAGGGAAGATATCGTCCGGAAAAAGCAAATCTTTAATCCGATCATTCTGCAACAGCAGATTATCATGGTCACGGACCAGATCGATGACCAATTTGACCCGGTCGGACATCCTGCTCGCGCCGCTGTGTTGGATGGGCGCCAGGCTGTTGGAAAAACTGCTGATCCGGGTGATGGTCGTTGTGTCCATCGAGGCCATGGAAAGCAGCAGAACGAAAAAGGTCAACAGCAGGGTCATCAGGTCCGAGAATGTGACCAGCCAACCGTCGCCCCCCCCGCCGCCGCCGCTCTTTTTTTTCCGCCGGGCCATGCCTACCGCTCCGGCCGGTTCTCACCCGGCATGGTCAGGTCAAAGGAAAAGCCCTGGTAGAAGTATTCGCGCGGCACATCCGGCTCTTTTTGCCGCACCTGCTCCACCTTCTCGATCCAGGCCAGGTTGCGCTTGTCCAGAATCAGATCCACCCGGCGGTTTTTCATCCGGCCCTCCGGGGTCTCGTTGGAATAACGGGGGTGGAATCGCCCGTACCCCTCGAGCATCAGCCGGGCTTCGGGAATGCCCCGGCCGGTGAAGTGCCGATATACCGCATGACTGCGCCGGAAAGAAAGCATCCAGGACGGATCCACCTTGGTGGTGTCGAAATCCGGGGTGTAGGCGCCGCCTTCCTCCTCGCGCCGCACCGAGGTATAGCCGGCCACCAGCACGGGGTAACGCACTTCCTGCAGGTACGGGACGATCCTGTCCAGCAGTTGCACACCCTTGCGGCTGAGCTCCCAGCCGCCCCGCTCGAACAGCACTTCGGAATTGATGGACAACACCTGCACGTACATGTTCTCTTTGAAGTCCAGGTCTTTGTCCTGCTCGTCAAAGACCATGTCGCGCAGCGGCTCGAGGTCTTCCTCCTTGGCGTCTTCCATGCGGCCGGGCGTATAGAGCGAGGTCTCTTTATTCGTTTTGGCGGTGGGATTGGTGATCGACCTGCCCGGGCCGAAACGCTTGGAGACCGAGCCGAGCACCTCCTTTTTGGCTCGTTCGTCGATAACCGCCATACTCACCAGCAGCACGAAAAAGGTCAGCAGCAGCGTCATCAGGTCCGAAAAGGTGATGAGCCAGGCCGGGCCTCCCTCTTCGCCCTTTTGCTTTTTGCGCCGGGCCATGATCTAGTCCGTCTGCCTGCGGTCCTTGGGCGGCTGGAAGCTGCTGAGCTTTTCCATGATGATCCGGGGGTTTTCCCCCCGGGAGATGCCGAGAATGCCCTCCATCTGCATCTCCATGATCAGGATTTCCTCCTTGGAGCGGGCCTTGAGCTTGCCGACCATGGGCAGAAACACCAGGTTGGCCAGCACCGCGCCGTAAAAGGTGGTGATCAGGGCCACGGCCATGGACGGGCCGATGGAACTGGGGTCGTTCATGGTCTTGAGCATCTGCACCAGGCCGATGACCGTGCCGATCATCCCCAGGGCCGGGGCGTAGGCGGCCAGGGCGTTCAGCAGATCGATGCCGGTCTCGTGCCGGCCCTCGGTGTTGCCGATTTCCGTTTCCAGAATTGCCTGGATGGAATCCGGCTCCAGGCCGTCCACGGTCAGTTGCAGGCCTTTGCGCAGGTAGGCGTCGTCCAGTCCCTTGACGATGGCTTCCAAGGCCAGAATACCTTCGCGCCGGGCGCGGTTGGCGTAATCCATGAACTGCTCGATAACCTGGACCGATTCGGGGGTCTTGCCCACCAGGGTCTTGCGGATAACCTTGCCCACTTTGAGCACCGTGCCCAGGGGGTAGTGGGTCAGGGTGGCGCCCAAGGTGCCGCCGAGCACGATAAGCATGGAGGGAATGTCCACAAAGGTCAGGGGATCGCCGCCCACCATCAGCGCGGCGAGGATCAGCCCGAAGGAGATCGCCATCCCGAGTATTGTCGCCAAATCCATCGTTTCGTATCCCCTTGCCCGTGAAATGGTGCGCCGCGCGCCGTCGAGCCGTCAATCGGCCGTTCAGGCCGGAGCGCGGGGGCCGAAAATATCGGTTCCCACCCGAACCAGATCGGCTCCTTCGGCGACGGCCACATGAAAATCCTGGGACATGCCCATTGAAAGATCCGGCAAATCCAGGCCGGTTTTCTCCCGCATGGCGACCCGCAGTTCAAAAAGCCGACGGAAGTGGGGCCGGGCGTCCTCGGCCTCGTCCGTCATGGGCGGCAGGCACATCAGGCCGCGAACCCGCAGCTCCGGCATACCGGCCAATTCCCGCAGCAGGGCTTCCAGGCCTTCCGGCGCAACGCCGGATTTCTGCGGCTCGGCCGCGATGTTCACCTGGACAAGTATGTCCTGGGGAACGGACGGCGGGTCCGACAAGCCCCTGGGCTTTTCCGCCACGAAGGCGCGCCAGGATTTTTGCAAATTCCGGGCCAGCTTAACCGAGTCCACGGTCTGGAGCAGGGCGAACCGGCCCACGCACTCCCCGGCCTTGCGGCTCTGGATATGCCCGGTAAAGTGCCATACCGGCGGGACCGGCGGCGGATCGACCGTCAGAAGTGTTTCGACCTCGGCCATTTTGGTTGCGGCCTCCTGCACGTAGTTTTCCCCGAAACAAGGCGGGCCGTAGGTCGGGTCGGCCTTCTGCCGCCCGGCCCAATAGCGGGCGAGGTCGGCCACGGCCGCGGCCGGGTGGAACTTGGAAACGGCCGTCAAGGCCACGACGCCGCGCGGCCGGCCGGCTTCGACCTCGGCTTTGCGCAGGCGCTCCAT
>JAVBQP010000018.1:0-9323 GCA_031548905.1 Desulfovibrio sp. | reverse complement strand
TGCCGTGTGAAAGTGGGAAGAAAGGCTTGATACGTTCGAGTTGCCCGACAGAAAGGTAGAAAAGTTGACCCATTGCACCCTCCATAAGCACAACTAACCAACTTTCCTACTTTTTGCAATTAATGAGTCCTGAGCCTAGGTGTAGAGTGTCAACACGTTGTTCACCCTCCGAGCAATCGTGAGGCCGGAGGCAGTCTGCCAAGGGCGCTGCGAGGACGCTGGGAATTGTAGCGTTGCGTCCACACAGGCAGGTTGGCCGTCCTTTTCCAAGAGTGGGTGTACGTTTGCGCGTATGCCCACTCTTGCAATGCCGTTCTGATAAAGCGCTCCGCCTTGCCGTTGGTCCGCGGCCTGTAAGGTCGGGTGCGCTTTGCTTTATTCCAAGCTCACGGCAGGCGGCACGAAACTTTCGGAATTTGTAGCACGCGCCGTTATCCGTGAGTACCCGCTCCACTTTGATGCCGTGCGAGGCATACCAGGCGACGGCGAACCACAGAAACTCCACCGCCGATTTCGCCGTTTCATCCGGGAGGATGGGGCCGTGTAGGCCGCCCTGGAAGCGTCATCCACGCAAACGTGCAGATACTCCCAACCAGGGTGCCGTTGCCGAGCGCGTCCTTTGCCCAAAATCCGGTGCCCGACGCCGTCAACCTTGTCGAGCTTCTTGATGTCAAAATGGAGCATTTGGCCCGGTTTTTCCCACTGCTAACGCTGCGCCGGCTCTTTTTTTTCCCAAAAACGCAGTTGCGACAACCCCACTTTGCGTAAGGCCCTAAAGACGCCGCTGCGGCACAGGCCAAGACGCAAGGCGATCTCGTCCCCGGTCAGGCGTGCTTTGCGTAAGGAGATACTCGCGCCGATATCCTCTTCGCTCAATCTACTGTGGCACCGCTTCGGGCGAGAGTTCTTGTCCGCCAGAGCCGCCACACCGCCAGCCTTGTAGCGGCCCGCCCATTTTCTGGCGGTGCGCGGGCTTACCCCGAAGCCGGTCGAAACCTGGGCGGCGGGCTCATACCGCATCCGCCTCACCATTTCCTCTCGACCTCGGGCCGTGAGTTTGGCATTCTTGTGGCTGTTCACCCTGTCCTCGTTTCGGTTGGCTGTCGTCTGGCAACTCCAGCTTTACCGATTTGAAGCAGGGTGAACAACCTATTGGAACCACTACAACTAGGCACCACCCCGCAGCGGCGTCGCCGCCCCTCCGGCACTGTGCCATCACCCCGGGCGCGACCTCCGGCGTGTTCAGAAGCCTTTCAGCGCGAACGTGTCGCCCGCCCGCTCGACGCGGCCGACAGCCGGCGCGGGGAAGTGCGCCCCGGCAACGGGAATGTTCTCTTCCGCGGCCATGCGCATGAGCCGCCTGCGGCTTGTCGTGGCCTGTTCCTTGTCCATGTCGAAGGACGCGCAGATTTCCGGGTGGGGAAACTGTAACGCGGCGGCATGGACGGTGTCGCCCCAAAAGAGCATTTTCTCTCCCCTGGATTCCAGCAGAAATGCCGTATGGCCCGGCGTATGGCCCACGGCGTCCGCAGCCGTTATGCCGGGAACGACCTCCTGCCCGAAGCGGAAGGTTCGTACCCTATCCCCATACAGGCCGAGATTCCGGCGGGCCAGACCCGCGCCCGGGAGTTTGTCCGGCTGCTCGGCCAGGGCCGCGTCATCAAACCAGAAATTTTTCTCCGGCTCGGACACAAACACCAAGGCATTGGGGAAGGCCGCCTTGCCGTCTTTGGCCAGCCCGCCCACATGATCCCCGTGCAGGTGGGTCAACAGAACGTGGGTGACATCCTCGGGGCGCAGCCCCGCCTGGCCCAGGCTCCGGCCGAGCAGGCTCTGCGGGTTGTCCGCCTTGCCGAAGCCGGTATCGATCAGAATGACCCGGTCACCCCGCCGCACGACGAAAGCGTATATTCCCGACGGGGCTTCGCCGCTCGGGGCAAGGGCGGCCGTCACCTCCGGGGAGGCCCCGCTGAAAATCGACACGGGCATTCCCCGGTCCACATCAAGCAACGGGTCGACCCGGACCTCACCCACCCGGTAAGCGCGGGGAGCCTCGGCGGCCGCTTGGGACGCGCAGATGAAAATTCCCAGAATCCCCAGGACAATCGCCGGTTGCATCATGTTCATGACACGCCTCCGTGAGTGTTTTGAATAAAGCGGCCGCGCGGCGGCCGGGCAGTGTGCAGGTAAGCACTGTTGCTATGTTCGCCAATACTCCATCCTTTCGCCGGCTGCGGAGAGATTGTCAAGGATTGCTTTTGCGGGCATAGTTCCGGGTACGGCCGCGCCCGCGGGATGAAGGCCGGAGCGTATGGCCGCTTGCCACGTCAGACCCCGAACCGGGACAGTCATGCATTTTCCCTATTCCGCCGTGCTTTTTGATTTTGACGGTACCCTGGCCGTGCAGAACCTGGACTTCGCCCTGATGCGCGCCCGGGCCGTGGAAGCTGTGGCCCCCTTTGCGCGTATGGGAGAATCGCCCTCCGCCCCGCTCATGGAGGAGTTGGACCGCCTGTGCGCCGGGCTTTCGGCGGAAACGGCGGCCCTGGCCCGGGCGGCCGCCCTGGACGCGGCGCGGAAGGTGGAAGTGGAGGCGGCCCGCTCTTCCCGCCTGTTTTCCTTCACCCGCCCCATGCTCGCGGCCCTCAGGGATGCCGGGGCGGCCCGGGCCGTCGTCACCCGGAATTGCCCGGAAGCCGTGCTCGCTGTGTTTCCGGATCTGCCGGAGTTTTTCGACCTCCTGCTGACCCGCGACGACGTGCCCAAGGTCAAGCCAGACCCGGATCATCTCTTGCAGGCCTTGAGGCGGCTCGGCATTCCCCCGGAAAAAACCCTGATGGTCGGTGACCACCCCATGGACATCATCGCGGGCAAGGCCGCCGGCGCGGCCTCGGCCGGGGTCGGCAGCGGCGCGACGCCCCTGCCCCGCCTGGCCGAAGAGCGCCCGGACCATTTGGCCCCCGACGCGGGAGAACTGTTCCGCGACCTGGGGCTGCGTTTCCAGGCGCCCTGAGCCGACCGCGAAAATATCACCCTCCCTCCGCTCCCGCTTCTCACCTGCCCCCGGGGAGTCTCCCCCCTTTTCCGGCGCCCCCTCCGGCCCTTTACATTTGTCGGGACGGATTTATTCTCCCGGAGAGCCGGGGCGCCCCGGCCGTTGCTCCCCTTTTTCTTCAAGGAGATTTTCATGCGCACAGCTTCCCCCCTTCGCGCCGTCGCGGTCATTCTGTTCCTGGTCGCTTTCGCGCCGGCCGCCCCGGCCGCCCCGGCCGATTTTCGCGATCTCGTCAAGGCCGCCGGCCCGGCCGTGGTCAACATCAACACCGAGCGCACCACGAAACAAAGCCCGTTCCCCCCCGGCTTCGAGATGTTCCGGGGTGATCCCAATATGGATCGCTTCCTCGATCGATTCGAACGCTTTCACGGTTCCCCGCGTTCCCGCCTGACCCGTTCCCTAGGCTCCGGGTTCCTGATCTCCGCCGACGGTTACATCGTGACCAACAATCACGTCATCGAAGGCGCGGACACTATCCGGGTGACTTTCGGCGAAGCCGGCAAGGACGACTCGGTCACCGCCGAAGTGGTGGGCGCCGACCCGGAAACCGACCTGGCCCTGCTCAAGATCAAGGGCTCCGGCTTCCCGTACCTCACGTTCGGCAATTCCGAGGCCTTGGAAGTCGGTGAATGGGTGGTGGCCATCGGCAACCCTCTGGGCCTTGATCACACGGTTACGGCCGGCATCCTCTCGGCCAAGGGGCGGAACATCCAGTCCGGCTCGTACGACGACTTCCTCCAGACCGACGCCTCCATCAACCCCGGCAACAGCGGCGGCCCCCTGCTGAACACCAACGGCGAGGTCATCGGCATCAACACGGCCATCGCCCAGCGGGCTCAGGGCATCGGCTTCGCCATTCCGTCCGCCCTGGCCGAAAAGGTCATTTCGGACCTCAAAAACCAGGGCAGGGTCAGTAGGGGCTGGCTCGGCGTGACCATTCAGGGCGTGGATGCGCCCACGGCCAAGGCCTTGGGCATGAAAGAACCCGCCGGCGCCCTCGTCGGCGACGTCCTGGCCGATCAACCGGCCGACAAAGCGGGCATCAAGGCCGGCGACGTCATTCTGAGCATCAACGGCAAGGCCATCACCAACACGGATCACCTCCTGCGCACCGTGGCCGCCCTGCCCCCCGGCGGCGAGGCCAAGGTTACGGTCTGGCGCGACGGCAAAGAGCAAACCTTCACCGTGCGCCCGACCGAACGGGCCGAGACACAGGCCGCGGCGGATGCCTCCGGCTCCGCTGAAAAAACCGGGGCCAAGCTCGGCGTGAAAGTGCGCCCGCTCACCCCGGATGAAGCCAAGCAGGCTCGCGTCTCAAGCGGCACCGGCCTGCTGATCACCGACGTGGACGCCGCCGGCCCGGCGGTGGAAATCGGCCTGCGCCCCGGCGATGTGATTGTGGCGGCGGCCCGTAAACCCGTGGCTTCCGGACCGGAGTTGACCAAGGCCGTGGAGGCCGCCGCCAAAGAGCGCGGCGTGCTGCTGCTGCACATTTCGCGCGACGGGCATTTGTTCTTCCGAACTGTGGATTTCGGAGAAAAGAAAGAATAGCGCGCCCGTTCCGGACGGAACGGCTTCACTCCCCTTCGGGCGACCGGAGGGGAGTTTTTTTGCGCGTCACGCGGCGCTCCAGGCACCCGTAAGCGATCCGCTCGACGATGTAGAGCAGGATGAAGACGAAGGGATACCCGGCCGGCCCGGACATGAAGGGCGGAGTGAACAGCTCGACGCCCTCAAAACGCAGGGAAAGCCACCACAGGGCGAAGGGCGCGGGCCAGAGTGACCCCATGCCCAGGGCGGCCCGGGCGAAAAACTGCTTGCCGAACCGCTCGTGCGCCATGCTGTTGATCGCCAGGTACGACTGCTTGTCGCCCGCGCGCAGGGCTTTCATGGACAAGTCGTGGGAGTGGCGCAACTCGCCGTCCAAGCGGGCGTAATACGAACGCCCGGCGTATTCCAGCAGGGCCTGGGTGATCCTGCCCAGAAGCACGCACCACAGGGCCAGCAAGGCGCAGCCGATCCAGAACCCGGTCATAGGGCTCGGGAACGCCCGGAACGGGGCTATCAGGAAGGTGTCGAGAAACAATGGCATCATAAAAAGAAAAAAGGCGGGCGGACCCCGAAGGCTCCGCCCGCCGGAAGAAGGTGCGCTACCAGAGGCGGGCGCCGAAAAAGCCCCGCATGACATAATCCACGCCGACGACGAAGGCCAGAAGAATGAACAGGCGCTTCAGCCAGATGTCCGAGAGGTATTTGGCCGTCATTGGGCCGATCCAAGACCCAACAACGATGCCCACCAGTTCGATGCCCACCAGGGACCAATGCACGGGAACGCCGCCGCTCATAAAGGTGCTGATCGAGGTGACCATGCCGATGAGCACCACCAGGGCCGAAGTGCCGGCCGCGAGGTACATGGGCAGTTGGGTGACGCTGGTGAGGAAAGGCACAAGCAGGAAGCCCCCGCCCACGCCGAGAAAAGCGGCCATGGCGGCGACCACGAAGCCGACGATGATCGGCAGGAAGGTGTTGAAGGAGAACTCCACGCCGCAGAAGGTGAAGACCACCTTGGAGAGCGAAATGGAGACGACCTTCACGCCGGTCTCGACCTTCTGGCCGTCGGCCGAAAGCTTGCAGGCGGCCTCAAAAGCCTTGGCGGCTTCCGCGGCTTTCTTCTTTTTGGCCCGCACGGCCGGCAGGGTCTCGTACAACAGGTAGCAGCCGAGCAGGAGCACGAACAGGCCGAAGTACCCCTGGTATTCCTTGAAGGAAATCTTGTTGTGGGTCAGCATGGGAATGAGCACCGAGCCCACCACCGAGCCGATGCCGAGGGCGATACCGAGCGGCAGCACGATCCGCCCCATCATGCCGTATTTGATCGACGACACGAGGGACGAGCAGCCCACCAGCCACTGGTTGGAGACCCGGATGGAGTCCGTAACCACCTTGTTCAGGGGCGCGCCCTTGCCGAACCCGCCGGCGTACTGGCCGAAGCCGAACACGCTCATGTGCCCCACGCCGGCCATCACGCCGCCGAACGCGCCCACGGTCGAGAATATCCAGCCCACCCAGAGCGCCCAGGCGAAGGCCACGATCGGGTTGACCTCCGGCGCGCCGGGGATGCCCAGAAAGCCGGGAGCGTCGGCCGGGTTGACCTTGCCGTCCGTGACCGCGGCGGCAATGGCGACGGCCAGGCGATCCTGCGGAACGTCCTTGGCGGCGGCGGGCGCGGCGTCCGGGGCGGTTGCCGTTGTGGCGTTTTGCCCCGTGCCGTTCCCCTCGGCGGCCAGGCCGTGGGCCACCGGCCCAAGGGCGGCCGCAAACAGGAAGGCCGACAAGAGTGCTGCTTTCAGATATTTCATGCTCTCCCCTTATGGTTTGGGTGTGTTCGAAACATTCCGACGAAGCCGCGTCAGACTTTGCCGCAGTCGGCGCAGCCTTCCGTTTGGCCCGCTTCTTTGAAAATGATCAACGGACAGTTCTTACAGATGTCCGCGCCGGGGAAAGGATCGCCGGGACGGCTGATGGCCGCGCCGCCCGTCGCGCCCAGGCGTTCAAGCAGGCGCTCGACCGTGGCCGCGATATGAATGCCGGGGATGAAGGTGTTCACCTCACCGCGCTCGGTTTTGCCCGCGTTGTAGCTGCCCGAGCAGGCCGGGCACAGGTTGAAGGTTTTCTCCAGATACGAGAACACCGAGCCGCCGCAAGCGGAGGAACTCATGGTCACCATCGGGCGCAGCGGGTGCGTATCCGTGCCCGCCATGTAATCCACGGCCAGCAAATAGGACTGCAGGTTGTCGCAATAGAAGTGCACCACGTCCGGGGCGATGACCGCATCACCGAGCGGCCCGGCGGCAACGGCCTTTATGCTGTCCATCGGGAGACGCGGCTTCGAGAGCATGAAACGCTCCGCCTGGGCCGCGTCTCTACAGTACTTGAGCTGTGTCTTGATTTCCTTCTCGTCGATCTCGCGCCAGCCGAAGCTGACCTGGGCATTGGAGCAGCCGAGCAGATCCTTGCCGGCCACAACGGTCTGCTTCTTCATGCGGGCGGCGATTTCCCACTGGCAATAGGTAATGGGCTTCACCGGCACGACATGGGGCGTTACGCGCTTGAACTCGGCGACCGCCTCATCGCTGCGCAGGAACGTTATGGCGATGGGGTAATGATAGAGCCGCAACTCTTTCATCAATATATCTTCCATCTCACGGTACGTCAGGCCCATACCAACCTCCCAATGTTGAGTGTGGCTATCGCAGAGGGATGTACCACAGAAAGGCATCTTCGTAAATGAAATATTTCACGATGTATTGTATCATTCGCCCGCAATGTGATTCCAGCGTCGCGTTCCGTTTCTCCGCAAACTCCGGTGGCAGTCCCGGATCCGGCGCGAAAGATCCTTTACAAATCAGGTAGTTTTTCTCTATGCTGTAAGTCCGGGCGGGGGTGTCCCCGTCCGATTTTTTTCCGGAGGAGGTTTTCCATGTCCAAGCATTTCATTGCCATCCGCGACCTCGGTGACGACGCCATGAAGGTGGTGCTGCGCGCCGCCGAGATGAAGAAAACCAATTTTCGCGGCAATTGCCTGCAGGACAAAATCCTGGTGCTGCTGTTCGAGAAAGCCTCCACCCGAACGCGCCTGTCTTTTGAAACCGCCGTGCGACGATTGGGCGGCCATACCGTGTTCATGACCCAGCGCGAGAGCCAGCTCGGTCGCTCCGAGCCGCTCAAGGATACGGCCCGTGTCATATCGCGTTACAACGACGGGATGATCGTCCGTACCTTCGGGCAGTCCAAGCTGGACCAGCTCATGGAGTACGGCTCCATTCCGATCGTCAACGCCCTGACCGACGAAGGCCACCCCTGCCAGGTGCTGAGCGACGTGCTGACCATGTACGAGCGCCGGCCGGATCTCTCGACCGCGCGCGTGGCCTGGGTGGGCGACGGCAACAACATGGCCAATTCGTTCATTGAGGCGGCCATGGTCTTCGGCTTCACCCTTTCCCTGGCCTGCCCGGAGGGGTACGACCCCGACCCGGCCATGCTGGCCCAGGCCCGCCAGGCGGGAGCGCGGATATTCCTGCACCGCGAGCCGGCCGCCGCGGTTGAGGGCGCGCACTTCATCAACACCGACGTCTGGGCCAGCATGGGCCAGGAAGAGGAACAGAAAGCCCGCGAGAGGGCGTTCCAGGGCTTCTGCGTGGACGATCATCTGATGAAGACGGCCGCGCCGGACGCCAAGTTCATGCACTGCCTGCCCGCCCACCGGGGTGAAGAAGTCACCGAAGGCGTGCTGGAAAGCCCGGCCTCCATCGTCTTCGACCAGGCCGAGAACCGCCTGCACATGCAGATGGCGATTCTGGAGTGGATTTATCGCTGAGCGCAACGCCGCTCCGCCGGCTACACCAACGAATCGCTCCATCGGGCAAAACCCGGTGGAACGATTCCATTTGTGAGCCGGCAGTTATCGGCCTTCGCCGCCCCCGTCTTCTCCGATGTAGGCAAAACGCTTCATGCGAGCCCCATCCACCTCCACGTCTTCCATGAACATGGCGAGGGGGCGTACCCACCAGGAAAAATCCCCGTACAGCTTCTGGTATACGACCACAGGCTCCTCGGTTTCCGAGTGAGTGGCAAGGCCGATGACCTTGTAGTCATTTCCTTTATAGTGCCTGTAGATTCCGTTGAGGACTGGCGACATGGGGTCTCCTTTGGCCGGCGGATTGACTCGAGCAGGTGGTCGACAAGGCTGGTATATAGCCTACACACAAAGTGGAAAGACTGAAACACCCCTTTCGCCGGCCCAACCACCGCCGCTCTTGACTTCCGCGCCCTCTCCGCTATGCTCCCCCACAGGCCGCCGCGCATCTGGCCAACGTCGGGCACCCTCGATAGAGGCATGACCCGACCAGCGTTTCGGACGTGATACACTAGGGGGCGGCGGTCTGTTTGTTCTTCATCCTCGTCCGCCTCGCCGGCCCAGCCACCGCCGCCCTTGACTTCCGCCCGCTATCGCATATCCTCTTCTCCAAGGCCGCCGCGCATCTGGCCAACGTCGGGCACCCTCGATAGAGGCATGACCCGACCAGCGTTTCGGACGTGATATCCTAGGGGGCGGCGGTCTGTTTGCTCTTCATCCTCGTCCGCCTCGCCGCCCCAGCCACCGCCGCCCTTGACTTCCGCTCCCTCTCCGCTATCCTCCCCCACAGGCCGCCGCGCATCTGGCCAACGTCGGGAGCCCTCGAAAGAGGCATGACCGACCAGCGTTGCG
>JAVBQP010000088.1:0-13912 GCA_031548905.1 Desulfovibrio sp. | reverse complement strand
AGTCAATGTCGGCCGGCAGCGGCGGGGAAACGAAGTAGTAGCCCGCGGCCGCGTCCTGCCCGGCGATCTTCACCAGGTCGACATTGTTGGTGGCGTCGCCGCCGATCATCGGCACGGACCAGCGCATTTCTTTCATCTGGCGCAACAGCATTCCGGCTTCGGGATAGTACCCGGTGAAGACGATGCCGTCGGGGCTCACGCCCTTCAGCTTGGTGAGAATGGCCGTGTAGTCGCGCTCGTTGGGCACCAGAGCGTCAAAGAAAATCACCTCGGCGACCTTGGATTTCTCAAGCTCGGCCTTGGTTTCGTCGGCCAGCCCCTTGGCGTAGGCGGAGTTGTCGTGCAGAACGGCCACGCGCTTGAAGCCGAGCCGCTTCACGGTGTCGGCAACCACCCGGCCCTGCTCGTCGTCGCGCGGACAGGTGCGGAAGAAAAACTGCATCTTTTTTTCAGAAAGACGGATGGCCGTAGAGCCCGTGGCAACCTGCACCACGCCCGCTTCGTCGTAAATATCCTGAGATGCCTCGGTCACGGCCGAGCCGTAGGTGCCGATGACCATAGTCACGCCCTTGGCCACCAAGCGGTTGGCCGCCGTGGCCGCCGAGCGCGGCGTGCTGCCGTCGTCCTCGACGACGATCTCGACCAGTTTGCCGTTGATACCGCCGGCCTTGTTCAGTTCGGCGGCCTGGAGCTCGACCAGTTTCTGCATGTCCTGGCCTTCGCTGGCGAAGGAACCGGTAAGCGGGGCCATGAGCCCGATTTTGACGGTTTCGGCGGCGGACGCCGTGGCGGCGAACAACCCCGTAACGGCAAGGGCGGCCGCCATACACAGAATCTTCTTCATGCCAAACTCCTTCGCGGTCATAAAGACCGCCCTACCCCGCGCGGTTTGAGAAATGACAGCGGGAAAGCCCCGTCAAATGGGCTGCCCCGTGCCGTAAGCGGGCATGACCGTACATGCGAAGGAGTGCGTTCCGCTCCGAATTCTCCGGAGGGCGCCCCTTGCGGCCATGCGAAGCCGAAATGCTCAAAAAGACCTCAGGCGGGGACTTCCGGGCCGAACTGCATTGTGCGGAAAAAAACGGTAAATTGCAAGCGCCTGTACGAAAGGGGCGCGAGCCCGGCCCGGCCGGAGGGTGTGCCCGCCTCTTGCCTGAGCCCCTATGCGGCCTTATGATTCAAGATAGACGGAGTGAATCCGTCATCCCGGCGGGTTTGCCGGTCTATCTCATTTTTTCCACTCATGTTGCGAAGGAGCCGGCGCATGTCCAGCCAGATCAAAACTTTTTTTCTCCTGGTACTTTTGACCGGCTTGGTCCTCTTTCTAGGCCGGGCCATGGGCGGGAACACCGGCCTGATTGTGGCCGGCGTGTTCGCTCTGGTCATGAACCTGGGCAGTTACTGGTATTCGGATAAAATCGTGCTCTCGGCCTACCGGGCCAAAGAGTTAAGCCCCTCCGAGGCCCCCGGGTTGCACCGCATGGTCGAGGAATTGGCCCGGGCGGCGGGCGTTCCCAAGCCTCGCGTCTACCTGGTGCCTGAAGCCGCGCCCAACGCCTTTGCCACCGGCCGCGACCCGCAACACGCCGTGGTGGCCGTCACCGACGGCCTGTTGCGCCTGATGTCACCCGAGGAACTACGAGGCGTGCTGGCCCACGAGATGGGGCACGTGGTCAACCGCGACATTTTGATCCAGAGCCTGACCGGTGTGTTGGCCTCGGTGGTCATGTTCGCGGCCAACATGCTCCAGTGGGGAGCCATTTTCGGTATGGGCAGAAGTTCCAACGACAACAACGGCGGGGGCGGCGCGGCCGGCGCCCTGCTGGTGGCCCTGCTCGCGCCCATCGCCGCGAGCCTGATCCAGTTCGCCATCTCCCGCTCGCGGGAATTTCTCGCGGACGCCGCCGGCGCCCGTCTGGCCGGCTCCCCTCAAGGTCTGGCCTCCGCCCTGATCAAGCTCACGGAATACTCCAAGCGAGCCCCCATGCGCCACGGCGGCCCGGCCACGGCCCACCTGTTCATCGTCAACCCCTTCGCGGGCGGCATCGCAAGCCTGTTCAGCACCCACCCACCCGTGGAAGAGCGCGTCCGCAGGTTGCGGGAAATGGCGTAAACGAGAGAAAATATGCCTCCGGCGGGCAGGGAGATTCAATTTCCCCGCACGCCCGTTTGGTGAACCGGCGCGGGCCGGGATGACACAAGGCGCACTGTCGCGGGTGTTCTTGGAAAAGATCTTTCCAGGACCCCAACGTTGCGGCGTGCGGCACCGGTTCGCGCGCCTCATCACCGCTTTTCGGCCCGGTCCGGCATGGCGCATCACCTATCGGCGGGCCAAAGGGCTTTGCAATTCCCCCGAACCGGCGGCTGGGCGGATTGAGGGTGCGGTATCGGCCGTGTGGGAACGATAAATAAACAGAAGCGGCACACGTTGTTGAGCGTGTGCCGCTTCTGTTGCGTGAAATCGGACGCGGCGGCTTACACGGCGGCGCGGGCCGCGGCCAGAGCGGCCTCGAAGTTCACTTCGTGCGTCACTTCCGGAACGATCTCGGTGTAGGTGACGGTGCCGCTCTTATCGACCACGAAGATCGAGCGGGCCAGCAGGCGGAGTTCTTTGATCACCACACCGTAGGCCGTGCCGAAGGACAGGTCGCGGTGGTCCGAGAGGGTTTCCAGTTGCGTGGCCCCGGCGGCGCCGCACCAGCGGGCCTGGGCGAAAGGCAGATCGCAGGAAACGGTCAGGATGCGCACGTGGTCGCCCAGGCCGGCGGCTTCGGAGTTGAAACGCCGGGTCTGGAGATCGCAGACGCCCGTATCCAGCGAAGGCACCACGGAAAGGATCAGGGTCTTGCCTTTGTAGTCCGCAAGGGTCCGGGGCGACAGGTCGTTGTTCAGCAGGGTGAAGTCCGGGGCTTTCTGCCCTGTGCTCACCGGGTTGCCGAGCAGGGTCAGGGGGCCGCCCAGAAAAGTGATGATGCCTGTGCGTTCCATAGAAAGCCTCCATAACGTGACGGCGACATATCGCCGGTTGTCGGTCGGGGCCGGTCAAGGCCGCTGGAACACGGCCTTTTGCCCAAGGTACACCTATCTCGCGTCCGGCCGAATATGTCCATTATATCCGGTTCGGCAGTCGCCCCGGCCCGGCTCTGCCCATACCCGCGACGGGCCGCCGGTCTCGAAGCATTTTCAAGCCTTCCGGCCCGGCACAGGGGCGATCCGTCATGTCCGAGCGGGCCGGAAGGCGACAGTGGGCGCTCGTTCCGGGGCAGCACCCCCGCGCCGTGAAGACCCCTAAAAAATCTTCCAATCGTTTTCGGCGCGGCGCGCCCGTCGTTATGATCGATCGCGCCGCGCCGAAAATGGGGGTGCAGGGGAATCCTTTCCCTGCCGGATGCAGGGCGGAGCCCTGCCCGCCGGAGGCTTCTTTGTCTTATCTTCTTACACGGCCTTCGCTTTCGCCGCCTCTTCGACCAGGCGTTCGCCGGCCGGAGTGTCCAGAACTTCACGCAAGGTGGCGACGATGTCCGGATCATAGCTGGTGTTTTGCTTTTCCAGAATGGCGAGCACTTCGTCCACGGGCAGGGCCGGGCGGTAGGAGCGCGGCTTGGCCATGGCGGCGAAAGCGTTGGCCACGGCCAGAACCCGGGCGTGCATGGAGACGGCGTCACCGGCAAGACCGCGAGGGTAGCCTTTGCCGTCCAGGCGCTCGTTCATCTGATAGATGGCCTCGACCACCGGGAGATCAAACTCGATGTTTTTCAGGGCGTTGCGGGCGTAGTCCACATGGCGCTCCATCTGGGCTTTTTCCTCGGGGGTCAGGGCGCCGGGCTTGAGGAGCACTTCGCGGGGCACGAACATCTTGCCGATCTGCGAGAGGTTGGCCGCAGCCTCAATGGTGGCGATATCCGTGTCGGAAAGGCCATGCCGGCGGGCGATGAGGCCGGCTATGCCGCCCATGATCCGCGAATGCCCGCCCAGGAAGGGATCAACCTCTTCAATGGCCGATACCAGGGCGTTGATGGTCTGCTGGACCATCCGGCGGGAACGCTCCTCGGTCTCCACCAGCCGGGTGATGTCGCGATAGACCGAGACGATACCCTTGGGGGCGCGCGAGTCGGGGCTGCGCAGAGGAGCCTTGGAGATCTGGAAATGGTAGCGCTTGGACTGGAGCCAAAGCACTTCGTTGACCGTCACGCTTTCGCCGGTCATGAGCACGTGCTGGTCCGAGGTGTTCAGGCGCTTGGCCGTGTCGAACCCGAACACGGCCTGGCCGTCCAGGCCCTGCACTTCCTCCTCGCCCCGGCCGACGGCCTGGGCGAAGGCCTTGTTTACGTAACGATAGACACCCTTCTCGTCCGTCAGGGAAATAGGGTCGGTGATGGTGTTGTTGATGCCGTCAAGCAGGCGCTTCTGACTGTCGATGACCGCCAGATACTCGCGGATGCGGGCCGTGATGGCCGATTGCTCGCGGCCCACCAGGCGCCACCAGACGGTGCTGACCAGAAGAACCAGGGCCAGGGAGACGAGGCCGGCCAGACCGTAGGTGGTCCGGGCATCGGCGTCGAACTTGGCCTGAAGGATGGCGGCGCTGCTTTCCTGCACGATCCACCAGCCGGCGCCGCGCGCCGGGGCGCCGTAGGAATACACGTCGCCTTTGCCGTCCAGGGCGGAGCGGCGATCAAAGGGGAACAGGTTCAACTCGTCCAGGGAGAACCCGGGAAGCTTGCGCAGGGCGTAGGTGCCGACGATGACCTCCTGAAACTCCTCACCGTCGCGCTGCACCAGATGCAGGGACGTGCCCGGGTCCGGAGCGGCCCCGAGGTTGAGCAACTCGCCGATCTTGGTGTCCATCTGGATGAAGAACACGGCCACGGCCACAGGCTTGGAGGACTGCCTCTCGTAGTCCGGGGAGAGGATCGGCATGTACATTTCCAGAATCATGCCGGAATCGCCGAGCCTGACCGGCGCGTAGGCCGAGGCGCCCGACGCGATGACCCGCTTGACCAGGGCGACCTGGCGGTCTTCCAGGGGTTTGGCGGCGGGGTCGGTGCTGATGTAAACCTGAGCTCGGCTGTTGACTATTTCCGCGCCGGAGAAGCGCGAATAGGCCACGAATTCCGAGAGCATACTGCGCATGAGAGGCAGTTGCGAGCGAACCTGCCCGCCCTGGTCGCCGGTGTCGGTATCGCCGTTGTCGGGGGCGAAGAGCAGGGGCACGTCGTCGGGCAGCTTGTTCACCTCTGAAGCGAAGAGCTTGAAGATGTCGGCCGTGACCAGGCGTTTGGTCTCCTCTTCCATGGACTGCAGCCAGTCGCCGGCGATTTTGACCCGGGAGTCGACGATGGTTTTCTGCCGCTTCATCAACTCGGATTCCGCGTCTTGCCTCCTGCCGGAGAGAGAATGGAAGGCAACGGCAAAGATCACCGCGATCAAAATCACGGCGATGAAGATGCCAAACCACAGGAGTTGCTTGCTTTTGCCGGCGGAAGCCTGTTGGGCTTTCCCCCCGGCTGGGGAAACGACGGACTCGACCATAGGGGTTCTCCACAATTGACGGCGCTGTTGGTTGCGGCGTTCGGAGCCCCTCGACTCCGGCGCCGTGCTATATCATTTCTGCTTCAAGGGCTTCACGTGCGCCCAGCGGTATTCCTCATTCACGGAAAAGACCGGCACATAGTGGGTCAATTTGCTATGAGGCAAAATCAAATTCGACAAGTTGTCAAGAATGTAGGCATCGTCGTCCATGAAAACGGCCAGCACGGCGTGCCCGATACCCCGGATGGAGTCGCGCAGGGCCACGATACGCAACTGCGACGCCGGCACGCCCAAATCCCGCAGGGCGTAATACTTGACGATGGCGTAATCCTCGCAGTCGCCCGACCGGCGAAGAAACTCCGCCGGAGTCGCCCAGTAGTCCTCAACCTTCCAGACCTGCATATCAGTCTTGTAAGGCCACTGGTTGAAAAACTTGTTCACCCCCTGGATTTGCTCTTTCAGGGGTTCGCCGTCCAACCGCGCCCGCAGGGCCAGCCAGCGGTCGGCCACGTCTTTGGGCATACGCTCCCGCACTTTGTCGCCAAACGTGGGGGTGGTTTTTTCCAGTTTGTAGACCCGCTCCCACTTGGGCACGTTCTTGAGTGGCGCCCGAAACTCGACCATCCCGAACAGGCGCAGCACCTTGCCCGCTCCGCCCGAAGCGGCCGCCCGGGGCGCCCCCGCGCTTTCCCCTCCGGGGGCGGGCTCGCCGCGGGAGTCTCCGGCGGCGTCGGCCTCCGCGGGAAGCGCGGCTTGCGGGGCAACCGCGCCGGCATCATCCGGGGCGACGTCCGTTCCCTGCGACTCGGCCTCGCGGGAAGATTCATGGTCCAGATCCACCGGCGGCGGATCGAAGGCCAGGGGCGCGGCAGCCCAGGCGCCTGTCGCCGCGAAAAGAAGCGCCGCGAAAAGAAGCACCACGCGCAGCGCCTGCCGCGGAGAAAATCGCGCCGGCAGCGTCATGTCCTAGCGTTCGGTCATGGCGTTCTGCCTGGCCCGGCGCAGGGGGCCGAGGAGGGAATCCAGAACCGTGCGTTTGTCGGTCAGTAAATCGATCGAGGCCGTCATGCCGGGCAGAATGGGCCATTCCTGGCCCTGATAAAGCAGGGTCCGCCGTTTGGTGGTCAGGTGCACCTCATACCAGGATTCGCCGCGTTGGTCCTGGATGGTGTCGTCGGCAATGCGATCCACCACCGCTTCCAACCCGCCGTAAATGGAAAAGTCATAAGTTTCGAATTTGACCATGCCCTGCAGGCCTACATACAGAAAGCCGCGATCCGCCGGGCTGAACCGGGCAACGACCTCCAGGGAACCTTCGGTCGGAAGGATTTCCATGATGGTCTCGGCGGGCTTGGCCACGCTGCCTTCTTTGAGAATAATGTTTTTGATCGTGCCGCGCACGGGGGAGGTCAGGGTGGTGCGGGTGACCTGCTCGTCCCAGGTTTTGATCCGTTCCAGGGTGGCTTCGAGTTCCATGCGGTTTTTGGCGGACTCGGTGGATATGGCTACCTTGCGATCGGCCTGCCTGACGGTCAGGCGGGCTTCGGCGGCGGCGATTTCCTGTTGGGCTCTCTGGACCGCGTAGTCGGCGGCGAGCAATTCCCCGCGCAGACCGATCAGCCGCGACTTCAGATCCAGGTAGTCGATTTCGGAGTACGAATGCGGCACAAGCGGGCGGACGGTGCGTTCCTCCTGCTCAAGAAGTTCCAGGCGGACCTGGGTTTGCTCCTTGCGCGAGAAGGCTTCTTGCTCATCGTGGCCGCGTTGCTCGATCTGGGCGTGCAGTTGCTGGTCTTCTCCCGCGAACTGCTGCCGCCGGCTTTCGAACAAGAGCATCTGGCTCTGTACGGCCGCCGGATATTTGGCGGTTTCTTCAGAGGAATACGTCAGGCCGAGACCTGTGGCTTCGGCGTCCAGGCGCTTCAGGGAAAGTCCCAGCTCAATGCTCCGGGTCTGGAGCTCCCTCAGGGCCGAGGACTCCTGGACGTTGGCGGCCGCGGCCAGAACCTTGCCCGGGAGCACTTCCTCATTCTCTTTGACATAGATATGGGTGATCGTGCCGCCGCGCTCCAACTGAATGGGCCGCACCCGCTGGGTCGGGGCTATCTTCCCCGTGCCCCTGATGACGGAGTCCAGGGTGGCGAAGTGCGCCCAAAGAAGAAACACGGCGAAAAAACCGAACACGGCCGCGGAAAGCGTGAAGGCCCACGGATGGCCGCGCCGGTGCATGGCGACGTCAACATCGTGCATATACTCCAGGTTGGCGGGGTCTTCTTCATGACGGTCGAACAGGCTCATTGCGCGCCCTCCCCTTGTTCCGGCTCGGCCGTGTGCCCGCCGACGGAGGTGACGCCCTGCCGGCTCTTGAACAGCGGCTTGAGCAGGTAGGAGAGAATGCTTTTTTCGCCCGAATGCACTTCAACGCTCACGGTCATGCCGGATTCCAGTTGCAGGTTTTTGTCGGCGTACGGCAGGGTGGCCGTCCTGGTTCGCAGGCGGACATGGTACCACGGCTGCCCCCTGTTATCTTCAATGGTGTCCGGGCTGATGGAGACAACCTCCGCATCCAGCGTGCCGTACTGAGTGAAGTCAAAGGCCGAAACCTTGATCGTGGCGTTGCGGCCCAGGTCGATGCGGCTGCGATCCGCCGGGCGGAATTTGGCTTCTATTTCCAGCGTGTCGTTGGCGGGCATGAGTTCCATGATCAGGTCCGCCTGCCGGGCCACGCTTTGCGGGCTCAAGAGAACCCGTTTGATCGTGCCGTCCATGGGCGCGGTCAGCAGGCGGTTTTCCACCTGGAATTTGCCGCTGGTCAATCGCTCGTTCACACTGTTCAGTTCCGTGGTGATGCTCTGGATTTCCGTGCCGATGGCGGCCTGGCGTTCCGGCTCCAGATTGGCGAGTCTGGCTTCGATTTCCTCAATGGCGCTGCGCAGACGGGATATACCCTGGGCCAGCCCGGCCAGATCCTGAGTTTGCGAAGCGATGCGCTGTTGCAGGCTCAGATAGGAAACCTCGGGGTAAATACGCTGGCGCACCAGAGGTTTGACCTTACTTTCCTGCTCACGCAATAAGATCAGGCTTTGTTCGAAGAGCCTGCGCTTTTCGCCGGCTTCCTCCAACTCGAGCTTGCGCCCGGCGAGGACGGCCTCCAGCTCGCTCCTGTCCGCTCCGGTTTTCGTCATCCGCGCCGTATACAGGGCGAGCTGAGTGGCGACAGCTTCGGGGTGCGCTTCCCGCTCTTCTTCGGTGTATGAGAGCTCTCCGCCCGACTGTTCCGCCCGCAAGCGGCGCAGGGAGAACTCCAGGGCGGTTTTTTTATGCATCATCTCGTTGTAGCCGGCCATGGCCGCCACGTTGGACAAGGTAGCCAGCACCTGATCCTTTTTCACCATCTGGCCGTCTTTGACGAAAACCTCAAGGATGATGCCGGATTCCGGGCTCTGAATGGGCTGTACTCCGAGCGAGGGAGTCAACTGCCCGTCGCCCCGGGTGAGCTCCGGCCGCGTGGTGTACGCGGCCCAAAGAAGAAAGAGCCCGAACGCCGCCACAACGCCTATGCCGACAAGGTACGGCCACTTGCCGCCTTTGCCGCGCAGAGCCGCGTCGACCTCGCTCATGAACTCGAGGTCGGTATCGAAAGAGTCGCTTCGCCGAAACCCGACCATGCTCAGACCTGCGCGTTTTGCAGGTTGGGGGCCTGGGGCGCGGGCCGGGGCGCGGCGGCGCCGGGAGTGCGCATCTGCTGGTTGCGCAGGGCGTTCAACACCGCGTTTTTCGGGCCGTCCGCGACAATACGCCCGCCGTCCATGACCACCAAGCGGTCGACAAGATCCAACATGCTCAACCGGTGGGTGATCAAAATCAGGGTCTTGTTGCCGAGGGTTGCGGCCAGGCGCTGCTTGAGGGCCAGTTCCGAGCTGTTGTCCATGTTGCTGCTCGGCTCGTCCATGATCAGGATGTCGGGGTCGTTGAGCAAGGCCCGGGCGATGGCCACGCTCTGGCGCTGCCCGCCGGAGAGCGACATGCCGCGCTCGCCCACGGGCATACCGAAGCCGGCCGGGTGCGCCCGGACAAAGTCCGTGACCCCGGAAATGTTCGCGGCCCGCAGAATCATCCGATCGTCGGCATTGACCGAGCCGAAGGAGATGTTTTCGCGCACGGTGCCGTAGAACAGGTAGTTGTCCTGCGAGACATAGCCCACGCGTGAGCGCAGATCGACCATGTCGAGCTGGCGGATGTCCACTCCGCCGAGCTTGACGGCGCCTTCCGTGGGCTTGAACAGACCCACGCACATCCGCCCGAACGTGCTCTTGCCCGAGCCCATGCGGCCGATGATCCCGACTTTGTCGCCGGGCCGGACATGGATGTTCACCCGCTCCATGGCAAAGCGCTCGGTGCCGGGATACTTGAAGGACACTTCCTCAAGGGTCAGGGAGTGCTCCAGGTAGCCGAAATCCACGTAATTGCCGCTTTCGGGCTGTTCGGTTTCCAGGTTCATAAGCAGGTCGAGGGATTTCAGGGCCATGCGCGACTGCTGCAGGCGGTTGAGCATCCCGGCGATCTGCGAGAGCGGGGCCATTGCCCGCCCGGCCAGCATGTTGCAGGCGATCAGGCCGCCCATGCTCAGTTTGTTGTCGGAAATCAGGTACACGCCCCAGATGATCACACCCACGCTGACCACCTGGGTGATCACGATGGTGAAGGTCATCGACAGGTTGGACATGCGCTTGCTCAGGCAGTTCGACTTGGCGCTCATGCCCACCACCCGTTCCCAGGCGTGCTGGATACGGCCTTCGGCCATGGTGGTTTTGATGGTTTCCAGCCCGTTGATGATTTCCACCAGCAGGGCGTTCTTCTGCATGTTCTCTTTAAAACCTTGCTCGGCCGTCCGTTGCAGGGGGGCCTGTAGGAACATGCCCAGCCCGACGACCAGCGGCACGGCCACCAGCGGGATGGAGCCGATGGGCCCGCCGATAAAGAAAGCCAAAAGGATGAAAAGCACGAGAAAGGGCAGATCCACAATGGCCATCAGCGTGGTGGAGCCGAAAAAATCCCGCAGGGATTCGAACTCGCGCAGGTTGTTGGCCAGGGAGCCGGTGGAGTCGGGTTTGACGTCCAGGCGCATGGCCAGGAGCTGTTGCATGAGCCTGCTGGCTAAAACAACGTCGGCGTTTCTGCCCGCCACGTCCGTGAAGTAGCTGCGCAGGTTGCGCAGGAAAAAGTCGAACAGGTACGCCGTGGCGATACCGATGGCCAGCATCCACAGGGTATCCAGGGCCCGGTTGGGCACCACCCGGTCATACACGTTCATAAAGAACAGCGGGCCGCATATGGCCAACAGGTTGACCACCAGGCTGGCCCCGAGCACATGTTTATAGATGGGCCAGAAGTGGAACAACGTGCCCCAGAACCAGCGCTTGTGCTTGAGCAGCTTGATCTCGCTGGCCCGCTTGTCGAGTTTCGGCTCGGGCTTGGCGTAGATGGCGTAGCCCAGGTATTCCATCTCCAGCTTTTCCCGCTCGACGACCTTGGGCTCCATGCCGCTTTCGGGGAAGAGCACCTCCGCCTCGGTCGGGGTCAGCCGGGTCAGAATGCAGGCGCGTTCCCCGGACAACAGCAGGATGCAGGGAAGCGTCAGGGGCGAAATGGCCTTCAGCGTGGGGCGGTAGACGGTCTTGGCCTTCATTCCGGCGGCCTGGGCGGCGCGGATGCAGGCCGAAGGATGCAGGGGGCCGTTGGTTTTGGGCAGGCCGGCGATCAGAAGCCGGGTAGAGACCGGCTTGCCGTGCAACTTGAAAAGCCCCGCCAGACATTGGATCAAGGGGGGGTCGTAATCCACGTCGGAAGGCTCCGGCACAGCGGAGTTCTGGCGCTTCAGGCGCTCCAGGTCTTCCGGCGAAAGCATTTGCTGCGGCAGAGGTGTTCCCCCGTCGGGGGTTCCCGCCGCGACGACCGCCTGCTCTTTTTCCGGAGAGCCGGCTGCTTCCGGTTGGGGAGGAGTTATATCTGACACACGACACCGTCCTGGCGATAAAGTATGCCCGCTGAAATCCCGGAGCAAAACGAAACACGGGGTGCGGGCGGATCCTCACACTGGAGAGGTATCACAAAATAGGCTTTTGTCCAAAGGGCGTCAACCATTTGTCTGAATGCGCCTTGCCCCCTCCCTGTCGGCCTCCCCAAGACGGGGCTGTTCTTTATTTTTTCGGCTCCCGGAAGTCCTTTCTGGATTGGCATTATTTTTGCTTCCCCCAATTTTGAACGAGAAAGGCGCTCCGGGTCGGGCGACAGAGCCACGAATACTGCGGCGGTTGAATTCTTTAAGCACAGGAGCGGCGGTAGGTTGCGCTGCCTTCGCGGCTCCTTCAGAGAGAAGAAAAATAAAAATTCAACAACAATTACGGCATATTAAATGAAAAACACCATCAACAGCTTTAATTTTTTAATTTTTCTTGACATGAACTCCCCTGATCCCCTATGGAGACATCATGTTTCCCATAAGGGATATTTTCGATTGTCTGAACGGCCTTTGGTGTATTGAGTATTTTCTATCGACGTTGAGGGGAGATTTTTCACTACTAATGGGGTAACATTGCGACAGGTCGGTTCTCCGGTCAGTCGTCCGCGGTGCGCGGGAAGGTGCGCCGCAACAAATGCAGCAAGCAAAAAGAAAAGGAAGGAGTCAACAATGAAACAGCGTCTTACGGCAGCAATGGCGGCCGGATTTGCTCTGTCGGCGTTTCTGCTGACGGGCACCCCGGCCCTGTCGGCAGGCGAGACCACCATGAAGGATACGGTCTCCGCCACTCTGGGCTATAACCCGACCATCAAAGCCTTTCAGGAATACCGGCAGGCCGCCGATTACGATCTGAAACGCGCCCGCAGCGGCTGGTTCCCCAGGCTGGACGCCAGGGCCGGCTACGGTGTCGACCAGTGGAGCGGCTCCACCTCTCGCTCCACCGGCAGAAACCGCGACTACTATGATCGTTCCGAAGCCAGCCTGATCATTTCCCAGACCATCTGGGACGGCATGGCCACCTGGTACCGGGTCGAACAGGGCGAAAGCCGCCTGGAATCGGCCCAAAACCGCCTGTTCGACAACGCCGAGGGTCTGGCCCTGGACGCCGTTCTGGCCCACATCGAGATCTATCGCCAGCGCCGCATCGTGGCCCTGGCCGAACTCAACGTGAAAAACCACAAGGCCATTCTCGGCTCGCAGTATGAGCGTCAGCGTTCCGGCGCCGCCACCATGGCCGACGTGACCCAGACCCAGAGCCGTTTGGCGCGCACCGAGGCCTCTCTGGCCGAAAGCCGCTCCGCTCTGGAAGTCGCCATTTCCAACTACAAGCGCCTGACCGGCGTGGACGTCGCCCAGGTTGAAGCTCCGGCTTCTCCCCGCGACGCCTACCCCAGCCTTGAAGAGGCCTTGGCCCGCACTCAGACGGGCAACCCCAAAATCAAGACCATGCAGGCCGACATCAAGACGGCCGAGGCCCAGCCAGAGCTGGACAAGGCCGCTTTCCACCCGCAGATCTATCTGGAAGCCGGCCCCTCTTATTCCTACCGCGTGCAGGATTCCTGGGACGACAACGGCGGCATGGCCATCATGCTCCGCGCCAACTGGAATCTGTTCAACGGCGGCTACGACTGGTACAATGTGAAGGGCAGCAAAGCCCGCTCCCGCCAGACCAAGCAGGAGCTCATGGCCCTGTATGACTCCCTGGCCAACGAGACCACCGCGACCTGGAGCCAGCTTATCTCTTCCCAGGAGCAGGCCAAGTATTTCGCCAACTCGGTGAAGTACAGCACCCAGACCCGCGACATGTACCTGCAACAGTTCAACGTGGGCCAGCGCTCCCTTCTGGACGTGCTCGACTCCGAAAACGAACTGTTCAGCTCGTCCATCCAACTGGTCACCGCTCAGCAGAACGTGATCGCGGCCAAGTACCGCCTGCTCACCTTGGGCGGCGCGCTGCTGGCCAACTTCGACATCGATCGCTCGAAGCTGGCTATCGAAACGGCCGACAACTAAGCGCCTGCCCAGCAGGCCATCGAAACGGGCGGAGAGTTCTCCGCCCGTTTCGCTTTTTAGAAGCCTGTGCCGGATTCCGGTCCTGGCGCGTGCCCCCCTGGCGCGGTGGCGCGGCCGCTCCTCTGCGCGTTTTCGGGAGGCGGGCGCAGCGTCGAAATCCCGACGGCGTACCCGAATCAAGACGCCCGACAGGGGAGAGCCGGCTGGTGCGAGATTCTCCAGCGCTTGACGGAAAGGGGGGCGCGCAAAAGACCGAAAGCGGGGCCCCCCGCGCCGCCGGCGGGGGTTTTGGGCGGGCGGGCGCCCGGGGCCTCCCCCCGGCCGCGCCGCGGGGGGGTAATGGCG
>JAVBQP010000046.1:0-14280 GCA_031548905.1 Desulfovibrio sp. | reverse complement strand
GATTTTCGGGGAACTCGCGCCGTCGCGTGTCGGGTCGGCCGGAGGCCGACACGGCTTCGCATATATCCGTAAATAAGTGGAGCGCGAGCCGAGGACGAGGCAAAGCGCTTTTTTGCGTAAGGAGCGTACTCTGATGGTACTCGACTGGAGCAAAAAAGCGCTTTGACGAAGTAATCGGCCGCGATACGCTTATTTACGGATATATTCTTAATGGATTCCGGACAAAGAAAGGGCCGCTTCGTACATTCCTTCGGCCAGCGTCGGATGGGAGTGAATGGTCTTGGCCAGATCCGCAGCCGTGGCGCCCAGTTGCATGGCCAAGGCGGCTTCGGCCACCAAATCGGAAGCGTGAGCTCCCGCGATATGCGCGCCCAGCAGCTTGCCGCTGTTCTCCTCGCAGATCAGTTTGAACAGGCCGGCGGGCTCGCCCATGGCCTGGGCTTTGCCCAGCTCGCGCATCTGGAAGAGAGAGGTCTTCACCGCGATGCCCTTGGCTTTGGCTTCGGCCTCACTCATGCCCACGGTGCCGATTTCCGGTGAGGTGAAAATACCCGAGGGCACCACCCGGTAGTCCATGCGCTCGTCGCGCCCCAGGCAGTTCGCCACGGCGCACAGGCCCTCCACGGCGGCCACGTGGGCCAGCATGATCTTGGCGGGCCCGAGCACGTCGCCCACGGCATAGACGTTCTTGGCCGTGGTTTCCATGCGCTCGTTCACGGAGACCCAGCCGCGGGCGTCGGTTTCCACCCCGGCCTCTTTCAGGCCCAGGTCGCCGGAGTTGGGCGCGCGGCCCACGGTCACCATCACAGCGTCGGCTTCAATCACGCCGTCACCCTTCCAGGCGAGCTCTGGGGCCACAAAGGGGGATGGTCCGAGGCCGATCCGGAGCGAGCCGTCCGGGCGCTTTTCAATCCCTGTGGTCGTGGCTCCGAGTTCGGCGGCGATGCCGCGTTTTTTGGTCTCGCGCAGGATCAGTTTGCTGATTTCCTCGTCCACGGCCGGCAGCGGCAGGAGCCGGGCCTGACCTTCGACGATGCGTACATTCGAGCCGAACGCCTGGAAAATAAAGGCCAATTCGCAGCCGATAACCCCGCCGCCGACGATGAGCAGGCGCTTGGGAACCTCGGTCAGGTTCAGGGCGTCGTCACTGGAAAGAATATGGGTGTGGTCCACGGCCAGGCCGGGAAGATCCATGGCTCGCGAGCCGGTGGCGATAATCACCGCGTCGCCTTCCACCCGGGTTTCGCCGCCCTCGTTCAGGGCCACGGCCACGCTTGCGCCGCCCGTCAGCCGGCCTTTGCCGCGCAGCAGAGTGATCTTCAGGGCCGCGCAGGTCTTTTCCAGACCGCCGCAGAGAACTTGCCGGACCTTGTCTTTGCGGGCCACGATCTTAGCCATGTCGGCCGTGGCCTGTCCCACCCCGTCAATGCCGAACTCGGCCAGTCGATGCGCCGTTTCCAGGGCTTCGGCCGAAGCTTTCAGGGTTTTGGTGGGAATGCAGCCGCTGTTCAGGCAGGTGCCGCCCATTCCGGCGGGCTCCACCAGGGTCACGGACGCTCCGGCCTTGGCCGCCGCAAAGGCCGCCGTGTATCCGCCGGGGCCGCCGCCCAGAATGATGATCCGTTTCATTGGCCGCTCCTTGAGCAGGTTGAGAGGTGCAAATAACGATCTTTTGCAATAACGATGCCCACTTTACATGACCGCCGAATATGCCGCCGCCCGCGTGTGGGGACTCCGGTCGTGAGAAATCGCCGGCTCGGGACGCTTGGTCGCCGGCGTCGAACAGCAGGTCGCATTGCCGACAGTTTTGTCGCATCGCGCGCCGGAAAAAGCCGCCGTCTTCCTCTCTGGGCTGCTCATACGGAGAGTTCCCGGGGCCTGTACCGGATATGGCGCTGTAAAACGGGATCGCACTCTCACTGCGGTCTTCTCGGCGTTACGGCGTGGGCTGTGTCATTTTAGCGCCCGCCCATCACCAAAGTCCCCGGAAGGCGCCCCATACGCAGCGTGCCCACGCTCACACTTCTCCGCTCCCGTGCGTGAATGGTGGTTCGGCGTGACACGCATGTGGAATGCATATCAAGATATCTATAACCATATGAATAATGATTTTCCAAATCAACCAACCTTGACTTCCAACATGCATGGCCGTATACTTCCCGTGTGGTTAGACCTTCTTTCATTCACAAAAGGAGTGATAATGAATCAGAATTTCTGGAAATACGGCTTGGCTGTCGGGGCCGGCGTGGCGGTAGGGGCTATCGGGGCGATTCTGCTTTCCCGCAATTCTGACTGCATCCGCCGCACCGCGGCCGATTTGCTCAGCCGGGGCATGGACCTGAAAGACAAAGCCTCTGAATTCATGGAAACCGCCAAGGAAAATATGGAAGATCTGGCCGCCGAAGCTCGGCACGCCCGGGAACAACGTAAATCGGAAGACGTCTGATGCGCGACCCAGCCCCTGTGACTCGCGGCGGCGTTCCCGCACCCGGGGTTCTCTCGGGCTATCAGGTTGCGCACGCTTTACCGGGACGAGTCCGACTTCGCCCAACCGGCCGGCGGACTCACCCGGAGGCGGTCTCGGACGCCGTGGCCGCCCTCCCCTCCCAAGGGGTGGAAATTCATGTTTCCCGCCGCAACGGCTCGATCCTGATAACCTCTGAGAATGCCAAGGCCTTCGGCGCGCTTCTCAAGCACCTTGCCCGGCATTACCGTATCCTGTTCCCCGCCGGATTGGATCGGCTTCGCGCAACCCCCCCGGAAACGGGCAAGGCCCAACCGGGCGCGATGGCGGACGATGAGCCGAAAAATCCGCTGCCCGCCAAAATAATCACTACCGTCGCCCCCCGGTTTGTTGGAGCGGCCCTGGCCGTCTTCAAGTCCATTCCCTATATCTTCACAGGGCTCCGGGCTCTTGCGCGCGGCAAGCTGACCATGGAAACGCTCGATGCCGCCGCCCTGCTGGTTTGCATCCTGCGCCGGGACTTCAAGTCGCTCGGTTCGATCACGTTCTTTTTCGCCCTTGGCGAGTATCTGGCGGCCAAAACCCGCAAGCGCTCCCGCGCCGGGCTGGCCGACAGCCTGGCCCTGGCCGTGGAATCGGTCTGGATCCGCGAAGGCAAGGTGGAACGCAAAATCCCCTTCCGGGATCTTGAGCCGGGGCAGCATGTCGTGTTCAGGGCGGGTGAAGGCATTGTCGTGGACGGCACGGTGGTTTCCGGCGACGGTATGGTCAACGAGTCCTCCCTTACCGGGGAACCACTGGCCGTGCATCGGCGCAAGGGGGCTTCGGTCTATGCCGGCTCCGCGCTGGAAGAAGGCGAACTGGTGGTCAAAGTGCGCGGCGTGGGTGGTGAGACCCGCATTCAAACGGTGTTGCGCAACATTGAGGAGTCCGAATCGGCCAAGTCGCTGGTTCAGGGGCGCTACGAGCGCATTGCCGACGCCATCGTGCCGTACAACTTCCTGCTGGCCGGTCTGGTCTTCGCCCTGACCCGCAGCCCCCTGCGGGCCGGTTCCGTGCTCCTGGTCGACTACTCCTGCGCCGTGCGCCTGGCCGCGCCCCTGACCGTGTTCACGGCCATGCGCGAAGCTGTGGATCACGGCGTGCTGATCAAGGGCGGCCGCTTTTTGGAAGCCGCGCTCCGGGCCGACGCAGTGGTCTTCGACAAGACCGGTACTCTGACCAAGGCCCGCCCGGAGTTGGTCAAAGTCATTCCCCTCGGCTCTCACTCCCGAGAGGAAGTGCTGCGCCTGGCCGCCTGCCTGGAAGAGCACTTCGCCCACCCCGTGGGCCGGGCCGTTGTTCACGCGGCCAAAAAAGAAGGCCTGGATCACATCGAAGAGCACGCCAAAGTGGAATACGTGGCGGCCCACGGTATAGCCTCCCGCCTGCACGACGAGCGTCTGCTGCTGGGCAGCGCCCACTTTGTCCTTGAGGACGAAAAAGTCCCGCTGACCGCCAAACAGCGGAGTCTTGCGGAAGCCGAGGCGGCCAAAGGCCTGTCGGTTCTTTACCTGGCCGTGGGCGGCAAGCCGGCTGGCCTGCTGCTGATCCGCGACGAAGTCCGCGACGAGGCGAAGGAAATCGTGCGCCGGCTGCGTGAAGACGGCGTCAAGCGCGTCATCATGCTTACCGGCGACGGCGAACCCACAGCCAAATCCGTGGCCGAGGCCGTGGGCATCACCGAGTTCAAGGCCCGGCTCCTGCCCGAGGACAAAGCCGCGTATATCCGTGAGCTCAAAGCGGCCGGGCACACCGTCATGATGGTGGGCGACGGCCTGAACGACGCCCCGGCCCTCTCCACCGCCGATGTCGGCGTGGCCATGAAGTCCGGCACGGATATCGCCGGCGAGGTGGCCGACATCCTGCTCATACACGACAACCTTGACGGCCTGCTCCTGGCCAGGGGTCTGGCCCGCACATCGCTTGCGCGCATTCACGGCAACTTCCGCCGCTCCCTGTTCTGGAACTCGCTCTTTCTGCTCGGCGGCCTGTTCGGGGTGCTCAGCCCCGGTATATCCGCCTTTCTGCATAACGCCGCCACGGCGGCCGGCGCCATTTCGGGCATCCAGCCCATGCTGCCCCCCGCCGTTCCTCAGGAGAAATCATGCTGACCAGCTTTATCGACGGCCGCCTGCGCCTGCGCCACCCGGCCCTGAAAAATCCCGACACCCTCGCCCTTGCGGAGAGCGCCGCCCGTTCTCTGGAAGGGGTGCAAAACGTTACGGGTAATCCGCACACCGGCAGTCTGCTCATGACCTACGACCCGGCCGTGCTCTCCCGCGAGACCCTGATGGAAACGGCCGAGCGGTTGCGGGCATTCCTGCCCGAAGATCCGGCCAAACCGGAGAAAAAGGCCCGGGGCTGGACCTTCCGCCGGAAGTGTCGGGCCGAGGCCGGGGTACTTTCCGGCACCATGTCCGCCACCGTGATGGGTCTTTTCTTCGGCAAACGGCTGCACATCGCGGCGGGTTCCCTGCTGCTGCTCGCCTGCGCCCAACACCTGTTCCGGCGCCGGAACAGACTGTAGCCGCTTCCCGGCATTCTGAAAAAGCGAACTCCCCGTGCGGATTGCGCGGGGAGTTCGCTTTTTGGGGAGCCGAAACGTTATTGCTTCCAGGCCTGGACGATGAGGGGGAAGGAGTCTTCCGTCAACGCCCCGCCCCGGTAGGAGCCGAACCATTCCGCGCGGCCGAAACCCGCCCGGAGCAGCATATCGGCCAGTTCTTCCCGGCGCAGGGGATACAGGGGGATGTCGTTGCGCAGTTCCTCACCCGTTCCCTTGACCGTCAGCCGGGTTTGGAAGCGCAGCAAAGCGTCACGCGGGGCATAGGAGCGCTCAAAACGGATGTTCTTCGTTTCCAGCACGGGCAGTTCCCACAGGCCCCGTGACAGGATCCTGTCGTAATTGAGGATCTGGATGATTGTGAAGCCGTCATCGTTCAACAGGCCGGCCATTTTGCCGAGCATTTCCCCGATGCGCGCCGGGTCCGTCAGGTGGACCAGCGTGTTGCCAAGGCAGAGTACTGCGTCGAAGCGCCGGGCCCCAAGGGCACGGTCCGCCTCAAGCATGGGCAGAACCTCGTAGCGGAGGCCCGGAACGGTCGCGGAAGCCCGGGCCGCGGCGATCATGTCCGGATCTTCGTCCACGCCGAGAATCTCCCGGCCCCTGCCGGCGCAATGGACGGTCTTGTTGCCCGTGCCGCAGCCCAAGTCCAAAATAGAAGCGCCCTCGGGGAGGCGGTGCTCGACAAAAGCCATTTCAGCCGCGTCGATCGGGAAGATCTCATTATAATACGGGCTGATCGAGCTGTAAAAACTCATGGGAACTCCTTGCCGGCCTGCGCGGGCCGCGCCCGAAGAACATCCGCACCGCCGGCCCTTTTGTCAAGAAGCCGGGGCGGAATGGAAAAGCCCTTCGGCAAAAACTCTCTCACCGCAAATTTCTCCTTGACGAGTTGTAACGCATGATGTATTGATAATAAAAATCAATACGAATAATAAGGAGTCCATCATGGAACAGTGCGCTGCCCCGGCCGAACAGGCCAAAGTAGGCCAGAAGGTTCGTAGCTTCACCGTTGAAACCTACAACCCCGAAGAAGGCGGCTTTGACGAGCTTGATTTCGGCAAGCTCCAGACCGCCGGCAAATGGATGGTTCTGTTTTTCTACCCGGCCGACTTCACCTTCGTCTGCCCCACCGAACTGGCCGATCTGGCCGAGAGCCATGACGAGTTGAAGAAGATGGAGGTCGAAGTCGTCTCCGTCTCCACCGACACCAAGTTCGCGCATCTGGCCTGGCGCAACAGCGAGCGGCTGCTCCAGAACGTGCGCTACCGGATGGCCGCCGACCCCACCGGCGTGGTCTCGCGTTACTTCGGCGTGTATGACGAGAGCGGCGGCACGGCCTTGCGCGGCACGTTCATCGTCAACCCCGACGGCGTCTTGGTAAGTTCCGAGGTCAACTTCTACAACGTGGGCCGCAACGCCGGCGAACTGGTGCGCAAAATGGAGGCCAACGTCCATCTGCGCCAACACCCCAACGAGGCCTGCCCTGCCCGCTGGGTGCCGGGGAAAAAGACGCTCATCCCCTCCGAGAAGATCGTGGGGAACGTTTACGACGCCCTGAAAGAATAAGCGCATTCCGACAGGAAAGCGCTCCGCCGGGCTCCGGCCTTGCCCGGCGCACAACAAGGCGGCCTCCTTCGGGAAGCCGCCTTGTTCATTTCTCAAGACGGCCTCTCCGGCCGGCTTGTAGTGAAGAGTGATGCCGCGTTATTCCCCGGCGGCGGCTCGCGCCACTTCAAGAATATTCTCCAGCTTGCGCAGCTTGTCGAGCGTCCGGTAGAGCATGGCCACGTCCTTGACCTCGATCAGCAACTCGATTTCCGACTTGCCGTCCACAGTGGAGCGCAACTGGCCGGAATCGATGTTCACGCCTTCGCCGTCCAGGGCCGTGGCCACCTTGGCCAGCACGCCGCGCACGTTGTTCCCCACCACTTTGATCCGAGCCGGGAACGGCGCGCTCTGCTCCCCGCCTTCCCAGTAGACCGAAATCAACCGCTCGGCCTCGCTGTTCTGAATGGTCGGGCAGTCGACGGTATGCACGGTCACGCCCCGGCCCCGGCTGATATAGCCGACAATGGCGTCGCCCGGCAGGGGGTTGCAACATTTGGCGAAACGAACCAGCAGATCGTCCACGCCGCTGATGCGCACACTGTCGCTCTTTTTGGCGGCGGCCTGCTCGGCCGGCTTGGCGTGTGCCGCGTGTTCCTGTTTGGCGTGCGCGGCGGCCTCTTCGTGCTGCTGCTCCTCGCTCTTGGGCATCAGCAGGTTCAGCACCTTGCGCGGGGTGATCCGGGCATAGCCCACAGCGGAAATGAGATCGTCCACGGAGGAAAAATTCAATTCCTTGCCCGCGCGAGCCAGCTCGCCGTCCTTGATGGCCTTCTGGATGTTCACCCCGTGCCTGCGGCCCTGCTTCTCGAGCATTTCCTTGCCCAGCGAGATGCTCCGGGCGCGTTCCTCGGTGCGGATGAACTGCTGAACCCGGGTGCGGGCCTTGGCCGTTTTGACGAACTTCAGCCAGTCCCGGCTGGGGTGCCGGTTGGGGTCGGTGATGATCTCGACCGTATCGCCGCTTTTCAGGGGCGTGGAGAGCGGCACGAGCTTGCCGTTGACCTTGCCGCCCGCGCAGTGATCCCCCACCTGGGTGTGGATCTGGTAGGCGAAGTCCACGGCCGTGGCGTCTTCCGGCAATTCCTTGACCATGCCGCGCGGCGTGAAGACGTAAATTTCGTCTTTAAAAAGGTCGAAGCGCAGGGATTTGAGGAACTCCTTGGAGTCGCTCTCCATCTTCTGCCAGTCGAGCATCTCGCGCAGCCAGGTGAACTCGCGCACGTCCTTGGACTTGACCCGACCGCCTTCCTTGTAGAGCCAGTGCGAGGCCAGGCCGTGCTCGGCCAGACGGTCCATCTCGTCGGAGCGGATCTGCACCTCCATGCGCTCGCCCCTCGGCCCGATGACCGTGGTGTGCAGGCTCTGGTACATGTTGGCCTTGGGCATCGAGATGTAATCCTTGAACCGTCCCGGCACGGGCTTCCAGGTGGCGTGAACCAGGCCCAGGGCCGCGTAGCAGTCCTTGAGGTCGTCCACAATGGCCCGGAAGGCGATGATGTCGTGCATCTCGTCCAGGGAAACGTTCAGGGAGTTCATCTTCCGGTAGATACTGTAGATGTGCTTGATCCGGCCCTTGACCACGGCCTTGATGCCGTTCGCATCCATAATATCTTGCAGGGTGCCGATAACCGTGTCGATGTACTGGGTATCGTCGGCCTTGTGCCGCTCCAGCCAATCCACGATCTGGTTGTAGGCGTCCGGGGAGATGTAGCGAAAACTCAGGTCTTCCAGCTCGAGCTTGACCCGGTGCAGGCCCAGGCGGTTGGCCAGGGGCGCGTAGATGTCCATGGTTTCCTGGGCGATCCGGCGCTGTTTTTCCGGCTTCTGGAACTCCAGGGTGCTCATGTTGTGCAGGCGGTCGGCCAGCTTGACGAAGAGCACGCGCATGTCTTCGTTCATGGCCAGGATCATCTTGC
Source organism: Desulfovibrio sp. (assembly GCA_031548905.1). Taxonomy (GTDB): domain Bacteria; phylum Desulfobacterota; class Desulfovibrionia; order Desulfovibrionales; family Desulfovibrionaceae; genus Frigididesulfovibrio. The sequence goes on along the minus strand of JAVBQP010000046.1, from coordinate 5,684 downwards.
GGATGTTCTCGGCCTGCTGCTCTTCCTTGCTGTCGAAAGAGAGCATACTGATCTTGGTCACGCCGTCGACAATGTCGGCCACTTCCTCGCCGAACTGCTCGTCTATCTCCTCAATGGTCGCCTTGGTGTCTTCCACGGTATCGTGCAGAAGCCCGGCCGCCACGGTGGGGCCGTCCATGCGCATCTCGGCCAGAGTATAGGCCACGGCCAGCGGGTGCGAAAAGTACGGCTCGCCGGAAAGGCGGGTCTGCCCGGCGTGAGCGGCGGCCGCGTAGATATAGGCCTTGCGGACCAGCTCCACGTCGGCCTCCCCGTGATAGGCCTGCACCTTGTCGAGGATGTCCTGAATGCGAATCATGCTGTCCATACTATTTTCCGCCGCGCCGGGGCGTGGACGCGCCGCGCGTATCTGGGGTGCGGGTCATGGGGCCATCCTGTAGCGCTGGTCGCCGGCGGGAACCCACCAGTCCTTGAAATTATAAAAGATACCGGCGGGCGCGGGCTCAATGCCCCGGAAACGCCGCTGCACGGCCGTGGTCTGCAACGGAACATACAAGAAACAATACGGCTGGCGCGCGTGAAGAATCTCCTGGAACCGATCATAAAGTTTCTTGCGCTCACCCTGGTCAAAGGTCGAGCGGGCGCGTTCCAGCAGGTCGTCGGCTTCCGGATCGGCGAAGTCCACGAAGTTGAGCATACCGCCCACGCCTGAGGAGTGCCAGACATCGTAACCGTCCGGGTCTATAGGGATGGTCCAGCCCAGAATGACCGCGTCAAAGCGGCGATTCTGGACGATATCCAGGAAGGCCGCCCACTCCAGGGTCCGGATTTTCATCTCGATGCCCAGCTTGGCCAACTGGTATTGGATGATGATCGCGGTCTTGATCCGCGCCTCATTGCCCTGGTTCACCAGAACGCTGAAAGAGAACGGCCGGCCGTTCTTTTGCAGCCGCCCTTCGGCGTCTGGGGTCCAGCCGGCCTCGGCCAGCAGGGCCAGGGCTTTCTGCGGATCATGCGGGTAATCGACGATACTCGTGTTGTACGGCCATGTACCCGGCTTATATGGGCCGATGGTGCTTTGCCCCTGTCCGAGCAAGGCGCCCTTGATGATATCGGCTTTGTTCAGCGCGTGGGCGAAGGCCAGGCGCACCCGCTCGTCGGCGAAAAACGGACTTTTGGAGTTGTACCCCAGGTACACGTACGTGAAGGCCAGGGCGGAGTACAGGGCATATTCCTTTTGAAATGCCGGCTTTTGCGCCTGAAAGACATATTGCTGCGGCGACAGCGCGGGCATGAGATCCAACTTGCCCGCCTTCAGTTCCATGAACATGGTCCCGGCATCGGGAATAATCCGGTAGATGAGTTTGTCGAGACGCGGCCTGCCCTCGAAATAGGTCGGGTTCGCGGCCAAGGTCAGTTGGGAGCCCGGGCTGTTTTCCTCCAGGGTGAACGGCCCGGAGCTTACCGGCTTCCAGGCCAGGGGGGTGGTGCGCACATCCCGCCCTTCAAGCAGGTGTTTGGGCATGATGTCGCTCATCCAGGTGACCAGTGAGCGGGCGAACGGCTTGGCGTAGCGCACCTCAAAGCTGTAGCGGTCCAGCTTGGTGAAAGACTCCACGGCCTTGAAATCCCCGGCGTAGGCCGTAGGGGTCGTGGGGTCGATCATCAGTCTGTAGGTAAACTCCACATCGTCGGCGGTCAGTTCCGTGCCGTCCTGCCAGAGGATACCCTTTTTCAGGGTAAAGCGCAGGCGCAGGCCGCCGTCGAGCACTTCGTAGGACTCGGCCGCCCAGGGCTCGATCTCGATATTCTTGCCGTAGCGCAGGAGCCCGACGTAAAATTGCGAGGCGACCTCGCGTGAGGCCGTATCTGAGGACATGAAGCTCAACAGGTTGCCCGGCGCCCCGATCATGCCGTATAAAAGGTTGTCGCCGTAAGTCGGCAGCGGCTCTTCCGCCCTGGTCTGGGCCGAATGCAGACAGAGGCCGGCCAGTAAAGCCGCGCCGACAAAATTTCTCAAAGAAAGAAATAATTTGACCAAGGTACTAGACATTCAATCTTCACTTCCCGGTACGCAAAAACAGCCACCGGCCTCGGCCGACGGGAGAAACGCGCGTGGTAAACAACCCCGATCGCCGGGATTTCCAAGATTGTGGCGGATCGCCTTGAGAAAGGCAAGCGGCACTGGCTGTTATCCCTGCTTTTCTATGAATTTTCTTATGCTCAAGGGTATCGTTGCTATTTATAAAGCCGCTTGAGGCCCTCGCCGTTTTGCGCTAAGAGTATCTCTTGCGGTTTTGTGCCGACAGACGCCGACGGGTTTTCAACCCAAGGGCCAATTCCCACCGCAGAACAGGGACCATGAGCGAAAGCACCATCAAGGCCATCCTCTCGGAATTCCTAACGGATTCTATTCCGGAATATATCGTCGATGCGGCGCGTGACGTTGCAGCATCCGGGGGCGTACAAAAGATATCCCTTAAAAAGGATAATCTATATTGGGAAGTCGAAGCAGCCGTCCAAGGCGAAGACTTCCAGATTTACAGCCCGAAACTCACCCTGGCCCTGCGCGAAGAAACCGTCGGCTATGAGTGCAACTGCCCGGATTCCTTCTCCGGCCCCTGCCGGCACGTGGCCGCCACCGGGCTGAAGCTCCTCTCCACCCTCGAAACCCACGAGAATAAAGAGGAAGCCGCCAAGCCCCGTAGTGACTGGCGGCATACTTTTCGCTCATTTTTCCGTTCCGAGATCGAGCCGGAGTCCGGCCGGCACTACCTGATCGTTCGCCTCTACCCGGAGCCGCAACGGCTGCAAGCGGCCTTCTTCCGTGCCCGCCAGAACAAATCCGGCCTCTCCAACGTGCATACGGAAATCACCCTGGAGCAGATCATCCAGAACCCCGAGTGGTGCGATCTCTCGCCCGATTTTCCGCACGTGGCCGCCCTGATCGGCCGGCATGAGGACTATCTGGGCCACCGCATCACCGTGCCCGACGGCCTGCTGACTTGGTTTCTCTGGTCCCTGCGCAAGGAATATTACCTGTTCTGGCAAGACTCGGACACGGCCTGTCGGATCGAGCAGCGCACCATGCAGCTCAAATTTCGCCCGGACTTCGATGAAACGGCCGGCCTGACCTTTGATGTGCTCCTACACCTGGAAGGCAAGCCTCCCGTATCCATTGCCGGCACGGACACCACATTCCACGGCAACATGCCCCTGTGGGTCTGCCGCCGACAGAGCTTTTACCCGGTCTACTCCACGATGGACTCCCGCCTGGTGCAAGAGCTGGTGCATACCCCCCTGCGCATTGCCCAGGAAGACCTTTCCGAATTTCTGGATCGCGTCTGGAGCCGTTTGCCCGCTTCCGCCCTTTACGGGCAGGAAGACTTCCTCAAGAACATGGAACCGTACTTCGTTCCGGCCAAGTACAACCCCAAGCTCTTCCTGGACGAAGAAGGCAGCCTGCTGACCCTCCAAATCCAGAACGTTTACGAGACCGTCCACGGCGAGTTCGGTATGCCCGGCCCCAACCCGGACTTCCAGACCGGCAGCTACTCCTTTGAGGGTAAGACCTATCTGGTGCGCCGCAGCCAGGAGGAAGAGGCCGCCCTGACCAACATGCTCCTGGAAATCAAGTTCCAGCCCCGGAACGCCCGGGTCTGGTTCCTTGAGCCGGAGGAGGCCGTCAACTTCCTGCTCGACGTGTATCCCCGGCTGGTCGAGATGTACCGGGTGTACGGCGAATCCGCCCTGTCGCGCTACAAGGTGCGCCTCTCCAAGCCGGAGATCAACGCCGTTGTCGCCACGGACGAGAAAGAAAAGTGGTTCAACCTGGACATCGACGTGTCCTACGACGGCCAAAGCGTTCCCCTGGAAAAAATTTGGAAGGCCTGGACCCAGGGCAAGCGCTACGTGCAGTTGAAAGACGGCTCGTACACCAGCCTGCCGGAAACCTGGTTGGAGCGCATCGCCCACAAGCTCCAGGCCCTGGGCCTGGACCCCTCCAAGCCGCCCAAGCAGCAGTTCGCCCAATTTGAGGCGCCCGTTCTGGACAGTCTTCTGGACGACCTGCCCGACGTCCATACCGATTCGTTCTGGAACACCCTGCGCGAGAAAATCCATACGTTCCGGGAAGTGGCCCCGGTCGATCCCCCCAAGGGCCTGAACGCCACCCTGCGCGGCTATCAACGCCAGGGGCTGGCCTACCTCAATTTCCTGCATGAGTATCACTTCGGCGGCATCCTGGCCGACGAAATGGGCTTGGGCAAGACCGTGCAGACCCTGTCGTTCATTCAGCACATGGTGGAGAAGGGCCAAAAACAGCCCAACCTGATTGTCGTGCCCACCTCGGTGCTGCCCAACTGGGAGCGGGAAGCGGAAAAATTCGTCCCCAGCCTGAAACTCCTGACCATTTATGGCACCCGCCGCGAGGGCATGTTCAAGCAGATTGAAGGCTCGAACCTGGTGCTCACCACCTACGCCTTGTTGCGCCGGGATCTGGAGGAACTCCAGAAGTACGAATTCGGCACAATCATTCTGGACGAAGCCCAGAACATTAAGAACCCCAACACGATCACCGCCCGCAGCGTGCGCCGGATCAACGCGGGTATGCGCCTGTGCCTTTCGGGCACGCCCATCGAGAACAATTTGTTCGAGCTCTGGTCGCTGTTCGAGTTCCTTATGCCCGGATTCCTCGGCGCCCAGCACGCGTTCAAGCGCGGCGTGGTCAAGCCGATCAAGGAAGGCGACGACGAGACCCTTTCCTTCCTGCGCACCCGGGTGCGGCCGTTCATCCTGCGCCGGACCAAATCCGAGGTCGCCAAGGATCTGCCGCCCAAAATCGAGAACACCTACTTCTGCGGTCTGGCCGAAGAGCAGGCCGAGCTGTACGCCATGCTGGCCAAAAAGCTCCGCGACCAGGTGCTGTCCAACGTCGAGCGCGACGGTCTGGCCAAGAGCCAGATGTCCATTCTGGACGCCCTGCTCAAATTGCGCCAGATATGCTGCCACCCGCGCCTGCTCAAGCTCGACATGCCCGGCGTTTCCACCAACCTGCCCTCGGGCAAGTTCGACGCCTTCCGCGACATGGTCACCGACATCGTCGAGGAAGGCCACCGGGTGCTGGTTTTCTCGCAGTTCGTGCAGATGCTGCACATCATCCGCTCCTGGCTCCAGATCAACAACACGCCCTTCTGTTATCTGGACGGCGCCAGCAAGGATCGGTTCGAGCAGGTGGATCGCTTCAACAATTCCCCGGACATCCCGATCTTCCTCATCTCCCTCAAGGCCGGCGGCACGGGCCTGAACCTGACCAGCGCCGACTACGTGATTCACTACGATCCCTGGTGGAACCCGGCCGTGGAAAACCAGGCCACGGACCGTACCCACCGCATCGGCCAGACCCGGCAGGTTTTCTCGTACAAGCTTATCTGCCGCAACACCGTGGAAGAGAAAATCGTCGGGCTCCAGGCCGCCAAGAAAGACGTGGCCGATGCCATCATCCCCGGCGCCGAAGCCTGGAAGTCCCTGTCGCGCGAAGATTTGGAAATGCTGTTTGAGGTTTAGCGAACGGGGAGCGAGAGAGAAGTGCCTCCGGCGTGCAGGGGAAATCATTTCCCCTGCACGCTCTCGTTTTTGGGGCGGCGCGTCTGGCGCGGCAAAGCTTACGCTGCGGCCGGGCTCAC
>JAVBQP010000047.1:0-73048 GCA_031548905.1 Desulfovibrio sp. | reverse complement strand
CCCAGACCGGCGCCGGCTTCGATGAACACCTTGTGCTTCGCCGTGGTCAACGCTTTCACGCCCGCGGGCGTAATCGCGACGCGGTTCTCATTGGCCTTGATCTCTTTCAGAACGCCTACTTTCATGTGATTTCTCCGAGGGGCATGAGGTTAAGAAACGAGCCTGCCATCCATTTAGCAACAAGTGTGCCTTTTTTCACATCTATGGTAATATGCCGAAAATTATATATAAATATTATTCAATATCATTCTGCCTTCTTTATTCCGATGCGATATTGCATCAAACACTCTCAACACGTGTCCCTTTTAAGGCTTTTCAAGCGACATTTCCCGTATTATGATGCAAATATGAATCAGGAGAAAATGCCATGTATCAAGATGCCACAACCACTGAGCCGCACGGTACCGAACTGGTAGCCCTCGGCACATGCCGGGGCCTGGACTGGGTTATCGACTCCGGCAACTCCGCCCTGGCCCGGCTGCTGCGCACGGAGCCGGGCCGACCGAACGGCCGCAGCCTGCCCGAGATGATGGCCGCGCGGGGCCTCGGCGGCGCGTTCAGCGCCCTTGAACGGTTCGGGCGCAACAACCCCGCGGTATTCCAATGTGGGGATTTTCTGTACGTCTTCCACTGGGAGCACCTGGGGGATCCGGCCTTGGAAGAGCGTTCTTTCGCCATTCATGAAATCCCGGCCTGCTGTTTAAGCACGGGCGGCGGCGCGGGCGAGCGCGAACTCAAGGCCTTGCTCGACTCCATTCACGACGGTATCTGGGTTATCGACTCGCAAGGCACCACCCTGCGAGTAAATAAAGCCCTGGAAGCCATGACCGGCATTCCGGCCTCGGCCCTGGTGGGCAAGCACGTTTCCGCCCCGATGAAAGAGGGGCGCTACGCCGCCTGCGTTACCCTACGCGCGTTGCAGGAGAAAAACGCGGTAACCATGTTCGACGACTACGACAACGGCAAGCGCTACCTGAACACCAGCACGCCCGTGTTTGACGACATGGGCAACGTCTGGCGGGTGATCGCCTGCATCCGCGACATGTCTGTGCTTGAGGAGCTGCAGAACAAACTGATGGATCTTGAGTTCACCAATAAAAGCTACAAGAACCGGATCAAGGAGCTGGAGAACTCGGAGTTCACGGACTTTGTCGGCACAAGCCCGGCGTTTCGCCGCATGACCCAGGACATCGCCAAGGCCGCCCGTTCCGACGCCCTCACCCTGATTCTGGGCGAGACCGGAACCGGCAAGACCTTTGCCGCCCAGGCCGTGCATTCATCCGGCCCGCGCCGGGACAATCCTTTTATTGTGGTGAACTGTGGGGCCATTCCGCCCTCGCTGATCGAGTCGGAGTTGTTCGGCTATGAGAAAGGGGCCTTCACCGGCGCCCAGCGTTCCGGCAAGGCCGGTCTGTTCGAGGCGGCGGGCAACGGCACCATCTTTCTGGATGAAATAGCCGAACTGCCCCTGCCCATGCAGGTCAAGCTCCTGCACGTGCTGGACGGCCGCAGCGTGACCCGGGTGGGCGGCGTGACCCCACACTCCATCGGGGCCAGGGTGATTGCCGCGACCAACAGATCCTTAGACGAGATGGTCAAGCGGGGCGAGTTTCGCGAGGATTTGTACTACCGCCTCAACGTGCTCACCGTGCAGATTCCTCCTCTGCGCGAGCGCGGCGGCGACATTCCGGCCCTGGCCCGATGTTTTCTACTTCAGGCCAACCAGAAAAACGGCATGGACAAAGTGCTCCGGCCCGAGGTCGTTGAATGTTTCAGCCGTTACTCATGGCCGGGCAACGTACGCGAGCTGCGGGCCACCGTCGAATACCTCGTGGCCATGACCGAGCGCCGCTATATCCGTATGCGCGACCTGCCGGAGCGCATCCTTGCCGCTGTTGGGGAAAATGAAGAGGCCCGCTCCGAAGAACTCGGGCTGACCGCTGTGATGGAAGACATGGAACGCCGGATTATCGAGAAAGCGCTCGCGGAAACAGGAAGTACCTGGAAGGCTGCGAAAAAACTGAAGATAAGCCAGTCTACGGTGGTTCGGAAAGCCCAGCGCTACAAGATAGGTCTCACCGAAGTGGTCCACCCGATGCAAAAATGAATCACTGCGGGTACCCCACGCGGATCGGGGCTGTCAGGCAAGGGCTTTCATGCCGGCCGCTCCGGCCGCGACCAGAAACACCGCCACCGTTCTGGCCGGGGTGAGACGTTCCCGCAGAAAGACCACGGCCAGGAGCATTCCGAAGATCACGGACGTCTCCCGCAGGGCCGCCACCAGGGCGATGGGCGCGTGAGCCATGGCCCAGACCGAGGCTCCGTAGGCCGTGAACCCGCACAGGCCGCCGATTGTGCCGCGCTTCCACCGCTTCTGCGCGTAAACGAAAGCGGCGCGCCCCCGCAGGGTCAGGGTATATGCGCACATGGGCAGGGTGGTCAGGAGAAATTCCCAGCAGATATAGGCCGGGGCATTGCCCGACAAGCGCACCCCCGTACCGTCCAGCACCGTGTAGCCCATGATGGCGGCCGCTCCGGCCAGGGCGAAGCCGGCGGACCGCAGATCCGTTCCCGTTCCGGCGCGGCGCTTGACGGCGTCCAGGGCGAGGGTGAGGATACCCAGACTCAAAACGGCCACCCCCAACCGCCCGCCCGCCGAAAGAGCCTGGTTCGGCAAAAAGGCCGTGACCACGGCGGTGAGCAGCGGGGCCGAACCGCGCATCAGGGTGTAGGCCAGGGTGAAGTCTCCTCCCCGGTAGGCAAGGGACAGAAATACGCAGTACACGAACTGCACGCAGGCCGACCCCACGAGGTAAGGAATTGATTCCGCCGCCGGCAACGGCAGGAACGGCAGGAAGCACAGGGCCGCCAACGCGCCGCCGTTGGTGTTCAAGGTCATCTCCACCAACTTGTCCGAGCCGCCCTTGACGATCACGTTCCAGATGCTGTGCAGCAAGGCCGAAGCCAGAATCAGACAAATCAGGGAAATATCCATGCTTCCCCTCCTCCACCGGCTCGGAAACCGCCGGGCTTACCGCGCGGCCGCGAACTGTTCCAGGGCGCGCAGGGCCAGATGGTAGCCGAGGGGACCGAAACCCGCGATCACTCCCCGGCAGGCCGGGGCGATGACCGAATGCCCCCGGAACGGCTCGGCCGTCGCCCGGGCGTGGATGTTGGAAAGATGCACCTCCACCACCGGCCGGCCGCAGGCCGTGACCGCGTCGCGCAGGGCGTAGCTGTAATGGGCGTGCGCGCCGGGGTTGTAGATGACCCCGGCGTAGTTTTCCAGAAGCGCCTCATGCAACTTCTCGATCAGGGCGCCTTCGTGGTTGCTCTGGAAGAAGCGCAGATCGTGTCCCCCGGCCTTGCCCGCCTCGGCGAGCTCGCCCATCAGGTCGTCCAGGGTGCGCGTGCCGTAAACCTCCGGCTCGCGCAGGCCGGTCAGGTTCAGGTTGGGGCCGTTCAGAACCAGGATTTTCATAAACGCTCCGTCGGGAAAATGTCGTAACAGCCCCTATACATCCGCCTTGCAGCGCCGGCAAGCCGGAGAGAGGCCGGAACGACAACGCGAAAACGCCTCCCCGCCCACCCCGGGAAGGCGCCTTGAATGCGCGGCGCCGATGCCCTTTACCCCTGCTTGAGGGATTCCACAATGTCCGTCAACCGGCGCGACACGACGGAGATCTCACGCACGGCGTCGTTGGAACGTTGAGCGCCTTCGGCAACTTCATCGGCGATCCGGTTGATCCCCTCGGTCGCGCGGTTGATTTCCTCGAGTGTGGCGGACTGCTGTTCCCCCGCCGTGGCAATTGAACGCACTTCTCCGGCCGTATTTTCCACCATCCCTTCAATCTGTTCCAAGGCTTGGCGCGCCTTGTCGGCGACCTGGGAGGCGCGGCCCACGAACTGCGCGGTGTCCTCCATGGCGGTGATGTTATGCTTCGTCCCGCTCTGGATTGTGCCGATGGCCTCACCCACTTCCTTGGTGGCCATCATGGTTTTTTCGGCCAGTTTGCGGACTTCATCGGCCACCACGGCGAAGCCGCGCCCGGCCTCGCCCGCCCGGGCCGCCTCAATGGCCGCGTTCAGGGCCAGCAGGTTGGTCTGATCGGCGATGTCGTTGATCACGTTCATGATCCGGCCGATGCCCTCGGCATGTTCGCCGAGATCAGACAGGCCGTCGCTCATTTCCACGCTCTTGCGCTCCAACTCGCCCATGCTCCGAACAACTTCGAGCACCAGGGTTTTGCCCTCGCGGGCCTGACTGCGGGCGTCTTCGGCCAGCATGGCGGTGCGTGACGTGCTGCCCGCCACCTCGCGCTGGGCCGCGTTCATTTCTTCCAGGGCCGCGGCCGTTCCCGCCACCCGGTCTCGTTGCTCCCGGCTGCGCCGGCCGGTATTTTCGGCCTCGCGGGAGAGGTTTTCGGCTGCGGCGAAGAGTTCCTCCAAAACGCCGCCGACCCGCTCCGCAGTCTGCAGCACTCCCTCGCGCCGGGCCCGCTCGCCGGCCGCCCTGGCATCCTCGGCCTCGGCCAGGCATTCCTTGGAGTGAGCCAGAGCGGTTTCGGCCTCGCGCATTTTCGCTCCGGCAACGTCAAGCAACTCCGTCAGCTTGGCGACCATGCGCTTCAGGCTCACGTGCAGGGTACCCAACTCGCCCTTGAACAGGTTTTCATCTTCAGGAATGGCGCGCATGTCGCCGCCGGCAACGCTTTCGGCCGCCGTGGCCAGCCGCTGCACCGGCCCGGCGATGGAGCGCGAAAGTACGACCGCCACCACAGCCATGAGCAGAACGATGACGCCGCCCACGAGCAGAATGCTCAGGGTCACATCCATGGCGGCGGAAAAGACTTCCGCCCTGTCCTGCATCAGGATCAAATGCCAGCCGAACTGGTTGGTGGAAACCTGAACCAGACGGGCGCGGCCTTCCATCTCGACCTCGAGATAACCGTTCTTTTGCTCCACGATTTGAGAGAAGGCCGCCCTGTACGCTTCCGGGGCGTCCTGAATGGTCGTGCCCAGAAGGTCGACTTCGGGAGCGCCGGCCATCTCCCGGCTTTTCTTCGGCACACTGACGATCTGGCCGACGTTGTCGATCATCATCATAAAACCGGTATCGCCCACGCGCACACTGCTGATTTCCTGAGACAAGGTCTTCAGATCAATGTCGAAGCCCACCACGGCGACAGTATCCCGCCCCATGATCGGGGCGGCCACGGTGCAGACCATCGCACCGTCGTCGGAAGGATAGAACTCGGTGACCAGCGGCTTTCCGCTTCTGACGGCATCGGTAAACCAGGGGCGGCCCGAGGGCCTGTAGCCGCCGGAAATGGCCGGCTGGGGCGGGGCCTGGGTAAAGCCGTCCTTGTCGTTCCCCACGTATGCGATGGCGTATGAGCTGTATGCCGCCTGCACCCGGGCCAGGGCATCATAAACCTCTTGCTCCCGAGGCCCGAGCATACTCCTCTCGACGATGACCTCCTTCTCTTCCCTACCGGCATAGGAGGTCAGCGCGTCCAGGTTGTCCACCACGCCGGGCGTCATCGCGACCAGCTTCACCGAAGAAAGAGCGCCGGCAAAAAAGTTGTCCACAAAAGCGTCCATGCGGTCCACCTGGGACTTGGCGCCGACCTGAAAGTTGCCCACAAAGGCTTTGGTCATTTCATGCGAAACCATCACTGTGACGCCGATGATTGAAAGGACCACAGCCAAAACAATGGCGAGAAGTATTTTGGATCGAATTTTCATGTATCCCCACCCCATAGAGAAAAAAGTTCGGCTTCCCCGATCAGTTGGGGAAGCCGAATATCTAAACCACAAAAAGGATATTTGTCCAGCCTGAAAGCAAAATGCTCTTAGTCTGGAAGGGTTTTGTCGCCAATTTCGCGTTTCTTCCCGCCTGCCGGCCGGGGTTCGACGGAAGCCCAGGAGAAAGAAAGGCCGGTTTTTCCCTTCGCGTCCACCGTGACCCGCCCGCCGCGCTGGAGTTTGCCGAAGAGAATCTCGGAAGCCAGCACGTCTTCCACTTCCTCGCGCATGACCCGCGCCAGCGGCCTGGCCCCGAAAACCGGGTCGTACCCCGCCTTGGCCAAGTGCGCCCGCGCCGCCGGAGTGAGGGAAATCTCCACATTTTTTTCCACCAGGGAGGCCGAAAGCGCGGCCGCGAACTTGTCCACGATGCGCCCCATGACCACAGGCGAAAGCGGCGCGAAGGGGATCATCGAATCCAGACGGTTGCGAAATTCCGGTGAAAAGAGCCGCTCCAGGGCTTTCTTGCCTTTTTCCTCAGAATGCCGCTCCCCGGACGGAGAGCCGAAGCCGATGCTCCGTCCCGCCATCTCGAAGGCGCCCGCGTTGGTGGTCATGATGATCACCGCGTTGCGGAAGTCCGCCTTGCGCCCGGTGTTGTCCGTCAGGGTGGCGTAGTCCATGACCTGCAGCATGACATTGAACACGTCCGGGTGGGCTTTTTCCATCTCGTCGAGCAGCAGCACGGCATGGGGGGTCTTGCGCACCGCTTCGGTCAAAAGCCCGCCCTGGTCGAAGCCCACATAACCCGGAGGCGCCCCGATAAGCCGCGAAACCGCGTGCTTTTCCATGTATTCCGACATGTCGTAACGCAAAAAGGCCACGCCCAGCGAAGCGGCCAGTTGCCGGGCCAGTTCGGTCTTGCCCACACCCGTGGGGCCGTAAAACAAGAAAGCTCCCTGCGGCCGCCCCTCGGCCCGGAACCCGGCCCTGGCCCGCAGCACGGCGCGGGTGACGGCCGAGACCGCCGCGTCCTGCCCGAAAACCACGGCCTTGAGGTCGCGCTCCAAATGCTTGAGCGCCGACTTGTCGCCGGCCGTGGCCTTGACCACCGGCACACGGGCCATACTTTCGACAACCTCCTGCACCTCGGCCACACCCACGCTCGGAGTCTTTTGGCCGGCCACAGCGTCCGGCTTCAGCCGACGGCGCGCCCCGGCCTCGTCGATCAGATCGATGGCCTTGTCCGGCAGCCGGGCCTCGGGCAGATGCCGGGCCGAAAGGACCACGGCCGCCTCCAGGGCCGCCGGAGTGTAGCGCACTTTGTGGTGGCGCTCGTAGTGGGACTTCAGGCCTCTGATGATGGCCAGGCTCTCGTCGTGGTCCGGCTCCTTGACGTCGATTTTCTGAAAGCGCCGGGTAAATGCCTTGTCTTTCTCAAAATGGTTGCGCAGTTCTTCATAGGTTGTGGAACCGATGCAGCGCAGCTTTCCGGAGCCCAGGGCCGGTTTGAGGATGTTGGAGGCGTCCAGAGAGCCGCCGCTGACGGCCCCGGCCCCGACCAGGGTGTGGATTTCGTCCACGAACAGAATGGCGTTGGGAATGCGCTCAAGAGCGGCCAGGATGGACTTGAGCCTGCCCTCGAAATCGCCGCGATATTTGGTCCCGGCCATCATTCCGGCCAGATCGAGCGAGTAGATGCCGGCGCTCTTGAAGTCGTCCGGCACCTCCCCGGCCGCGATGCGCCGGGCCAGGCCTTCAGCCAGGGCGGTTTTGCCCACGCCGGGGTCGCCCACCAGCAAGGGATTGTTCTTGCGCCGGCGGGCCAGAATCTGCACGGCCCGCTCAATCTCGCGCTCACGCCCGATAAGCGGGTCAAGCTCGCCGTTCCGGGCCTTGGCGACCAGTTCAACCGTATACTTGGCCAAGGCTTTCGTGTCGGCGTCCGCCTCGGAGCCACCGTTTTTTTCCGTGGCATCGGGCGCGTTCTCCGCGCTGCCGGGAGTGTCGTAGGCCACCCGCTCCATGATGTCCATGCGGGAAATGCCTTGGGAAAGAATAAAATACGCCGCGTAGGAGTTTTCCTCTTCCAGAATCCCGATCAACACATCCCCGATGCCCGCCTTGGCGCGGCCGGCGCTGTGCATCCGGCGCACGGTGCGTTGCATGACCCGTTGCAGGGCGATGGTCTGGACAACCTCGCCGGTGCCTTCTTCCAGAGGGGTGATATGTTCGGCAAAGAAACGCTCCAGCTTGCGGAGCAGAACGGGAACATCCAGACCCGTCTCTTCCAGAAAGACGCGCCCCGGCGCGATGGAGGCGATGCCGAACAGCAAATGCTCCAGCGAAAGGTATTCATGCCGGCGGCCGCGAACTTCGTTCACAGCCAGGGTCAGCGCCTGCTCCAAGTTGGCGTCCAGCACCTTATGCCTCCTCCATGCTGCAACGTAAGGGAAACCCTGCCGCCCTGGCCTTCTCGTGCACCTGAATGACCTTGGTTTCGGCCACCTCTTCGGTATACACGCCGCAGGTGCCCAGGCCCTTCTCATGCACGGCGATCATGATCGCCGTCGCCTGCTCCTGCGTTTTCCGAAACACGGATCGTAAAACATCCACCACAAATTCCATGCTGGTGTAGTCGTCGTTGTGGAGCAACACCTTAAACCGGCGGGGCTCCCGCACGGCAAGTTCCGCGTCAAGATCGGGGCTGCCGTCACCTTGAAACCTATCCGAGCTCATTGGGATGTCCTTTATATATACCCCCATTCCGTCCGGTGGGGTTTTCCACCGTCCTTCCCTCCCTATAAATAGGAGAAAAAGCGCCGGGGTCAAGCTGAAAAATCTTGGAAGCGCGGTCACGTCAAGGCCGGCAAACCCCGCAAGGACGGTACCCGGCTTTGAGCGCTTCGTCTCGGGAATCGAATGTGACAACACAATTCTTGCAGGTGAAGTGCCGACACGTTGGAACGTGGAAAACGCGAGACTCCGCGTTTCCCCGATAGGACGGCCGCCGTTCGACGGCATTGGCGGCCAGGGCCGATGCGACCGGAAGCAGGGCAAGCAGGCAGCAGAGCGCGGCCCGGGAGAGGATGCGCGGCATAAGCCCTCCTCGTTCGTTGTATGCGTTGGGAAATTTGAATCGGCCCATGAGCGGAACCCGCCGCGCTATTCGCCGTCGGGCGCTCCCGTTCCGCGCGGCGGAGCCGGCTTCCGGCCGGAAGCCGGGGCCTTGCGGGCGAACAGGGCCTGCTGCACCTCGTCCAAAGTGCGCACGCCGTAGCCCGAGTCTCCATCCGCCGGGTGAATCAGGGGCTTGTAGCCAAGCCGCTTGGCCTGGCTTTCCCGCACGGTGTGCCCGGCCACGGGGCGCACCTGCCCGTTCAGGTCCACCTCGCCCCAGAACACGGCCCGTTCCGGCAAAGGGATATCATAAAAAGAGGAAAGCAGCGCGGCCACCAGGGCCAGGTCCATGCCCGGTTCGGCCAGCTTGAGCCCGCCGCCGACTTTGGCGTAGATGTCGGCCTGGGCGAACGACAGGCGCAGGCGTTTTTCCAGCACGGCCAGCAGCAGGTGCAGACGGTTGACGTCAAACCCCAGGCCGGCCCGCCGGGGCATGGCCAGGAAACTTTTGGTGACCAGGGCCTGCACTTCCACGGCCAGGGGGCGTTGCCCGTCCAGGGCCATGACCACGGCCGTGCCCGAAAGGGACGGGTCGCGCGCGCCGAGAAAGTAGGTCGAAGGGTCTTCCACCAGTTCCAGGCCGCGTTCGGCCATCTGAAAGACCAGGAGTTCCTGGTTGGGGCCGAAGCGGTTCTTGAGCACCCGCAGCAGGCGGAAGGCCTGCCGGCGGTCGCCTTCCAGGGAAATCACCGTGTCGACCATATGCTCCAGAAGACGCGGCCCGGCCAGGGCTCCTTCTTTGGTCACGTGGCCCACAAAAATCACCGCCGTGCCGCTTTTTTTGCAGCGCTCGGCCAGTTCCACGGCCACGGCCCGCACCTGGGCCACGTTGCCGGGCAGGCCGTCGGCCCGCAGGCTGGTCAAAGTCTGGACGGAGTCAAGAATCACCAGGGCCGGCGGGTCGGCGCCCTCCACCACGGGAAAGACGTCCTCCACCTGCGAGGTGGCCAGGGCGAACAGGTTTTCATGCAACAGGCCCAGGCGCTCGGCCCGGCCCCGGATCTGGGAAAGGGATTCCTCTCCGCTCACGTAGACGGATCGCCTGCCCGAGGCCGCGACCTGCCCGGCCACCTGGAGCAGCAGCGTGGATTTGCCGATGCCCGGCTCGCCGCCGACCAGAACGGCCGCGCCCGGCACCAGGCCCTTGCCCAGAACCCGATCCAGGGCTTCCAGGCCGGTGCCGAAAACTTCCCCGGTTGTGTCCGGCGCGTCGCCCAGACGCATAATCGGCTCGGCTCGGGCCGCCACGGGGGCGCTTCGGGAGGCGGAGGACACGTTCAGGGCTTGAGGTTCGAGCGAATTCCACTCACCGCAGGTGGGGCATTGCCCCTTCCATTGGGAGGAACGCCCGCCGCAGGAAGCGCAGACGTAAATTTCGCGGGTTTTAGCCATTGGCGGGTGGAGCGCCCGCCTCGCCGGGGGGCACGTCTTGGGCGTCCACGGGATGGACCTCGAATTCCCAGAGTTCCTTCCAGGGCTCCTCGGCGCTGCCGTCGGAGGCTCCTTCGGCCGTCTTCTCCCCTTCCGGGACTTCAGGCTTGATCGGCGGGAAGACGAACCAGAACGGCGTATCCTGGCCGGGCTGCACGTTGCTGTTGTTCAGCAGAATCTCCACCCGGCTGGAAAGGGCTTCTTCCAACCCTTCGGCCGTGAGCACCTGCAACTGGGTGAGGAAGGGATCCGGCCCGCACAGGCGGGTCTGCCGGGCGAGCTCCGTGCCGTTTCTGGTCAGCAGACGGGCCTCGACCATGATGAAGCGCTTGGCTTCCTTGAAGTTGTTCACCGCCCTCCCCTTGATCACCACCATGTCGCCGAGCTTGTCGTTTTTGACGATGAACTGGCGGGTGTCGACCAGATTGATATGGGCGACCCGGGCGGCGGCCTCCGCCTGGGCGGTCGCGTTGACGGCGGGCGGCGCCTTCACGGGCTGGTCGGGAGCGGAAGAGGAGAAAAAGATCATCCAGGCGCCGGCGCCAAGGCCAGCCAGACAGAGCACGGCGGCGAGGGCGATCAGCAGGGTGGAGCGCCGGCCGCGCTTCTTCTCCACGGCGGCCGCAGGTTCAAGAGAAGGCAGAACTTCGTCCGGGGCGGCCCCTCCGGCGGTTTTTTCCGCTTCCGGCGAGGTCATGGGGAAGACATGACCGCACTGCGAGCAACGGGCTTTCCGACCTGGACGGAACAGAGCGTCCGGCAGGGAAAAGGTTGTTTCGCATCTTGGGCAGGGAATCAACATGCCATGTCCGCCTTATGACGACGTGTCTTCCGGTTCCACCACATACACGGCCGGCAACTCGCGGCACCGTTCGGCGTAATCCAGGCCGTAGCCCACAATGAATCCGCCGTCCAGGCGAAAACCGGGGAAGTCCACATGCACCGGCGCTTCGCGGCGCTCGCGCTTGTCCACCAATGCCGCCAGGCGCAGCGACAACGTCCCGCGCGCGGCGAGCTGGCGAAACAGAAACTCCATGGTGTGGCCGGAGTCGACCACGTCTTCCACCAGAAGCACGTGTTTGCCTTCCAGGGAAATCTCCACGTCTTTGGTGAAACTCACGGTGCGGGATGAAGACGTGCCCGTGCCGTAGCTGGCCACGCGCACGAAATCGATTTCCGGCCGCACGTCGACAAGCTTGACCAGATCCGAAAAAAACATGAACGCGCCCTTGAGCACACAGATCATCACCAGCGGCTTGCCCGCATACAGCGCGTTGATTTCAGCGGCAATTTCCCGAACGCGGGCGGCAATCACCTCCGGGGAATAGAGCACTTTCAGCGAGTCGGCCTTGTTCATCGGCAATCCTTGAAAAACCTTAGACCAACCGCAGCATGGCGGTTTCGTCACAGTCCGGAAATTTGGGGCAGTGAATACAGTCCACCCAAACTTTCTGGGGCAGGCTGTCCTTGCTCATTTCCTCAAAGCCCAGGCGGGCGAAAAACTCCGTCTGGTAGGTCAAGGTGCAGACCTTGGGCGTACCGAGCAGCCTGGCCTCTTCCAGGCAGGCCTCCACCAGAGCCCGGCCGAGGCCGCGCCCCCGCAGCCGTTCGTCCAGCCAGAGGGAGCGGATCTCGCTGATATCCTCCCAGAGCACCGCCAGGGCGCAAAAACCGCGTATCGTTCCGTCCGTCTCCGCCAGAAGGGTAAACTCCCGAAGGTGGCCGTACAGGTTCGAAAGCGAGCGCGGCAGCATGGCTCCGGCGGCCGCCGCCCCCAGAAGCGCCGCGTGGATGGGCCTGACGTCCGCCGTCACGGCCTTGCGGATAGTCGGCTCCATGATCACCGGGCGGCGATCTTCTTGATCGTCTCGATCAAATCGTCCTTGTCGACGTATCCCTCATGGGAAGTGACCAGCTCGCCGCGCTTGTCGTAGATGAGCAGCAGCGGAACCGCCGTGACGCCGACGTTTTCCTCGAACTTGTTTTCGGCAAGATACATGGGGTAGTTCACGCCCATGCCGTCCAGAAAAGTGTAAAGGGCTTTGGGGGTCTTGTCCACCGACACGCCGAGAAGGAGCATCTCGCTCTCGGGGAAGGCCTTGCGCACTTCAACCAGACCGGGAACTTCCTTGCGGCAGGGCGGGCACCAGGAGGCGAACACGTTCACCACCACCACCTTGTTCTTGGCCCCGGCGATCAGCTTGACCAGCCCCTTGGCGTCCAGCCCCTTGATGGAGGCGGGGTCAATCTCTCCCGCCACGGCCCAACCGGCGCTCAGGCACAAAAATACGGCCAACAAAACGGCACTGATGCGGCGCGTCATACGTCGCCTCCTTTCTTCACGTTCGGGTTGCCGGCGCATCGCGCCGGAGCGCGGATACAGCCGAATCATCTTTGTACAGCACAAGCGCCCGCCCGTCCAGTAGAAGCGGTCGGCGGCGCGTGTGAAGGGGAGCCCATCAGCCCTCTCCGCCGACAAGCCGGCGGGCCAGCCGCACCGCCCCCACGGCGTCGCCGGAGTGGTGCGCTCCGATGCTCCCGGCAAAGGCCGGAGTGACGACGGCCCCGCCGACCATCACGGGAATGGACAGGTTCCGGGCCGCGAGCAGTTCCACAGTATCGCGCATACGCACCATCGTCGTGGTCATCAGAGCCGAAAGCCCGATGCAGTCGGCCTTTTTTTCCACGGCCGTCTCGACGATCGTTTCCGCCGGCACGTCCTTGCCCAGATCCACGACCTCAAAGCCGTGGTTCTCGAGCATCAGGTTGACGATGTTCTTGCCGATGTCGTGGATGTCACCCTGCACGGTGGCCATGACCACCACGGGACGCTCTCCCCTTTCCCCGGACTTCTCCAGCAGGGGCCGCAGAATCGCGAACGCCGCCTGCAGGGTCTCGGCGGAGCGGATGAGTTGGGGCAGAAAGTATTCCCTGCGCTCGTACTTCACCCCCACCTCGTTGATGGCCGGAATCAGCCGGTCGTTGACCAGGGCGTAGGGCTCCTCCCCGGCCGCGAGCGCGGCTTCAAGCAAAGGCTCCACAGCCTCGCGCCGGCCGAGAATCACGGCCTCTTCCAAGGTGGCCGCCGTGGCCGCCCGACGCGGGACCGGACCATTACCCGAGGGAGATGACGGCCCGTCCGGGGTGTGGTCGGCATGGGCGGCGATAAAGGCTTCCGCGCCGGGGTCGTGGGCCAGAAGCACGTTCATGGAATCCAGGGTTTCCATGAGCCGTCGGTTGGACGGGTTGGCGATACAGCCGCACAGCCCGGCCCCGGCGGCGGACGCCGCGAAAGCCGCGTTCAGCAACTCCCGCGCGGGCAGGCCGAAGGAAATGTTTGAAAGCCCGCACACCGTGGGCAGGCCTTCTCCCGCGCACCAGCGGGCGAACTCCAGGCATTCGCGGGCGGCCGTGGGCGTGGAGGACACGGTCAAGGCCAGGATGTCCACCACGGCCAGCCGGCGCGGAATGCCCAGGGCTTCCATCCGGGCCAGCAGGCCCTCGACGATGGCGATGCGCTCGGCCGCGCGTTCGGGCAGTTGTTTGCCCTTCAACGGCAGCAGGATAAACGGCGCGCCGAAGTCGCGGCAGAGCGGCCCGAGCAGGTCCATGCGGCCTTCCTCGCCGCTGATGGAGTTCACCAGGGGCGAGGCCGGGTACACGGCCAGGGCGGCGGCCACGGCTTCCGGGTTGGCCGAGTCGACGCACAGGGGGCAGGAATGGGCCGAGGCCAGGCGCTGCACCAGGGCGGGCAGCAGGGCGATCTCGTCGACCATGGGCGCGCCCACGTTCACGTCCAGCACGGGAGCCCCGGCCCGGAGCTGCTCCTCGGCGAAGCGCAGGGCCGTGGTGAACTCCCCGGCCTGCAATTCGGCCGTGAGCTGCTTCTTGCCCGTGGGATTGATCCGCTCGCCGATGCAGATGAAGGGGGAATCCGCCCCCAGGCGCACCAAAGAGGACCGCGAGGTCAAGGCCACACCGGAGAAAACCGGCCGTTGCCCCACCGGGCCGAGAGCGCGCACCCGTTTGACCAGGGCCGCGATGTGCTCCGGGGTGGTGCCGCAGCAGCCGCCCACGGCCTGGGCCCCGGCCGCGGCGAAACCGGCCGTGGCCTCGGCGAAATCTTCCGGCCCGAGGGGGAAGACGGTGCGTTCCCCCTCCAGGCGCGGCAATCCGGCGTTGGGCTGAATCAGCACCGGCAGCGGGCTTTGTTCGAGCAATTCAGCGGCGGACCCGGCCATTTCCAGGGGGCCGGCGCTGCAGTTCATGCCCACAAGGTCCACACCCAACCCACTCAAGGTTGCCGCGCACACGGCCACCGGCGAGCCGGTCAGGGTCGTCCCGGCCTCGTAGGTCATGGAAACGGCAATGGGGATGTTCCCCTCGCGGCGGGCCGCGACCACGGCGGCGCGGGCTTCCGAAATATCGAACTGGGTTTCGATGATCAGCAGATCCGCGCCGCCCTGGATCAGGCCCCGGATTTGCTCCCGGAAGGCCCCGACCAGGATTTCAAAATCGAGCTCGCCCAGCGGCTTCAGGAATTTCCCCGTGGGGCCGATGCTCCCGGCCACATACACGGTTCGGCCGGCCGCGTCGGCGGCCCGGCGGGCGATCCCGGCCATGCGCCGGTTGAACTCCACGGGCTCGAGAGATTCCGGAAGCTTGAAGCGTGTGCCGCCGAAGGTGTTGGTGGTCAGCACGTCGGCCCCGGCGGCCGCGTAGTCGGCGTGAACGCCCTGCAGCACGTCGGGGCGCTCCAGGCAGAACAATTCCGGGCTCACGCCGGGGAGCAGGCCGCGCATTTGCAGCACCGTGCCCATAGCCCCGTCAAAAACAATCCGCCGGGCCGAATCGAGTTCGGCGCGAAAATTTCTCACATCCACTCCTTCTGCGCCGTTGCGGCGTACTCGCTTGGCTTTACTGAAAATCATTGAAAAGAACAAATAAAAAAACAATCATGGCACAATCGGGAGCAGTGGGGAAAGGCCGGCATGGCGTGCCCCCTTCCCTGTTCCCCCGCCTTCTGATAAGGAACGGACGGCCATGACGAAAAAACACCCCACCACCACACGCGCCGCCGGTCCCCCCCTCGCCGGGGAAGACGAACGGGAAGCGGAATTCCTGGAATCCGAGGGCATGGATGAAGATGCCGATGAGGATCAGGAACCGGATCTCGATGAGTTGAATCTCGAGCCGTCTCTGGACGACTTGGCCCTGCACGACGACGGCGCCCTGCCGCCCGTGTTGCAGGATCCGCGCGCCGGCGCTCTGGCGCCCTTCGCCCATAATCCGCCCGAGCGCACCCGCGACGGCCTGCACCTGTATTTGCGCGAAATCAATAAATTTCCCCTGCTCAAGCCGGAAGAGGAACTCTCCCTGGCCCGCCGGGTCAGGGAAACGGGCGACCCGGACGCGGCCTTCCGGCTGGTGTCCTCGCACCTGCGCCTGGTGGTGCGCATCGCCATGGACTTCCAGCGCCGCTGGATGCAGAACGTCCTCGATCTCATTCAGGAGGGCAACGTGGGCCTGGTCCGGGCCGTGGACAAGTTCGACCCGGAAAAGGGCATCAAGTTTTCCTATTACGCGACGTTCTGGATCAAGGCTTACATCCTCAAGTTCATCATGGACAACTGGCGGCTGGTGAAGATCGGCACCACCCAGACCCAGCGCAAACTCTTTTACAACCTGAACAAGGAACGCCGCGCCCTGATTGCCCAGGGTTTCGACCCGGATCCGGCCATGCTGGCCGAGCGGCTCAACGTGTCCGAAGATCAGATCGTCGAAATGGAACAGCGCCTGGACGCCTCGGACATGTCCCTGGACGCCCCGGTCAATGACGAGGACACCGGCGGAGCCAGCCGCATGGACTACTTGCCCGCCCTCGGCCCGGGCATCGAGGAGGTGCTCGGCAACGGCGAAATGGCGCATATGGTCCGCGAGCGCCTGACCACTCTGGTTCCTTTACTTTCCGACAAAGAGCAATATATTCTGGAGCACAGGCTCCTGGCCGAGGAACCCGTGACCTTGCGCGAAATCGGTGATATGTTCGCGGTCACGCGGGAGCGGGTTCGCCAGATCGAGGCCCGCCTGCTGCAAAAGGTCCGCGATCACCTGACCGGCAACATCAAGGATTTCTCACGCGACTGGATCGAACAATAACGCGGCGTCCTTTGGAATCGCCCCTGGAATCATAATGGCCACACTCACGAAAGCGGGCCGGTATGTTTATGCCGTGGCCCCGGTTCGACTGCTCCCCCGCCTGCGCGCGGCCTTCCCGGCCTTTTCTCCCGCCCCCCGGAAGAGCGGCCTGTGGCGCGGCGCGCGAGCCTTTCTGGCCCCGGCCTGCCTGTTCGCCCTGGTGGGCTGTTTCTACCCGGCCGCGCGGGTTCCGGCCGCCGAGCCGGCGGTCAAATGGAATCTCAGCCCGGAAGCCGAGCACGTCTACTACTACCTGCTTTTGTCCGAGGCCATGTACCAGAACAACGACCGCCTGGCGGGCGAAGCGCTGCAAGGGCTTTTGCGGCACGACACCGCCCTGCCCATTTTTCAGGACGGGGCCACCATCCTGCTGGCCGGCGGCGATTTCAAGGCCGCCGTCGAGGTCTGCCGGCGCGGCCTGGCCCTGTACCCCGGCGACGAACAACTCACGGTGCTTCTGGCCGGATCCTTGAGCGAGTCCGGCCGGGACGACGAAGCCGTACAGGGTCTTGAAGCGCACCTGAAGGCCAAGCCCGGGCACAACGAAGTCCGCCAGGAACTGATCCGCCTCTACCTGAAAATCGGCTCCCCCGAAAAGGCCCTGGAACTGCTGGACAAAAACACGTCCGACACCCAGTCGGCCCAGGCCATGCTCTTTCGGGCCAGGGTGCTGGCCGGCGCGGGCAAGGACAGGGACGCCGCCGGGGTGCTCAAGACTCTGGTGCGCAAGTTCCCGGAATACGCCCAGGCCTGGATTGAGGCGGCCCTGCTGGCCGAGCGCAACGGTCGCTTCTACGAGGCCCTGGAAGCGTACAAACGGGCCGCCGAGCTCATGCCGGAAAGTCTGGACCTCTGGTACCGGATCATCGCCCTGCAACTGAAAGACAAAAAGCCCCGCGCGGCCGTCCAGACCTTGAACCGGGTTCCGGATCAAGGCGCTTTCCGCCTCCAGGCCGCCCTGCTCTTCGCCGACGAGGGCTACAACAAAGAAGCCCTGGACCTGATTCAGGAAGCAGCCAAAGGCGGCGCCGACCCGGACGAAGCGGCCTATTACCGCTCCATCGTGGAGTTCCGCATCTCCGGCGACGCGGAGGGAGCCCTGGCCCTGCTGCGTTCCATTCCGCCGAAAAGCCCGCTGTACGTGCGGGCCAAGCTGCGCGAGGCCAACATCCTTCTCGACGCCGAACGGTTCGCCGATGCCGAGAAGGTCGTTGCCGAAGCCCGGAAGCAAAGCCCGGACACAAAAGAATTCTGGGGTGTGGAAGCCTACGCCCTGGTCCGGCAGAATCGTACCGCCGATGCCGAAAAGCTGATGGAAGAAGCTCTCAAGCTCTACCCGGAGGACGAGGACATTCTCTTCTCTCTCGGCCACATTCAGAGCGAGGCGGGCAACAAGGACGCGGCCGTGGCCGTGATGGAACGGGTGATCGCCAAGAACCCCCGTCACGCCAAAGCCCTGAACTACATCGGCTACACCCTGGCGGAGGAAAACAAGAATCTGCCCCGCGCCCTGGAACTGGTCAACCGCGCCCTGGCCGTGACCCCGGACGAGGACTACATCGTCGACTCCCTGGCCTGGGTGCAGTACCGCATGGGCCATTTCGAGGACGCCTGGAAGTCCATCCGCCGCTGCATCGAACTGGGCGGGGATGATCCGACCATCTGGGAGCATTACGGCGACATCGCCCTGGCCCTGAAGAAGAAGACCGAGGCCCTGAAGGGCTGGAACGAGGCATTGAAGCGTAACCCGACCAATGCCGACGACATTCACCAAAAAATCAAGAATCTCTCCAAGTGACGGTACCCCATCCATGCGCCGCCTTTTTCCGCTTCTGCTCCTGCTGCTGCTGACACAGACCGCCTGCACGCCCCGGCAGGGCCCTGAATCTTCCGCCACGCCCAAGGACGCGGCCGCGGTCTGGACGGCCTACGCGGCCCGGGCCAAGGCCGAGGAAAACGCGGCCCGGCCCTTCCGCCTCGGCGCGGTGCTGCGCTATACGGACGCCAAGGGGGAATCCGTCCGGGTTTCTTCCCTGCTCTGGGGCAACGGCCGCACCCCCTACCCCCTGCGCCTGGACCTGACCGCCGGGGTGGGCACGGTGGTGGCCAAAATCCGCGAGGGCAGCGACAAATTCACGGCCTACAACCCGGACGAAAAAACCGCCTACTTCCACACCCGGGAAAACCGCGCCCTCAGCGCCTTCGGCGTGCCTATTCCCCTGACTTTGCACGATCTTTCCCTGATCCTTACCGGCCGGGGCGGCTCCCTGTTCCTGCCGCAAGCCGGGGAAGCGCCGCAGGCTTCGCCCACGCCGGCCGGGTTCGCTTTCCGCACGCAGGGCGCTTCCCTCGCGGGCATCCTGGAGTTGTCGCCCCAGGGATTTCCGGTTTCCTGGCGGCAGGAGGGCGGCTGGGTTCTCTCCTTTGAGCCGGAATCCGACGACCCGATGCGGCCGCGCCGGGTACGGATCATCCACCCGCAGGGGCCGGAAGCCCTGATTGTGGTGCGCAGCCTGGACTTTCCACCCTCCCCTTTCGTCGGGGCGCAGCTTGAGCTCGCCCTGCCGCCGGGCACCCAACAAAAAGAACTGCCGGAAGCGGATATCTAAAGGAGCTCGCATGATCACCCGTCGCGTTTACCTGGCCTCGGACCACGCCGGCTTCGCCCTCAAGCAGGCCCTGCTCGAGCACCTCACAGCCAAGGGCCTGGAAGCCGTGGATCTGGGCGCGCACGGCAAGGAAAGCTGCGACTACCCCGACTTCGCCCATCGCCTCTGCGACGAGGTTCTGGCCACTGAAGGCTATGGCATTCTGGTTTGCGGCACGGGCATCGGCATGTCGATCACGGCGAACCGCAGGCGAGGCATCCGCGCCGCCCTGTGCACGCACGAGTTCCACGCCGAGGCCACCCGCGCCCACAACGACGCCAACGTGCTCTGCCTAGGTGAGCGGATCACCGCGCCGGGCCTGGCCTGCGCCCTGGCCGACATCTTTCTTTCCACTCCCTTCGCGGGCGGCAGGCACCAGCGCCGGATCGAGCGCATCGACGCATCCGCCCAGGCCTGATCCCCTCGCCTTTCGGGCGGGAACGCTCCCGTCCGAAGGGGGAAGCGTGGCGCCCCGCCGTCACCTGAACATCCCCGGAGCTCCGATGCAGTTGTACAATACCCTGACCCGCAAGAAGGAACCCTTCACCCCGATCAGGCCCGGCAAGGTCGGCCTGTACGCCTGCGGCATCACGGCCTACGATCTCTGCCATATCGGCCACGCCCGCTCGGCCGTGGTCTTCGACGTTCTGGTCCGCCGGCTGCGCGATCTCGGCCTGGATGTTTCCTTCGTGCGCAACTTCACCGACGTGGACGACAAGATCATCAACCGGGCCAACAAGGACGGCGTGCGGAGCGAGGAAATCGCCGCGCGCTACATCGCGGCCTTCCATGAGGACATGGACCGCCTGAGCGTGTTGCGGGCGACTGTCGAGCCCAAGGCCACCGAGCACATCCCGGACATGATCGCCCTGTGTGAGAATCTGATCGCCAAGGGCCACGCCTACTCCACGCCCTCGGGCGACGTGTATTTCCGAGTGCGCAGTTTCCCTTCCTACGGCAAACTTTCCGGCCGGAGCCTCGACGAACTCCAGGCCGGAGCCAGGGTCGCGCCCGGCGAGGAAAAAGAAGACCCTCTGGACTTCGCCCTCTGGAAGGGCGCCAAACCGGGCGAGCCCTCCTGGGAAAGCCCCTGGGGGCCGGGCCGGCCGGGCTGGCACATCGAGTGCTCGGCCATGAGCGAAAAACATCTGCCCCTGCCCCTGGACATCCACGGCGGCGGGCAGGATCTGATCTTCCCGCACCACGAGAACGAGATCGCCCAGACCGAGGCCGCCACGGGCAAGGAATTCGCCAAGTTCTGGGTGCATAACGGCTTCGTCCAGATCGACTCGGAAAAAATGTCCAAATCCCTGGGCAACTTCAAGACCATTCGGGACATCCTGCAAAGCTGGGAGCCTGAAGTCCTGCGCCTGTTCCTGCTCAGCCGGCACTACCGCAGCCCCATCGACTTTTCCGCCGCCGGCATGGAGGATGCTGAAAAGAACGCCAAGCGGCAGTACGAGACCTTGGCCCGCTTGACGGCCGAGTTGGCCTTGCCCGCCCCGGCCGGAGGCAAGCTTGCGCCGGAGGCGCGCGCCGAGTTCGAAACCTTGGCCGCGGCCCGTAACGAGGCCCTGGACGACGACCTGAACACCGCCGCCGCCCTCGGCCACGCCAACGGGCTGTTCCGCCTCGCCGGGCGTATTCTGGACGACAAGGCCCTGCGCAAGAACGCCGGCGGCCGGGAACTACTCGGCGATATCCATAAGGAAATTCTGGCTCTCGGCGTGGTCCTGGGGTTGTGGCAACAGGAACCGGCCGCGTTTCTGACGAATCTGCGCGCCGGCCGGATCGCCCGCAAGGGTATCGACACCGCCCGGGTGGAACAACTTATGGAAACCAGAAACCAGGCCAAGGCGGCCAAAGACTTCGCCGCGGCCGACGCCGTGCGCGCGGAACTTGCCGCCCTCGGCGTGGATGTGCGCGACACGCCCGGAGGAGTCGTATGGGACATAGCCTGAGCATCTGGCGCAAAGCCTGGGCTTGTGCCGTCCTGGCCGCCTTCACGGTCGGGCAGGTTCTTCTGCCTCTGCCGGCGCGGGCCTTCGGCGAGTTTACCATCAAGGACGAGATGGAACTGGGCAGCAAGTTCAACGTGCTGATCCGCTCGCGGATGCCCCTGGTTCAGGATCCGGAAGTGGTCCGCTATGTGGACGGCATCGTGCAGCGCATGGTCAAGGTCATGCCGCCCCGGCCGTTCCCTTTCCGGGTGAGCGTGCTGCGGGAGAACTCCCTCAACGCCTTTGCCGTTCCCGGCGGTTACGTGTTCGTGCATACCGGGCTGATCTTGTCCCTGGAGCACGAGTCGGAGTTGGCGGGCGTGCTCGGCCACGAACTGGCCCACGTCACCCAGCGGCATATCGCCTCGCGCATTGAAAAATCCCAGTGGGTAGGCATTCTCTCCCTGCTCGGCGTGCTCGCCGGGGCCTTTCTCGGCGGAGAAGGCGGCGAGGCGGCTATGGCCGGCTCCATGGCCGGGGCGCAGGCCGCCATGCTCGATTACAGCCGCACCGACGAGAACGATGCCGACCAGGTGGGCATGAGCTACCTGGTCAAGGCGGGCTTTGCCCCCACGGGCATGGAAGGCGCTTTCGCCAAAATGAGTAAGAAGCAATGGCTCATGGGCAGCAAGATTCCCTCCTACCTTTCCACCCACCCCGGCCTGGTGGAGCGTATGCACGACATGGGCCTGCGCGTCCGCCAGATGCCGGCCGCCGTCCAGAACCGCAAGGACGACGACACCCGCTTCCTGCGCGTCCAGGCTTTGGTGCGCGCCCGCTACGGCGACCCCGCCCCGGCAGCCCAGGCCTTCGCCGTCCAGGTGAAAGGCCCGAACCGCTGCATCGCCCTCATGGGCACGGGCATCCTGGCCGCCCGACAGAACCGAATCAACGACGCCCGCCAGGCATTTGACGAGGCGCTCGCCTGCGCTCCCAACGACGAGTTGATCGTCCGCGAAGCCGGCATCTTCCATTATACCAAGGGCGATCGCGACAAGGGCATCCAGCTTCTGGAGAAAGCCGTGCGTATGGATCGCGACGATACTATGGCTCAGTTCTATTACTCGCGCATCCTGGCCGATGCGGGCAGAACCGAGGAGGCCATCCAGGCCATTCGCCGGGTGCTCCGCGACGAGCCGGAAGATCCGGAACTGCACGACTATCTGGCCCGCTATCTGGCCCAGCGGCGGCAGATGTTCCTGGCCAACCTGCACATGGCCTATTCCGCGCTGTATATGAACAATGCCGACCGTACCGAGCAGTTTCTGGAAAAAGCCCGCGGCGCGGCCCAGGGGCCGGACGACAAGCGGGAGCTGGAGCGCTTCGACGCCATCTATAAAGAACGCAAACAATACTGGTAGTAGGGTACCTATATGGAACTGCGAGGCACCACCAGTCGGGCCGTGCGCCGGGGCGACGCGGTCTGCATGGCCGGCGACGGGCAGGTGACCATGGGCCAGGCCGTGGTCATGAAACATACGGCCAAAAAAGTCCGCCGGCTGCACAAGGACAAGATCCTGGCCGGGTTTGCCGGCTCCACGGCCGACGCCTTCACCCTGTTCGAGCGCTTTGAGGCCAAGCTGGAAGAGCACGGCGGGCAGTTGTTGCGCGCCGCCGTGGAAATGGCCAAGGACTGGCGCAAGGACAAATACCTGCGCCGGCTCGAAGCCATGCTCCTGGTCGCGGACAAGGAGCACATTCTGATCCTCTCCGGCACCGGCGATGTCATCGAGCCGGACGACGGCGCGGCGGCCATCGGCAGCGGCGGCCCGTACGCCCTCGCGGCGGCCCGGGCCCTGCTCCGCCACGACGACACGCTCGACGCCGAGGCCGTGGCCCGCGCGGCCATGAGTATCGCGGCCGAGATCTGCGTCTACACCAACAGCAACCTGACCGTGGAAATCCTGGCGGACTAATCATGCGCGGTTTGTCGGCATGGCTCGTCGCGGCGGTATGCCTGTATGCTTCGGCCGTCTCGGCGGAACCAAGGCCGGAACCGTTCCAGGAAATAACGTACAACCACTTTCGCGATTGCAGTTCCTGCTCCGGCACCGGCCTGAGGGTATTCCGCAACGGCACGGTTTCGCTCCTTATCAGCGGCAATGACCGCTCGCCCGACAACCCGCCCTGCGTGGGGATCTTCAGAGGACCCGCCCCGGCCGAGGAACTTGCCGCTCTCGTGGAGCTTCTGCGCGATCCCCTCTTTCTTGATGCTCCGGGCAGCGCCGTATTGCCGAAGGCGGGATATACCACCGTCTCGTATCAGGATGCGCGACGCTCGACATTCAAACGATTCTCCGGATTCGAGAAACATTCGCCGGAAACCATCGCCCATCTCAAGAAAATCTATGCCCGCCTGGATGCGCTCCGGGCCTCTGTGTTGCGCGCCCAGCCAGAGATCAGCCTGGGCCTGGTGGTCCAACCGAGCGCAGTCAGGCATATTCCAGAAGAACATGCCGTCGAAGTGGAGTTCGCCCTTCGCAACGTCGGGCCGGTCTCTGTGGACGTGGCGGGGCCTCCCCTCATTCACGCCGAATTGTCCGACGACGCCGGTATACGTGTTTCTCTGCGGCACCTAGAAGAGGCCGGGAACCTTGGGGAGTTACGGATTCCCCCCGGAGAGCACGGGGGGGCCGTCACGTTGCGGGGCGATGTCGGGGCTCTCTCCGCCGAACCCATAACCCTGGCCTGGGAAAGTTCTTTCCATCTCATCCTTCCGGGTAGTTGCGAGCCGAATCACATGACGTACAGCGGGGCGCAGCGCTTCAACCTACGCGGCCGGTCATGGCGGCGATGAGCGCGCCCGTCGTCATTCGCACCGGCTGCAAGATCAATCGGTTCCTGCGCATCGGCCCCCGGCGGGCCGACGGCTACCACAATCTGGAAACCCTGTTCATTCCCCTGGACGAGCCCCACGACGAACTGCGCATCAGCCCCGGCACGAACCCCGGTCTGCGGGTGCGGTGCGCCGAGCCCGGCATCGACCCGGAGCGCAACACTCTGACCGCCGCCTATTCCCTGTGGCGCGAAGCCCTGGGCGCGGCCCCGGACCTGGACCTGACCCTGATCAAGGGTGTGCCTCACGGCGCCGGCCTTGGCGGGGGCAGCGCCAACGCGGCCGGGCTCCTGCTCCACCTCCAGAGCTGGGCGAAAGAAAACGGGCGTACCCCGCTTGCTCCCGAGGCTCTCAACGCCTTGGCCGCCAAGGTCGGCGCCGACGTGCCTTTTTTCCTCCTGAACCGGCCCGCCCTGGCCGGCGGCATTGGCGAGCGCCTGCGGGAAGTCCCCAACCCTTTGGCCGGGCGGTATATCGTCCTGGCCTGCCCGGCTGTTGCCGTATCCACGGCCTGGGCCTTCGCCGCCCTGGACGCGGAGCGGGAGAAAAATGAAAATTCCGAGACAAATTTCTTGACAAGGGACGTTCCCGAAGATAATACCAACTTCTCTTGCGGGGCGAACCCGGAAAACGACCTGGAAGGGCCTGTTTTTCGCGCCTTTCCGGAGCTTGCGGGCATTCGTGCCGGGCTTTTGGAACACGGGGCCGAGGTCGCCCGCATGAGCGGTTCGGGGTCGAGCGTTTTCGGGGTTTTCACCGAAAAAGAGCGGGCCGAGCGGGCCGCGGCGGCGTTGCCCTGCCGGGCATATGTCGTACGCTTCGCCGGAGCGTAAAACCGGCCACCTTGCAGGGGTGTAGCCAAGTTGGTAAGGCAACGGGTTTTGGTCCCGTCATTCGTGGGTTCGAGTCCTCCCGCCCCTGCCATAAAGAACATAGGCGTCGCCGCCGCATATGCTGCGGGGGCGACGCTTTTTCAGTGCGGTCCCATCATTTCCTACAACGGGCGGTCACAAGCATGTACGGCAACCTGAAGATTCTCACCGGCACGTCAAACCCGGAGCTGGCCACGGCCATCTGTAACCATCTGGGCTGCCGGCTCACGCCGACCATGTGCGAAACCTTCAGCGACGGGGAAATCCGCATCGAGATCGGCGACAACGTGCGCGGCGACGACGTGTTCGTCATCCAACCCACTTCCGCCCCCGCCAACTTCACCCTCATGCAACTCTGCCTGATGCTCGACGCGCTCAAACGCGCCAGCGCCGGCCGGGTCACCGCCGTGGTGCCCTACTACGGCTACTCGCGCCAGGACCGCAAGGTCAGCCCGCGCGCGCCCATCAGCGCCAAGCTGGTGGCGGACTTTCTCGAAACGGCGGGCGTGGACCGGGTGGTCACCGTTGACCTCCATGCCGGGCAGATCCAGGGCTTCTTCGACGTGCCCGTCGACAACCTGTTCGCCCAGCCCGTGCTTCTGGAAGCCATCCGGCAGGAGGCTTCCTCCGAAGTGGTCATGGTGTCTCCGGACGCCGGCGGGGTGGAACGCGCCCGCTCGTATGCCAAGCGTCTGGGCGCGGGGCTCGCGATTATCGACAAGCGCCGGGATCGCCCCAACCAGGCCTCGGCCATGCACCTTATCGGCGATGTCACGGGCAAGACCGCCGTGGTCGTGGACGACATGATCGACACGGCCGGCACAATGGTCGCGGCCGGCAAGGTTCTTCTGGACAACGGCGCCAAAGAAGTCATGGCCTGCGCCACTCACGCGGTGCTTTCCGGCCCGGCCCTGCAGCGCCTGGACGAGTCCGTTTTCACGCAAATTTTGGTCACAGACACCATCCCGCTGGGGGATAAACCGACCAAGTGCCCGAAGATCAAGGTTCTTTCCGTAGCCGGTCTTCTGGCAAAAGCCATTCACAACATTCATACAGAATCCTCCGTCAGTGTGCTCTTTGTCTAAGGGCGCATCCGTCAGCAACGGCATTTGTCATGGCTGAGGATCCCAGAAGGAGAACGAACATGTCCCAACGTCTTACCCTTGCCGCCACTGTGCGCACCCAGACCGGCAAAGGCGCCGGCCGCAAACTGCGCGCCGCCGGGCTTATTCCGGCCGTCTTCTACAACGCCAAAGGCGAAAGTAAACCGGTGCAGGTGGACGAGCCCGCCCTGACCAAGCTGTATGCCTCGGCCGGCCGGACCACGGTGTTCGACCTGGTCATCGACGATAACGGCAAGAAGACGCCCCACCCCTGCCTGGTCTGGGACGTGGAATACTACCCGACCAAAAAACGCTTCCAGCACGTGGACTTCTACGGCGTGGACCTGAACAAGGAGCTCAAGCTCAAGGTGGCCCTCGAATTCGTGGGCACCGCCAAGGGTACCAAGCTGGGCGGCAAACTGGAAACGTACCGCGAGATCATCGAGGTGCTCAGCAAGCCCGAGACCCTGCCCAAGAAGATCACCGTGGATATCTCCGGCCTGGACGTGAACCAGGGTCTGCGTGTGGCGGATCTGGCCATGCCCGAAGGCGTGCGCGCCGCGTACACCACCAACTACGCGATCATCAGCGTGCTCGCCCCCGGCAGCGACAAGGCCGAGGAAGGCGACATCTAGGCTCTGCCGCGATATGCTCCAGGAAACGGCCCCGTTTTTCGGGGCCGTTTCGTTCCGGGCACCCGGCGCGTCCGGCCGCGCCGATATTATGAGGTCCACGCATGTCCACGCTTGAACTTATCGCCGGTCTCGGCAACCCGGGGCGCGAATACGAGGCGACCCGCCATAATTTCGGCTTTCTGGGCATCGATGCCCTGCTGCGGGCCTGGGGACCTCTGGGAGCCGCTTCGCTCGTTTCGTCCCGCAAAGATCCATTCGAGCTGTATAAGGGAGTGGCCCCCGGCCCCCACGGGCCGCAACGGATATTCCTGCTCAAGCCCCTCACCTATATGAACAAAAGCGGCGAGGCCGTGCGCCGGGTTCTGGACTACTACAACCTTGATGCTGCCGGCCTGCTGGTGCTGCATGACGAGTTGGACCTGCCCCTCGGGCGTATGCGCCTGAAAAAAGGCGGCGGCAACGCCGGGCACAACGGGCTGAAATCCATTGACCTTCATGCCGGAACCCCGGAATATTACCGGCTGCGCCTCGGCATCGGCAAGCCGGCCGGGTCTGACGGCGCCTCTTTTGTTCTCGGGCGGTTCGCTTCCGCCGAGCGCCCCCTGGTGGAGGAAGTTCTTCAGGCCGTGTGCGACGGCGTGGAGACGCTGGCCCGGGGGGATTTCGCCGCCGCGCAACAGATCTGCAACGGCTTTGCCGCGGAGCTTCCGGGCTGAGCCGGAGCCGGACGCCCCATACTGGACTCCCTCGTCCATTTCGAGTATGGTTGTTGAACCCAAGGAAGATTCGCCGCGCGCCGGCTCTCGAACCGGCCGCCCTTCCCTTGTCTCCCCTTACAATTCGTTTCAGGAGCGCCCAGGTGTTTTCCTCCGGTCAAATTGTCGTTTATCCGGCTCAAGGCGTCGGTATCGTCGAGCGTCTTGAAAGGCAGGAAATCGGCGGTATGACCGCGGAGTTCTATATCATCCGTATTCCGACCAACAACATCACGGTCATGGTGCCGGTCAAAAACGCCGATTCCGTGGGCTTGCGGCGCTTGTGTTCCCGTAAGGAAGCCGAAGACGTGATGGCCTTCATGCGGGATCGCTCCGGCTTCAGCGGCTATACCGGGCAGAACTGGAACCGCCGCTACCGCGAATATACCGAGCGGCTGAAAAGTTCCTCCCTGTTCGATGTGGGCCATGTGCTCAAAGAGCTCATATTGATCGGCGCGGAAAAAGATCTTTCATTCGGTGAACGGCGCCTGCTGGAGCAGGCCATGGGCTTGGTCGTCTCCGAATTGGGCTGTGTGCTGGAGCGAGAGGCGGACGAGATCAAGACCGAGATCGAGTCCTTTTTCGCCGATGTCCTGAAGAAAGACGAAAAAAACGAATAAACCCCCTTGCCATCCGGGGCGACTTGGGCTAATCAGCCAGAGGCTTTCCGCAAAAAGCCGATTTCCCGTTTTTATATACCCCAGACATCATTTTCCCGCAGGCCGACACCGGCTCTTGTGCTGTTTTGTCCGACGCAAGACACAGGTATCGTACGCGGGCCGGTTTATTCCTAACCTTTCACCCCTCTTTGTATGCGAAAAAAGAAAAGCGCCCCCCCCGCGGAAACCGTCGCCGAGACGGTCGTCGAGCCCGTTCTGGAACAGGAAGGAATGAATCTTTCCGAGTTGAAGACCAAAAGCATGGTCGAACTCATGACCCTTGCGGACTCCTACAATGTGGAGAACGCGAGTTCCATGCGCAAGCAGGAGTTGATCTTCGCCCTGCTGCAAAACTGCGCGTCACAGAACGGGGCCATTTACGGCGACGGCGTGCTGGAGATTCTACCCGACGGGTTCGGGTTTCTGCGCTCGCCTTTGTGCAGTTATATGCCGGGGCCGGACGACATTTACGTCTCGCCCTCCCAGATCCGGCGCTTCTCCCTGCGTAAGGGCGATGTTGTTTCCGGGCAGATTCGCCCTCCCAAAGAGGGCGAACGTTATTTCGCCCTGCTGAAGGTCAACGAAATCGGCTTTGAGCCCCCGGCCAACGCCAAAAATCTTGTTTTGTTCGACAACCTGACCCCGATCTACCCGGATCGCCGTATGATCATGGAAAACGGCGAGAAGTCCTTTTCCGGCCGGGTGATCGATCTGATGGCCCCGGTGGGCTGTGGTCAGCGCGGAATTATCGTGGCCCCGCCGCGCACCGGCAAGACCATTCTGCTCCAAACCCTGGCCAACGCCATCAACGCCAACAACCCGGATGTCTATCTGATCGTGCTGCTTATCGACGAGCGGCCCGAGGAAGTGACGGACATGGAGCGCACCGTCAAGAACGCGGAGGTCATTTCCTCCACCTTCGACGAACCGCCGCAACGCCACGTGCAGGTCTGCGAAATGGTCCTGGAAAAGGCCAAACGCCTGGTGGAACGCAAGCGAGACGTGGTTATCCTGCTCGACTCCATCACCCGCCTGGGCCGGGCCTACAACGCCGTGACGCCCTCCTCCGGCCGGGTGCTGACCGGCGGCCTGGACGCCAACGCCCTGCAGCGACCCAAGCGCTTTTTCGGCGCGGCCCGGAATATCGAGGAAGGCGGCAGCCTGACCATTATCGCCACGGCCCTGATCGACACCGGCTCGCGCATGGACGAAGTCATCTTTGAAGAGTTCAAGGGCACCGGCAACATGGAAATTTACCTGGATCGCCACCTGTCCGAAAAGCGGGTCTTCCCGGCCATCGACATCAACCGTACGGGCACCCGCAAAGAAGAACTGCTCCTGCCCGACGAGGTGCTCAACCGGGTCTGGATCCTGCGCAAGATTCTCGCGCCCATGAGCCCCATCGACAGCATGGAATTCCTGCTCGACAAGATGCGCGGCACCAAAAGCAACGCCGACTTCCTGAATGTCATGAACAAGTGAGCCCGAGCGGCTGTCCCGCATTTCCGGCCCCCTTTTGTGAGGGGGCCTTTTTTGCGTCCGTTCCGGAAGGCCCCCTTTCGCAGCACTCGCCCGATAACCATAGGATATAGTCCTGTTTTAAATTCTCTGCCATTTAAGGGTGTTGCATATTGATACCCCACAAAAGCAACTTAGGAAGTTGACTCTTGCCGACAAAAATCATACTTGACTTGTTAAGTTTCATTTCATCATTCGCCACTATCCCGGGGGGGAGAGTCGGCGGAGAACTCAAATGGGGAGTCACTCATGCCACGGCAGATTTTATTTCAGGGGGGGCGGTTTTCAATGGCTGCCGTCTCAAACGGCAAGCTTTTTTTTGACTTTGACCCGGCCCGGGCGCTCTTCACAAAGGAGGGCGATGCGCTGGTCATCCACCCGGTCGCGGGAGCCCCGACTATTGTTGAAAGCTTCTTTGCGCCTTCCCATGGCGATATCGGAATCGAATTCGTCCTGCCCGACGGCACGGCGCTGAGCGGCAAAGATTTCTTCAATACATACAGCCCGGAGCTGGTCACGGCCATGGGCCCCGTCGCGTCACCGCCCTCCGGGGGGGGAGGCGACTATAACGATGCCGCCGGGCACCTGATCGGCGGCGTGGACAGGTTCGCGGTCGGTGCCGCCGGCACGGACGGCCCCACCGTTCTTTCCATGCGGGACAACTTCCTGCCGACAGGTCTTGTCGCGGCCGGCTCAGCCGAGTCACCGGAAACGCCGGTCGGCCCCCAGCCGCCCACCAACCCCGAATATCGGCTTGTCGCATACGGCAACGCGGCGGACCCGGCCTCCTGGGCGCCCGGCGTCAACGTGGAGCCTCCCGCCGGAGCCTCCATTCGCTCCGTCGGCAACGGCGCTTACGGCACGGCGCGGCTCATGCCCGACGGTTCCCTCTCGTATTTTCCCGATCCTGATGCCGCCGATTGGCCTTCGGACGGCGGCCCCATCGTGGACAGGATTCTCGTCACTCTCAGCGACGGCACCACAAAGCATGTTGAAGTGGTTGTGGTCAACGGCACGGCATACGACTCCGCCGGCCGCAACGACCTCGGCGGCGAATATCATGAGGGCCTGGTCGCGGGATCATACATGCTTGCCACAACGACGCATGACGATACGTTCGTCCGCCGGACCGGCGATGTCGGCCTGGCTTCCGGCTCTTCGCTGGATATGGGCGCGGGCGACGACATCCTGCGCATCCGGGTTTCCGGCAATCAGGCGTTCGGGATAACCGGCTCCTCCGCGCGCATGGGTTCGGGCGACGATGTTGTCTGTATCAACGCCGAAACAAACGACGGCAGGGCCTATGCCGTTTCCGGCGGTCTGCTGGACATGGGCGCCGGAAACGACACGTTGCATCTTGCCGGCAAAGCCACCGGCACATCGTGGAGCGGAGTCGCCTATACCGTGGCGGGCGGAGCCAAAATAAATCTGGGCGACGGCAACAACGTCGCGACCATCGCCGCCGAGAGCGCGAGCCGGTATGCTTATGGCATACACAGTGACTACAACGTCACCGGAGGCGCCCGCACCTCTCTCAGCGCGGGCGACAACGACGACACCCTGACCATCAACGTTCGGGGCGGCACGATCGGCGCGGGCGTGAGCAACGCCGTCATCAATTTGGGCAACGGCCACAACCGGGCGGACATCAATGTCCGGGGGAATTCCGGCGCTTCGCTCTACGGCATGGACAGAGCCGAGTTTATTACCGGCTCGGGTGACGATACCCTGAACATCACCCTGACGAACGCCCCGGGCTACGGCATCTCCGACAGTACGATCAATATGGGGGAAGGCAACAACCTGCTCACCATATCCGGCGCGCAGTACAGCCTGTCCGGCAGGGTCACTATGGGCTCGGGCAATGACTCGATTGTCATCGAAAGCACGCAAGGCGGCTATGGCTTGTTCGGATACAGCTCTTTCAACATGGGGGCGGGGAACGACCTGATACGCGTCTCTCTGAGCGAAGGCAACTCCCTTGAGGCTCTGAGCACTGGCGCCCTCGACATGGGGGACGGCAACGACACCGTGTCGTTTCAGGCGACCGCGACCAACAACGCCGGCGGCATGAACAACGGAGCGTCACTCCTGCTGGGCAAAGGCGACGATCTGGTGGACATCTCCGCCACGGCGCAAGGATGGGGCTGGCTGGCCTTTGGTATGCACAACAGCAGCCGGATCGATCTGGGTGAAGGCGACGACACCCTGCGCATCGCGGTCTCGGCCGTGGGCAGCCGGCCCGAACTCAATGCCTATGGCATCGCCAGCTTCGCCCGCATCACTGCGGGCGACGGCAACGACGACGCCGACCTGCGGGTCGAGGCCCTCGCGACAATCGCTGGTACCAGGGCGGAGGCCTGCGGCGTTACCTCGGCCTTTGTCGATATGGGCGCCGGCGACGACAAACTGCGCATCGAGGCCCGCGCCGACGGCGGAAATGCTTTCGCCTACGCCGTTCACGCTCTCTATGACCAATCCTGCTCGGTGACCGCCGGCGACGGCAATGACACCATCGCCCTGGTCGCCGCTTCCTCCGGAACACTGTCTTCCGCCGCGGCCGGCGTCAACAACGCAACCTTGACCACCGGCAACGGCGCCGACGTCGTAACCATCGAGGTTTCCGCAAGCGGCGTCGATGCGGTGGCCGCCGGCCTCCAGAAAGCCGTTGTCGACCTCGGCGACGGCAACGACCTGCTGCGCGGCAGCATCCACTCCGATGTCGATGCTTACGGTCTGGCTCAAGGAATCGACGGGGCAAACAGAAGCGGCGGAACCCGCCTGGCCCTCGGCGCGGGAGACGACCTGATGTTCCTCGACATACATGCCGGGCGCGATGCCTACGGGATTTACAGGTCCAGCCTCATTGCCGGCGCGGGTGACGACCATGTCGTCCTCAATGTGGATGGCGGCAACGCTTACGGTTTGCACGGCTCGAGCGTCGACATGGGCTCCGGCAACGACGTTCTGGAGATCTCGACCCAGGCCTCCGGCCGTGGTGTGGCCGTGTATGAATCACTCATCGACCTGGGTACGGGCGACGACACCTTAATCATCAACGGCGACATCGGCGGCTACGCGACGAGCATCATGGGCGGCAAAGGCAACGATGTGCTGCACATCAACGGCGCCTTCGGCGGCGACTTGTATACCCAACGCATCGACGCGGGTGAGGACGACGACCGGATCGAGCTTGGGACGAAATTCTCCATGAGCGGCGGGGCGAGCCTGCACGGCGGCACGGGCGTCGATGTGCTCAAACTCGACGCCGGGTTGGGCGACTTCGACTTCCGCAATCATACCGGAAAGATCACCGGCATGGAGCGCCTGGACCTGAGCGACGGCGCGCACACAATCACCCTCGGTCTGAACGACGTACTCGCCCTGACCAACGACGCCTCCGGCGCCGGGCGAGGGGAGTCGCTCCGCATCCTCAGCGACGGAGACGATCTGATTCGCCTCTCGGGCGGTGGCTGGAGCGTCGACCATACCAACATCGTCACCCTGACAGGCGCCGACGGCACAACGCGCGATTTCTACACCGCCACCAACGGCTCGACCACTGTCTACATCGACGAGCAGGTTCGCCTGGACATGTTGAGCATCACCGGGTAACGGAACCAAACAGGAAATCCGCAATCCCGGGCCGGGGGCCGTGAGCCCCGGTTCGGGATTTCCTGTTTGCGGGAGGTGAGATGAAGATACGGAAACCCGAAGCGCCCCCCTGCCCCCCGTGATCATTTCCCGAAAAAAAGGAATGCCGAGGGTTGACTCGAGGGCGTGTTCCGAGTAGATAACTCTTCCGCGTCGGGACGTAGCGTAGCTTGGTTAACGCGCATGACTGGGGGTCATGAGATCGGAGGTTCAAATCCTCTCGTCCCGACCAATTTTCGAGTAAAGAATCACCCCAAGGGAGTTTGCGTAAGTGAACTCCCTTTTCGCGTCTCTGATGCATGGGGTAGTTCATTGTTTATCCTTTTGCCCCAAAACCATTGCGACAAAGAAGGCGACTGTGGATACCGCCTTCTTTGTCGCAATGGTTTTGGCGTCAGCCTGAAAACTTCCGGGGGATTGGCCGCCTGTTACCAGTGCCCGCCTCCATGCCCTCCGCCGTGACCGCCTCTGTGGCCGTAACCGTGCGCCATCTGCCGGTTCCCCTGCGGGCCATCGACCGGAATTCCCTCTTTGGTGAGTTGAGCGTTGAGAGAAGCCTCGGATGCATAAATTTGCCCCTGTATTGCGCCGATATCCTTGCTGATCGCTTCAATTCGGGATTTATCCGGCGTGGCGCTGTACAACAGCGCCTGAAGCTCGGCTTGCTTGGCGTTCACCTGCTGCTCCAGGGGGGCGACCGCCGTGCGGTATGCGGAGATCAGTTCCTGCGCTTTCGTCATCTGCTCCTGACTGAGAGGAGCCGAGGAGTGGTATGCCGGATTGGCCGCGGCCACGCCCGCGGTGCCCAGAACCGCCACTACACTCAGTATTGCCGCTGTCTTGCGAAAGTTTGCCGTCTTCATATATCTTTCTCCGTGGGGGAATACCGTTTAGAGAACCTGTTTTATGGTGTTGAATTCATCCAGCGTTATCTCACCGGTGGCGAGGCGCTTTTTGAGAATTTCCAACGAGTCCCGCTTATCGGCATTGCGGCCTTTTTGCCTGAATCTCTGAAAAATGAAGTAACTGATGAATACCACCGCCGCCAGAAAAAGCATGGCGAGTCCCATTCCATGGGGGAAATCGGCGAGATGCATACCCATCAGCTACTCCTTGTCTTCACTGCCGCTGTGCCTGAGAGGCGCTGTATTACCGATGTCCGGAATTGTCGCTGTGCCTGGGGTCGTTTTTTTCCGATTCATGGATGGCGCTGTTGTTTTGCGCTTGCTCATGGCCGCCGCCGTGCTGATTGAATGAGGGCTCCTGGCCCTGCTGCTGCGTTTGCGTTCCCTGAGAGTGCCTGGCGCTTCCGTGGTATTGCGAGTTGGAGTGTTCGGCCTGTCCGTGCCATGCGTAAGCGGCTGTGCCGACACCGAGCGTGAGAGCAAGGGCCATCGCCGTGGTCATCATGATCTTTTTCATAACAATCTCCTGTGGTTGATTTGCTGCATTTACGCAACGGCTGGAGCAACAACCCCATCCCGCCCCGCCTTGCCCTATTGTGTGGATGGACGCTTTTCCTTAAGCAAGGAGCGTGCCAGATTTTTTTGTTGCGCCAACACATTGAAATAAAAATATATTTTACATATGATCATATGTTACGTTTTCCATCCCGCTTAAAAATTACCCGGACGCCTTGACTGTTTGAGTAAAAAATACTCATATGCCACATGTCCACTATGCATAAATCCACTGCGCCGGATGCCGGGTTGCCTCAATTGTCCGCATACTCCCGGCGCTTGCTGTTCGGCTTCTCTCCCCGGCTGGTTGTCGGCCTTTCCGCCATCCTGGCCCTGGCGATCATTGTGCTCGCGTGGCGGAGCACGGAGCGGGAGCGGGAGCATATCACCCAGAATTTTCTTGATCGGGCGGATGCGCTGATCTGGGCTTTGGAGGCGGCCACGAAAACAGGGATGGGTCTCGGCGAAGAAGCGGAAATTTTACAGCCGTTTGTCATGGAAACCGCCCGGCAGCGGGACATACTCTACATCGCCGTTGTTGACGAAGATGGCCGCATCCTGGCGCACAGCAACCCCCAGGAGGTGGGAAAAACTCTCCCCAAGAAAAGGCTGCCTTCCGCCGAGCCGTCCAAGAATATTGCCTGGCATATCACCCACGACTCCGACCGTGACGCTTTTGAAGTTTACCGGGAGTTTTCCCCGGCTCCGGGCTATCATCATCATCCAGAAGGCCCTCACAAGACCGGGCACGGACACGACGGAAGTACGAGAGATCGCGGCCCGGCGGACCAGGATTTCCCGCACAGTTTTGCCCTGATCGGCTTTGACAACGGGCCCTATGAGGCCATGCTGGCCAGAGATCGTTTCAGTAATTTGGTGACCGCCTCCGTGGCCACGATACTGGCCCTCGGCAGCTTCTTTTCCCTTTTCTGGGCGGATGGCTACCGGCGCTCAAGGCGTCTGCTGAAAGACACCCGCGCCTTGGCCTCCGAAGTCGTGACCAGCCTGCCTGTTGGGCTTATCACCTGCGAACCGGGCGGAAACATAGGCATGGTCAATGAAACGGCGCTCGCCATGCTGCATATGGGCAGAGGAACGGCTGTCGGCGCGTCCATACATGCCGTTCCCGGCCTTGACTGGAAAAAACTCATTGACGCTCTCGCCCGGAATCAAAAAGTGTTCGAGCAGGAAATGGAGTTCCACGTGGACGGCGGAACCACGCCCGTCAGCGTGAGCGCCTCGCAAATCCGTGATGAAGACGGCCTTTTTCTGGGCCACCTTTTCATTCTGCGGGACATTGCCGAGATGAAGCGGCTCCAGGCGCGGGCGCGGCACAACGACAAACTTGCCGCGCTCGGGAATCTGGCCGCCGGGGTGGCGCATGAAATCCGCAATCCACTCAGCTCCATCAAAGGGATCGCAACGCTTCTGGCGGCGAAGCTGCGCTCTTCGGCCCCGGAGGAGGAAGCCGCGAGAATGCTGATCGCCGAAACGGACCGCCTGAACCGCGTGGTGTCGCAACTGCTTGAGTTCGCCAAACCGAGCGCCATGAAATGTGCCGATACGAACATCAATGAGGTGATCGCCCGCGCCTTGCGGCTTGCCGATGCGGATATCCGGGCGAAGAGCATTCGCGTCTCTTTCACCAGGAACGAAGCATTACCGCCGGTTTCCGTAAACGCGGAACGCTTCACCCAAGCTCTGCTCAATCTTTTCCTTAACGCCGCGCAGGCCATGGAGCCGGGCGGCAACCTGGAAATCACCGTCGGCATAGGTGACGATGAAAGCACATGCGCCGTGAGCGTCAAAGATGACGGCAAAGGGATGTCGCAAGAGGTTCAGTCATCCATCTTCACGCCGTACTTCACGACAAAGGCGTCCGGCACCGGCCTCGGGTTGGCTATCGTCCATCAAATCATCGAAGGGCACGGCGGCGGCATTTCGGTTAAAAGCGCTCCCGGCTCGGGAAGCGCCTTTACGCTGCTCATTCCCATGCGGAAAGCTCCATAAGGAAGAAATATGACACGAAGCGCCCGGATCAAACTGCTGGTGGTGGACGACGACGACAGTCACCGCCGGACCCTGATCGCCCTGCTCTCGGAATGGGGGTATGCGGCAAGCGGAGCGGAGGATGGAGAAACCGCCATAGCTCTGTGCAAAGCGGAGCCCTTTGACCTTGTGGTTATGGACGTTCGTATGACCGGCGTCAGCGGCATCGAAGCCCTGAAAGAGATCAAGGCGTATAATCCGGCTATCCCCATCCTCATTATGACCGCGTATTCCGGCGTTGAAAACGCCGTGGAAGCCATCAAATCCGGGGCATATGATTATCTGACCAAGCCTTTGGACTTTGACGAGTTGAAGCTCACTCTGGAAAGGGCTGCGGATCATGCCAGCCTGCGCAACGAAAACAAGACGCTGCGGGATATGCTCGCCTCAGGGCTGGACAGTAGCGGGATTATCGGTCGGAGCCCGGCCATGCGCCGGATTTTGGACATGGCGGCCAATGTGGCTCCGTCCGAAGTCACCGTGCTGATCAACGGCGAGTCCGGCACCGGCAAAGAGCTGCTGGCAAAGCTCATCCACGCCAACAGCAAACGGCGGGGTGGCCCCTATATCGCCGTCAATTGCGCCGCCCTGACGGAAACCCTGCTGGAATCGGAACTGTTCGGACATGAAAAAGGCGCTTTCACGGGTGCGGAAAAGCGGCGCGAAGGCCGTTTTCTGGCCGCGAGCGGTGGAACGATTTTCTTGGATGAGATAGGCGAAATGCCCATGTCCATGCAGGCCAAACTGCTACGGGCGATCCAGGAGCGGGAA
Organism: Desulfovibrio sp.; assembly: GCA_031548905.1. Classification (GTDB taxonomy): domain Bacteria; phylum Desulfobacterota; class Desulfovibrionia; order Desulfovibrionales; family Desulfovibrionaceae; genus Frigididesulfovibrio. The sequence goes on along the minus strand of JAVBQP010000047.1, from coordinate 35,531 downwards.
ATCCAGCGCGTGGGCGGCGATCGGGCGATAAAGGTGGATGTCCGCATTTTGGCTGCGACCAACAAAAATCTCAAGGAAGAGGTTGAAAACGGACGTTTCAGGCAGGACTTGTACTACCGGCTCAATGTGGTTTCCCTTGAACTACCCCCTCTGCGGGAGCGGTTCGAGGACATTCCGCTTCTTGCCGCGCATTTCCTCAGGCGGTATGCCGTGAAAAACGAAAAGACAGTGAAGGGTTTCACGCCGGGGACTATGGACAGGCTGGTAAAATACGCCTGGCCGGGCAATGTGCGAGAGCTTGAGAACACTGTGGAACGCGCGGTGGTTTTGCTCATGGGGGAATACATCACCGAGCGGGAACTGCCGCCCGGCCTTCTGGATGACGAAGGGTTCGACGCGGCTCCTGGAGTGAATTTCGCCGACATGACGCTTGAGGAAATCGAACGGGTCATTGTTACCCAGACGGTGGAAAGTGTCGGCGGCAACAAAAGCGAAGCGGCCAGACGCCTGGGAATTACCAGAAAGACGCTTGCATCCAAAATGCAGGGCTGAGCGGCTTCTCAAATTCACGATGTGCTGCAAAGAGAGTCCTGTGGCTCCCTGTGCAGTGTGCGGCGATTATTTTTTCATGAACCGAAGGCCATTGGTCACCACCAGCAGACCGGCGCCGACCTTCGTTTTCTGTGAAAATATCGCGGACCGGCCTCACCAGGGGTTTCGACACCGCTAAAAGAAACCTGGAACGCATTGGTTACAAGGTTGAGGCGGGAATAGCGTTCGTGGATCTTTGGAAAGAACGAGAGCTTGAAAAAGAAGAAAAAAGTTGTGTGCAGTTCGGCACATCGGGGAAGAGGCCCGCAATTCGGCATCAAGTGGGATTTTAGGGAAAGCCGGAGAGAGGCGGAATCTCAGTTCTCATGAAACCGATTCTTGGATTTTGTGACCGCTCGCACTTAACAACTGGATATACAAGACAGGTGAGGCTCAGGGTAGAAGTAGGGTAGAAAAAAGAAAAAGGCACTTATGAAGTATTCTCATAAGTGCCTGTGTTCTCTGGTTGCGGGGGCAGGATTTGAACCTACGGCCTTCGGGTTATGAGCCCGACGAGCTACCAAGCTGCTCCACCCCGCGATATGACCCGAATGCAAACATCGCCGAAAGAAGTCGGCTGTTTCCGCATCGGGAAGTGGAAAGATAGTGGAAGATGCCCGGAGTGTCAAGTTTTTTTATCTCATTGGGAAATATTGATCTCGATTGACCCAAAGGATACCGCCCCGCCCTGCTGCCGGTTTCCGTACAGCCTCACCGGCCCCGCACGCCCCAACGGTATTTTGGAAAACAGAGACTCTGGAAGGCAACACCCTCCAGAGTCTCAAAGCGGGGGAACATCCTCCCCCCGGCGGCAGAACACCACCCGCTATTTGCCCTTGCGCTGCGCGTCCAGAATTTCCTTGGTCGCCGCGAGCATGTGTTGGAACTCCGACTCCTTCAGGTTGTGCTGGAAGGGAAAGGAGATCATATGGTCGAAGAAGAGGTCGGTATTGGGCACCGCGGCTTCGCCCAAGCCCAGGCGCTTGTAGAAGTCATAGCGGTTCAGGGGGTAGTACTGGACCACGCACTTCACGCCCTTGTCGTTGAACATGCGGCGGATGAAGTCGTCGCGGCGCTCCACCGAGTCGACCATCCGCGCCGGCAACAGGTGGTAGTTGTGCCGGGTGGTGTCCACACGGTGGAATTCCAGCTCCGGGTAGTCGGCCAGGGCGTCGATGAACCGCAGGGCCCGGGCGCGCTTTTCCGCGTTGATGGCGTCGACGCGCCCAAGCTGCTTGGCCCCCAGGGCGCATTCCACTTCACCCAGGCAGTAGTTGTTCGGCCAGAGGATCTCCCCGTCCAGCTCGGGGAAGTCCACGTTGCCCATGGCCGGCTGCCAGTAGTCGGGCCGGTCGAAACTGAAGGCGCAGTGGCCGTTGTGGCGCAGCATGGGAACGATTTTGGCGTATTTCGCGTCCCGAACGGTGAGCATACCGCCCTCGCCCAAGGTGGTCAGGTTCTTGTGCGAGTGGAAAGAGAAGATCCCGAAGTCGCCGAAGGCCCCGGCCCGCGTGCCGCCGATGTCCGCGCCGATGGCCTGGCAGGCGTCCTCGATGACCAGGAAGTTGTGTTTCTTCGCCAGGGCCATGATTGCGGGCATGTCGGCCACATAGCCGTACAGGTGCACCACCACCACCGCTTTGGTTCGCGGGGTGAGCGCGGCCTCGATGCACTTGGCGTCGATGACCCGGGTGGCAAGATCCACGTCCGCCCAGACCAGCTTGGCGCCCTTCTTGGCGAAGGGGTAGGCCGAGGACGTGAACGTGTGGGCCGGGATGATCAGCTCGTCGCCCGGCTTGAAGGCGCAAAGCTGGGCCGCGACTTCCAGGGCGCAGGTGCCGTTCATCATGGCAAAGGCATAGGGAACGTTGTTGAATTCCCGGAACTTGGCCTCAAAAGCCTGCTGAAAACGCCCCTGAGTGAGGGGATCGGCGGTTTTCAGGGCATCGATGACGACCGCGATTTCCTCTTCGGTGTAATCGAGAGCCCGGCCGCTGAAATTGACTTGAAGGTCCATGAAAAACCTCTTGGGGAAGAACTGTTGTGCGCCTCCGGCGGCCGGGGGGAATGATTCCCCCCGGACCCCCTCGTTTGCCGCGCGGCACTCGCGCTCAAGCAAGGGTTCCGCCTCCGGCGGCGTATAGATAAGACTTGGTCGCAAAAGCACAATCGCGGATAAGAAAAAAGGGGGGGTACCGGGGGAAGACACATCAAGAGGGTCAATCCCTTGTGGTTTCTTCCCCCGATTTCTCTTCTCTCTCCCCTCCCCTGCCTACATCTGCTTGAACAGACTGATGACTTTTTCCTTGGTCAGGATCTTTTTGAAGTCCGGGCCGAGGGCGTTGATCAGGGGCTTCTCGTGCACGATGGTGCCCTGGTAGAGGGCATCGAACTGCTCGTCCGTGAGGTTCTTGCACAGGCCCTTTTCCAGGGTGATGCCCTGCTTTTTGAGCATGGCCGTCAGTTGAGCCTGCTCTTCGGGGTAAAATTCACCGAGCACGGACAGAACATGGCAGCCGCCCACACCGTGGGGCGTGTGCAAAACAACCCCGAGACCGGCCGAGAACGGATGCACCAGGCCCACGTTGCCGGCGGCCATGCCGCCCAGGTAGGAGGCGACCATGAGCTTTTCCAGGTTCTCCGGCTCCATCATATCCTTGTCGCCCAGGAACACCTCGTGGCACAGATTTAGGGCCGCGCCGGCCAGGGCGTCCACAACCACGTTGCGGTACGAGCCGCGCCGCGATTCGAAACAATGCATGAAGGTGTCGATGCCGGTGAAAAAATAGGCCCGGCGCGGCACGCTGCGGGTCAATTCAGGATCCAGAATGATCTGGTCGAACATGGTGAAGTCGCTGTTCATGCCCAGCTTCAGCTTTTTGCGGTCATTGGTCAGCACACAGGTGCGCGAGGCTTCCGCGCCGGTGCCGGCAATGGTCGGGATGCCGATTTTATAAATCGCCGGGTTCTTGACCAGCTCCCAGCCCTGGTATTCCTCGGCCTTGCCGGGGTTGGTCAGCAGGTTGGCCACGGCCTTGGCCGTGTCCAGGGTCACGCCGCCGCCCAGACCCACCACGCAACAGGGCGCCGTTCCCACGGCTTTGGCGGCATCGGCCAGGGTGTCCACATATTCCACAGTGGGTTCGGCCGAGGAATCCACGAAAAAGACCTTGTCCCCGGCCTTGGCGGGCAGGTTCTTGGCCAATTCCTGGTTCTGGAAGAAATGGTCCAGGTAGAAAAACACCGGGCCGCCCGCGCCGCGCCGGGCGTCGAGCAGATCCCCGAGGCCGGCGAAGGTGCCGGGGCCGGGCATATAGTAAGGCACGTTTTTGATATTGCGAAATGCCGTCATGAGTTGGCTCCTTGAGGACGATTTCTGGCCGAAAACGCCCGGCGGCCGCTGCGCGGACGCCCGCTTGCGCACTTGTTCAGGGTTGTCGGGCACATCACCCCACGCACAATCGATGCAAAATGACTCCGTCGGTTCGGACGCAGGGCCGCACCTCAGGGTCCGCAATAGGGAATGGCGGGGGGAATGTCAACGAGAAAGATTCCCTTGCCCGGCGCGGTTTTTCGAACGCTTTACGGCCGGGGACCGGCCTCTTCCGCTTCCGGCTCGTCGAAATCGTCCGGAACGCCCAGGCAGGAACCGTCCCTCGGCTGGCAATACACGCGCGTCAAGGGACAGTCCGTGCAACCGGCATCGTGGCGGATGCGCTTGTTGATGGCGCACACGGCCTCGCGTGGGGTCAAAAATATGTTTTGCAGGCCGACCATAGCCAGAATCCCGGTGCGGGCCATCATCCGGGCCACGGAGCCCATCACGCCGCTGAAGCTTATGTCGATGCGCGCCTGGGCCGCGCGTTCCACCAGCATAGCCAGGGATTCCTCGCCCGAAGCGTCCATATGGGTGATGCCCGAACAGACCAGATGGATGTGGCGCAAATCTTTCTGGTGCTCGATGCGATGCAGGATGTGGTCCTCCAACAGCCCGGCGTTGGCGAAAAACAGCGGCCCCTGAAAATGGACCAGGGCGATATGCCGGCACTCGGTAAGACCGTGCAGCGCCGCGTCGCACAGGGTATTGTCCGGCCCGCAGCTTAAGGACGTGATCTTCGGGTGCATGGAGCGGTAAAAAAAGGCGGCCAGCGAAAGTATCACGCCCACGCCTATGCCGTAGTCGAGATTGGGGGCAAAAAACAGGGTGGCGCAGAGGGTAATCAGGGCGATAACCCCATCCGAGCGCCGGGCCGCCCAAATTCGCCGGAATTCGCCCACATTGATCAAATTGGTCACGGCCCGCATAACCACGATCGCCAGCACAGGCTGGGGCAGGTGGTACAGCGCGCCGGTAAGAAACAGCAGCGTGACCAACGCTCCCAAGGAGATGAACAGACAGGAAACCCCGGTCACGGCCCCGGCGTTCATGTTCACGGCGGAACTGGAAAACGAGCCGGAAACCGGACTGGTCTGGGTCAGGCCGCCGGCGAGGTTCGCCAACCCCTGCCCCACCAACTCCTGGTTGGGATCGATGCGGTACCCCCCTCGGGAGGCGGCCGCCTTGGCGATGGAAATGGATTCCGCAAACCCCACGAAAGCAATGATCACGGCTTGCGGCAGCAAAAGCATCAGGTCGTTCATGGAAAAACCGGGAAAAGTCAGGCTCGGCAAGCCGGAAGGAATATTCCCCACCACCGTGCCGCCGGCCGAAAAACGCAAGGAATGCAGATCCGGCGCGCCCGAGGCCAGCGTCAAACGCCACGTTTGGCCGCCCGGACTTTCCACGGCGGGCAAGGCGGCCTGGGAAGCGGAGGGAGAATCGAGCCCGGCATCCGGCGCTTCTTTGGACGCAATGCCGGAAAGATAGCCCGGATCACCCTTGAGGTAAAAAACGCGCCGGCCGTCCGGAGCCTCCCCGGCCACAAACGTGGTGCGGCGCAGTTGCTCGCGGATCAAGCCCATCTGGCGCACGATGCGCTCGTTCAGCAGGCGTTGTTCCTGCATACGGAAGGCGATTTCCAGTTCCACGGCCTTGTTGGGCACGGGTTTGGCAGCCAGGGCGGTCAGGGCGTGGCCCAGGGCCTTGCTTTCCATATCGAGCTGTTTCAGGCGGATGAGCAGCACCTGGACCTTTTCCGAAGCGATATCCTGAATGTCTCCGCCCGCCCTGTGCTCGAAACCGAGATACCAGGAAAGGGACGTGGTCAGCACAACGGCCACCAGCACGGCGGGCAGCCTCCGCGCAAAGCGGCCGCACCCCCAGATGATCGCCAGGGCCAGCAGGGCCATGAGCAGCGACGGCACGTGCGTATAGGTCAGGGCCGATTCCAGGGTACGCAGCACGGTTTCATACTGTCGCCCGGCGGAATCGACGGAAACGCCGTACAGCTTGGGGAGTTGAGAAGCCGCGATGAGCACGGCCGCGGCGTTGGTGAAACCGCACAGTACCGGCAAGGAAAGAAAGTTCACCACCATGCCCAGGCGCAACAGGCCGAAGCCCAGTTGCAGCGCCCCCACCAGCAGGGTCAACAGCGACATGGCCGCGATGTATCCCTCCGGCCCGGCCACGGCCAGCGGTTCCAGGGCGGCGGCGGCCAGCATGGAGGTTACCGCCACGGTGCCGGTGACCATCTGTCTGCTCGAGCCCCAGAACCCGCCGACCAGAGCGGGCAAAAGAGCGGCGTACAGACCGTGCCAGGCGGGCAGCCCGGCCAGCTGGGCGTTGGCCATGGATTGCGGCACAAGCACCAGGGCCACAGTGAGGCCGGCGGCGGCATCCTTTTTGAGGTGAACCCGGGAGTACCCTTTCAGCCAGGAGAGAAACGGAAAAAAAAAGTGCAGAATATACGACACGGCGAGCTCCGCGAGGTGAAGACCGGCAGATGCCGGGCCATGCGACAAGACGTACCGGAGGGGCGGGAGAAAGGCAAGCGCAAAGGGAGAAGGGAAAGCGATTCGCAGACGGTGTCGTCACGAGACCGGATTCGCGACGGATGGATGGCGGCCCGAGTTTCAGGCACCGGGCATGGCGCAGCCGCCGCGTGGCCCTTCTCTTCCCTTCCTTTTTACAGCGATCTTCACGGGTTGACGCCGGCCCCGCCGGGCAAAAAGGGAAAAAAGAACCCGCGGCAAGAAATCCTTGCAAGAGGCCGATTTCCTGTTGTGCTTCGGGGAACTCTCTGATAAACAGTCCGGACCTGATTTTTTCGGGCAAATATGCTGTCGGAGGACGTGTATGTCAACAACCGTGGAACTGGAATCGGGCGCCGAAATGGAAATGAATTTTGAGAGCGCCCTGGAAAACTACCTGAACCCGGATTTCGGTGATCTGGAAGAGGGTTCCATCGTCAAAGGGGAAATCGTCCGGATCGACGACGATCATATCCTCGTGGACGTGAACTTCAAGTCGGAAGGTCAGATCCCCGCCTCGGAATTCCGCGACGCCGCAGGCGAACTCGCGGTCGGCGTGGGTGATCGCGTGGACGTGTTCGTGGTGCGCAAGAATGAGATGGAAGGCACCATCACGCTGTCTTACGAGAAGGCCAAGCGCATGCAGCTCTTCGATCAACTCGAAGATGTGCAGGAAAAGAACGGCACCTGCAAGGGCCGGATCATGCGCCGCATCAAAGGCGGCTACACCGTCGATCTCGGCGGCGTGGAAGCCTTCCTGCCCGGCTCGCACGTGGATCTGCGCCCCGTGCCCGACATGGACGCCCTGGTGAATCAGGAGTTTGAGTTCCGCGTGCTGAAGATTAATCGCCGGCGCAGCAACGTCATCGTGTCGCGCCGCGTGCTTCTGGAAGAAGAACGCGATTCCAAGCGTCAGGATCTGCTCTCCACTCTGTCCGAAGAGCAAATCGTCAAGGGCCGAGTCAAGAACATCACCGAATACGGCGTGTTCGTGGACCTCGGCGGCCTGGACGGCCTGCTGCACATCACCGACATGTCCTGGAAGCGCATCCGCCATCCCAAGGAACTGGTCACTCTGGGTCAGGAACTGGAACTCAAGGTGCTTTCCTTCGATCGCGATACCCAGAAGGTCTCCCTCGGCCTGAAGCAGCTCGTGCCCGATCCGTGGCAGGACATCACGGCCAAGTTCCCCGACGGCAAGAAGCTCGACGGCAAAGTCACCAACCTGGTGGAATACGGCGCCTTCGTGGAGCTGGAACCCGGCGTGGAAGGTCTGGTGCACATTTCCGAAATGTCCTGGACCCGCAAGCTGCGCCACCCCTCCCAGATGGTCAAGGTCGGCGAGGAAGTGGAAGTGATCATCCTCGGCGTGGACCAGGACAAGAAGCGCATTTCCCTGGGCATGAAGCAGGTTCGCCCCAACCCGTGGGAAGTGGTGGCCGAGAAATTCCCCGAAGGGACCATCCTTGAGGGCGCCATCAAGAACATCACCGAATTCGGCATGTTCATCGGCATCGAGGACGGCATCGACGGCCTCATCCATGTGTCCGATATCAGCTGGACCAAAAAAATCCGCCACCCCAACGAAGCCTACCAAGTGGGCGACATGGTCCAGGCCAAGGTGCTGACCGTGGACCAGGAGAACGAAAAGTTCACCCTGGGCGTCAAGCAGCTCACCGAAGACCCTTGGTCTTACGTGCCCAACAAGTATCCGGTGGGCGGCCTGGTTGAGGGCGTGATCACGAACATCACCGACTTCGGCGTGTTCGTGGAAGTGGAAGAAGGCATTGAAGGCCTGATCCACGTCTCCGAAATCAGCAACAAGAAGGTCAAGACGCCGGCTGAAATGTTCAAGGAAGGCGTGACCATCCAGGCCAAAGTCATCCACGTTTCCGCCGAAGAGCGCCGCCTCGGCCTGTCCATCAAGCAAATGAAGGACGACGAAGAGCGCAAGAAACCCAAGGAATTCCGCTCCGGCCCCTCCGACGCCGGCGGCCAGACCCTGGGCGATATCCTGAAGGCCGCGCAGGCCGAAGCCTCGGAAGCGGAAGAGTAAGATTCCGCGCCGTACGGCAAAAAAGGGCGGGGGCTTCGGCTCCCGCCCTTTCACATGCCCTTGCTCACGGCCCCAGACCCCCACGCCCACTTTTCTCTGAGATGGGACTTGCCTCGTTTGCCCGTATTCCTATATGGAGGAACAGCCCCTTCGTCTTTCCCACCTCTCGTGACGAGACTGCTTACAAAGGTCGCCCATGAAAATTTGCAATATGCTCTTCAACGACCTCAATTTTGAGCCGGACGCCCTCCAGCCCTGCTGCAACATCCGCGATATCGCGATTCCCCGTTTCACTTTTCACGGCGGCCGGGTGGACATGGCGGCATACCGCGCGCACATAGCCGACGTTTTCGCGCGCCTGCAGCATGACGATTCCCTGTGCTCCGGCTGCCCGGACCTGCTCGAAGGGGAAGGCGACGTGCCCGAAGACGCGGGGCGGTTTGTCCGCTTCCGTACCGTCTCCCTGAACCAGCACCGTTTTTTCTGCAACTGTCGCTGCGTATACTGCGCCTTGTGGCAAAAAACCGACCGGGAGCCCCCCTACGCGGTGCTCCCGGCCTTGCAAAGCCTTGTGGAACAAGGCGCCCTGCGCAAAAACGCGCTGTTCAGCTGGGGGGGCGGCGAGCCGGGAATCCTCAAAGATTTCGACGCGGCCTGCCGCTTTATTCGGGAAAGCGGATTTCAGCAATATGTGCATACCAATGCGTTGCGCCACTCCCCGGCAATGGAGGAATTGCTGCGGACCCGCGCCGGCCGGGTCAACGTCAGCCTGGATTCCGGCAGCTCGGAGGTCTACGCCCTGGTCAAAGGCCTGGACGGCTGGAAACCCGTGATGCGAACCCTGGAGCGCTACGCCGAAGCTTCCACCGGCTGGGACGGCCTTGATCTGAAATACATTATTTTTGACGCCACCAACGCTGTGGCCGAAGTGGAAAGCTTTTTTCAGGTCTGCAAGCGCTTCGGGATTCAAAGCGCGCAATATTCCCTGGATTTTCGCGAGGTCAATGCGGACAAGGTTTCCAACAAAACCTACCTGGCCGCCGCCTACTTCAAAAGCCGGGCCGCGCAACTCGGCCTCGCCCACATGGCCTTTTTCGTCGACCCCGCCCGGCAGGCCCGTATCGACGAGTTGGCGGTGCGCCATTTCGGCTTCGGCGGATAGCATACCTTCTGCGCGAGACGTAAAAGCGCGGCTTCCGGCTCTACCGGAAGCCGCGCTCTTTCCATCAGGGGAAGCAAAACCGCTACCCTGGGCACAATGCCGTCACGATCTCGAATTCTGTTCTCCGCCAAGGAGCGTCCGCTTTGGTCGAGGGGAGTGTAGCAAGTATGCTGGACCGCCGGACGAAACGAACTCAACGCGGGCAGAGGGCAAAAGACGCCCCGGGACGGCACTGTCTAAAAACTCAACTTAAAGCCCATGGAAGCGCCGGCCGAGTCTTCCGAGCGTCCGCCGGCATCGCCCTGCTCCAGATCCCGGTACTCTCCGCCCATCTGAAGCTGAAGATTTTTGGCCACATCCACATCCAGGTAGACGCCGGCGCCTTCCACATTGCCGCCGGGGCGCACGGGCGCATAAATGGGCGAGTTCTGATCCTGCGGGTTGACCAGCACCCTGGCGGCGGTGCCGTTCTGCATCCGGTAGCGCATGGAAACTTCCGGCGGCGGCAGGCCGTCGATGTGTGACAACGTATTACGGCCCCCCGGCAGGGCGGCGCGGCGCGGGGCTATGCCTTCGGACGGGTATTTGCGCTCGGCGTCGAAACTGAGTTTTTCAGAGCCGGCGGATTGCTTTTCGGCGGCATTCCGGGCCTCGCCCGGACGGGCCTGGGCCGGAGACTTCGCGCTCCCGACCGTGGCATTCCGGCCGAATGCCTTGGGGTTGAAACGGTGTAGGGACTGCGGCGCATTCTTTTGCGCCCCGGGGCGGACGGCGGATGCTTTCTGCGTGCCGAGCCGGGCGGCGGGCGCACTTTTTTGCGCGCCGGCTGCCGAAGGCGGCAGAAGGCATACGGTCGCGAGCACAAGCAGCGTGCAGGCAATGCACAGCGGTGGACGGCAAAGGCGAATCAAGGCGGCCGGCATGAAAACCCCTCCGGTTGAACGATCTCCTCGTAAACCGGCTTCGATTGGGTTTCAATGTAGACACTTTTCCCCCCCTGCGCAAGAGGAGGGCGAAGAGCGCGAGAGGTATATGATATCCAGGGGAGGGCGGTTCGCGGCCCCCTTCCCCGGTCAGTCATCTTCCCTTTGCCGGGAAACGGCTGCCTCCGCCACGGCGATACGCCGGAGCAGCTCTTCCGCGAGCGCCCTGGAGGGCAGCCGCCGGAGCGCGTCCTCGGCCTCCGTCCGCGCCCTCGCCGCGTAAGCGTCTTCATACCCGGCGGCGGGGAATTCCACGTGTCGCCGCCCTCTCCCGGTGAGGATCCACTCCGGGTCCACGTTTCGGGAGCGCAGTAAGGTCACCAGCCATTCCGCCGGAATCCTGCCCCGCCGGCCGGCGTCGGAAACGGCCGCCTGCGAAACCCCGAGATACTCCGCAAGCGCGATCTGCGTTCCGGCCCCCGCCACGCGACGAAGCCGCTTCATCTGCTCGGCGAAGCCGCCTGTATGTTCGTTCTCGTCCATGACGGGGCTGCTCATAAGTTCCGCGCCGAGAGGAGGCTGGACACCCGTCCACGTTACCACCCGACGCGTATACATTCCTGGCGCCCTACGAGGCAGAGGGCGTTTTTTTCTCTCCATCCGGCCGGCCGGATCCGGCCGAAGAATTTGAAGATGACGAGGCTAAAATAGAATACGCCCCATGTCGGCCGAGGGTCGGCATGGGGCTCCCGACGCCTCACGCCGGCGAGGGGAGAACGCCCCATATGTCGCGCGCTACCGTCCGAAGGAGCCGCCCGTCTGGGGGTCTCCCACCGTTTTTCGACAGTGATGTCACGAGCCGCCCGTACCTCTGCCCGCGTGCGTCCGTTCTGTCCGGCGGTCGAGCCTGTCGTGATACACCCCCTTCGACCAAAACGGACACGCCTTGGTGGAGGGTAAAATCAACTGTTGTACCGACACTACCTCAGGAACCCATACCCGAATGCCGCCGGAAAGCACCGACGGGGCATTGACCCTTCTATGTCCGGCGGGTAATGTCTGAGCGCCAACAAAAACTCACCATCCGCCCGCAAATTTCTTTTTGCGCTATTTTTTACGCACAGTCAACAAAAATGTGCGAAAAAATAAAAAATTGCGCAGTTGCGGTCGGTAACGACACAGCAGGCCGACACGCGATCACCGCGTGCGCAGCGCGCCTGTGGCCGTAGATGTGCGCATGGAAACCATAGGTCAACGCCTGCAGGCTCTCCGGGGCAAAATATCACGCCGTTCTTTCGCGGAGACGCTGGATCTTACCGAAAGCACGTTGCGGAACTACGAGAGCGGCCTTTCATTGCCGAATTCCAATCTTCTCGCAAAAATTTGCGAAACCATCGGCATAGAGCCCCGCTGGCTGCTTACCGGCCAGGGGCCGATGCGCGCCGGAGAAAGCGCGCAAACCCCACTGGAGGGCGCCGCCCCTGCCATGCACAGGAGCATCCCCGTCCTGGGGCTTGCCTCTTGCGGGTTGAAGGGCTGGTTCAACGCCCGCCCGGTCGCTCTCTCCCTGCCGCTGCCGGCCGGGCAGTCCAATCCGGCCATGTTCGCGGTGATTGCCGTCGGCACGTCCATGCAGCCCGAAGGTATCCGCGAGGGCCATGTTGTTCTGTGCGATCCAAATGAGGAGCTTCTCGAAAAAGAACCCGTCTACGTCGAGAAAAAGGACGGCACCGCCTCCATAAAGATATACCGGGGGCAAAATGACAAGTGGGTGTTCCTGCAGGGCTGGCTCGAGCCGGCCGAGGACGGAACCCAAAAGCCGTATACCGAACAATTGGCCCTTGAGACCATCAGCAAAATGGCCGGCGTCGTGATGATCAAAAGGCGCTGAACGACCGCGCGGCACGATACCCGGCGGCGCTCCCGCGCGAACCCGCGTGGGAGCCTTACAGAAAGCAACGCCGGAGGCCCGCAAGCCTCCGGCGTTTGTCGTCGCACCTCGGTGTTTCCGTCGTGGCGAGGCGCCGTATCCTACAACTCGATCTTGGTTCCCAGCACCTTCAGGAACGCGCCGATCCAGGCCGGGTGCGCGGGCCAGGCCGGGGCCGTGACCAGATTGCCGTCCACGCAGACATTGGAAAAGCTTTCATTGATTTCGCACCAGGTGGCGCCGGCGCCCTCGACATCCGGCTTCACCGCGATGTAGGCCGTGCAGGTGCGGCCTTTGAGCACCCCGGCGGAAACCAGAATCTGCTGGCCGTGGCAGACCGCGGCGATGGGCTTTTGGGCGCGGTCGAACTCCCGCACCAGCTCCAGAAGCCGGGCGTTCAGGCGCAGGTATTCCGGGGAGCGTCCGCCGGGAATGACCAGAGCGTCATACTCCGCGCTCTTGACCGCGTCGAAGTCGTGGGTAATCGCGAAGTTATGGCCGCGCTTCTCCGAGTACGTCTGGTCGCCTTCAAAGTCATGGATGGCGGTGCGCACCACGTCGCCCGGTTTTTTGCCGGGGCACACGGCGTGCACGTCATGGCCGACTGCCAGAAGCGCCTGGAACGGCACCATGATTTCATAATCTTCCACGTAATCGCCGGCGAGCAGCAGAATCTTTTTGGCGCTCATCAAACACTCCTTGAGGTTGAGGTGAGGAAAAAGCGGCGCGGACACCAACTATACCCGGGGAATGTGGCGGCCGCGTGACGGACGGCGCGTGAACGCCGCCCGGCCGCGCGGTCATGCCCCGGCAAAGCCCGCGAACGCTTCGAGAAAGGCCTGAACGGCCTTGCCCCTGTGGCTGCGGGAATTTTTCCGCTCCGGGGCCATCTGGGCGGCCGTGCAGCCTACTTCCGGATCGAAAAAAACCGGATCGTAGCCAAATCCATTCTCTCCGGCCGGGCCTTCGGCAATCCGGCCTTCCCATTCGCCCCGGCGGACCAGACGGTCCCCCTCGGGGGTGCAGGCGGCCATGACGCAGACAAAACGGGCCGTGCGTTTCTCTTCCGGCACGCCACGCAGGGCGATGAGCAGCTTGTTCAGGTTGCGTTCGTCCCGCGTGGCTCCGGCAAGGCCGGAATCTTCCGCGCTGTAGCGGGCGGAATACACGCCGGGCGCGCCGCCCAGGGCGTCCACGGCCAGGCCGGAGTCGTCGGCCACGGCCGTAAGCCCGGTGGCAAGCGCCGTTTGGCAGGCTTTGAGCAAGGCGTTTTCCTCAAAGGTCGTACCGGTTTCTTCCACTTCCGGCAGATCCGGAAAGGCGTCCAGACCGACCACCGAAAGGCCGGCCGGCGCCAGAAGGGTATTCAACTCGACCAGCTTTTTCTTGTTTGTCGAAGCCAGGACGATGGTCCGTTCGCTCATGGGGGGGCGTCTCACTTGGTTTCTTGGAGCGACGGATCATCCACGGCCGGAGCGGCCGGCAACAGCAGGATGATGGATGTTCCCTCGCCGGGTTTGCTCTTCAGGTACACTTTGCCGCCCATTTCCTCAACCATTTTACGGCACATGGCCAAGCCCAGGCCAGCCCCACCGTGTTTGGTGGAGAAGAACGGACTGAACACCTGGTCCTGCAACTCCGGCGGGATGCCCTCGCCGGTGTCCTGCACCATGATTGCCACCTGTCCGTCGTTCCGGTACGCGTACATGGTCACGCTGCCGCCTTCGGGCATGGCTTCCATGGCGTTCTTGACCAGATTGATCAGGCACTGCTTCAGATTTTCCGCATTTCCCATGACCTTGGGCAGATCCGGGGCGATCTCGGTAGCGGCCTTGATACCGCGCTCAACCGCGCCGATGGTCATCAAATCCATCGTTTGCCGGGCCACGGTTTCGGGGTTGAAGATGCCCATCTTCTGCTCTGTGGGCCGGGCGAAGTTGAGGATGCTCTTCAGAATCTCGTCGAGCCTGCGCGACTCCTCAAAAATAATTTTGGCCTTTGCTCGGGCGTCGTCGTCGAGAGACGCGTTGCGCAACAGCGCGTTCGCAAAGCCTCCGATGGAAAAAAGCGGATTGCGGATCTCATGGGCCATATAGGTGGAAAGTTCACCGATGGCGGCCATTTTCTCCGTCTGTTGCAGGCGCTGTTCCAGGTGTTGCTTTTCCGTAACATCCCGGCGGATGAACAAAAATCGGCCGGGTTTGCCGCCGGCCGGATCGGCCAGGGGGAAGCAGGAGGTGCTCAGATAGCGCACTTTGCCGTCGGGCATGACCTGCGTCAGCAGGTGCTCGGCATGTTTGCCCGTCCTTCCGGCCTCATGAAAGGCCGTGGCGGCTTCATCCTCGCAGGCCGCGACGGGCGCGTCGAAAGAATCGCAATTCTTGCCTATCACGTCGCTCCGCCGCAGGTTTCTGCTCTCCACGGCGTGCTGGTTGATATCCAGAATGGCCCCGGTCTCGTCCAAAATCAGAATGTCGTCCTCGATCTGGTCAACCAGAAGGCCGAACAGATTTTGGGCCTTTTGCAGGTGTTCGGCCCCGGCGATGGCCAACCGGCCGTCGTCGGCCGCCGCGCAAAAGCGCATAATCGCCGAGTGGGCGGCCAATGTGGTCTGCGGCGGAGCCCAGCGGCGGATTTCCTCCGTATGCGCGGCATCGACCGAAAGATCCAGAGCCAGGTCGATCCCCGGGAAGAACTCGAACATCCGCCTGATGTCCGTAAAAGATTTCCTGCCGGCCGGCGCCGGCGGGCTTTCCGTGCCGGAGGGAGCCCCGCCCGGTACCGGGCAACGGGCGGCGACCTTGACCCTAGGGAAGGCCCGGTGAAAATCCGAACGTTCCAGAATTGCCGTGAACTTTTCCAAGGCCGGCCCCGTGCCGATCAGGGCCAGCAAAAAGCGCTTGTCCGCCTGAGTATTAAGGATGCTGTAGGCTTGGCTCATGGAACCTCCCGCTATGGAACGGCAAAAGAAATGCTTGCGGGTCCGCCGACCGAAGAGTACACGGTCGGTACACCGCAGCGTTTCCGTCATATTCTTGAGGGATGTCTCCAAAAGAGGCCATTCGTCCTTCGCCGGGAAGGCGGCGCCGGGTGGAGCGAAGTGTATCGGGAATACATGAGCTTCGCACGAGGCGAGCCTGACGCGGGCGGAAGGCGAAAAAACCAATGGAGCCTGTCCCTGGACGGAGCATACAGAGATTTCCCTCGAATGATAAGCATTTATTCCATCAGCCTGGGCTGCCCCAAAAACCGGGTGGACACGGAGCACGCCCTGGGCGGCATCGGCCCTGTGCGGACCGTGGACGCGCCGGAACAAGCCGACCTCGTGTTCGTGAACACCTGTGCCTTTATCGCCCCGGCTGTGGAAGAGTCCGTCCGAACCCTGGTCTCTCTGGCCCACGACCTCGCCGCCCTGCCCCGCCGGCCTTTGCTGGCCGTGGCCGGCTGCCTGGTCGGGCGCTATACGGCCGCCGCCCTGGCCGAAGATCTGCCCGAGGTCGACCTCTGGCTGGACGTGGACGATACGGCCTCCTGGGCCGGGCGCATTCTCTCGGCCCTGGCTCCGCGAGGTATTCCCCCCCAGGCCCCACCCGGCCGGTTGCTTTCCACCGGGCCCTCCTACGCCTGGCTGAAAATCAGCGACGGCTGCCGGCACGCCTGCGCCTTCTGTACCATTCCCTCCATACGCGGGCCGCTGCGCAGCACGCCCGCCGGGTTCCTGGCCGAGGAAGCGCGCCTGCTGCTGCAATCGGGCGTGAAGGAACTTGTCCTGGTGGCCCAGGATGTGACGGCCTGGGGGCGGGACAAGAGCAACAATCTTACGTATCTGCTGGAAAAAATCCTGCCCCTGCCGGGGCTGGCGCGGCTGCGGCTTATGTACCTCTACCCGGCCGGGCTGACGGACTCCCTGCTCGGCTTTCTGCGCGCGGCCGGCCCTCCGTTCGTGCCGTATTTCGACATTCCCCTCCAACATGCCGCCGGGCCGGTTCTGGCCCGTATGGGTCGTCCCTTCGCCCGCAACCCGCGCGCGGCGATCGAGCGCATCCGCAAGCACTTTCCCGAAGCGGCCCTGCGCACGGGAGTGATTGTGGGCTTTCCCGGCGAAACTGAAAAAGATTTTGAGGAATTGTGCGACTTTGTGCGCGAGACCCGCTTTCATCACCTGGGCGTGTTCGCCTACGAGGCGGAGGAAGGCACCCCGGCCGCGACCATGCCGACGCAGGTGCCGGACCGCCTCAAGCAATGGCGGCGCGATGTGCTCATGGAAATCCAGGCGGAGATCAGCGCCGAAATCCTGGCCGGGTATGTGGGTGGCCGCGAGACCGTGCTGGTGGAGGCCGCCCACCCCGAATGGCCGGGCCTGTTCACCGGCCGGACCTGGTTCCAGGCCCCGGAAGTGGACGGCACAACATACATCAGCGGGCCGGGCGTCGAAGCGGGCGCCCTGGTCGAGGCGGACGTCGTCGAATCCTCCGATTATGATCTCACGGCGCTGACGGACGCGGAAGAAGCGTGAGCGAAAGACGACCCACCGATTTGTACCTTGCTCTCCTTTGCCCAATTCAGACCGCGCGCATCCGGCAATATAGGCGGCTCTCAAAGGAGAATTCGGCTCAGGCGTTCTGCCGGACAAAGTTCCGCGCCCCTGCGTAGGGCTTCGGGCATTTGACTTTTCTCTTGGCTCGCCATATACTTTGTCGAAATGATGGGGAGCGATTCAAGGTTATTTTTGTCACCCCCGACGCTGCTCCGTTTCCACGATGGAGCGCGAGATTCAGCAAAATTGCCCGCGATGCAAGTTCTTCGGCTCAGTCTTCGCCCGGATTTGTAAGCGCTTACAGCTCTTAAGACCACAGTTCGCCACACTGCGGTGAACCGTCTCGGCTGCTTCAGCCGAAACATGTCTTCCGCTTTCCATGGGAACTCCCCGGGTCGGCAGGGCGCCGCTCCGTCACGGTGGGAGAACCCTTTTTTGTCCAGACCCAACAGCCTGTCACAACGACCTGTAAAAGGAGATAGCATGCCCATTTCTCTGCTCGCGCTCGTGGCCTTCGTTCCGATTTTGGCCGCCCTTATTTTGATGGTCGGCCTGCGTATGGGGGCCATGAAGGCCATGCCCATCGCCTGGCTTGCCTGCGCCGTCGGCGCGTTGTTCGTATGGGGGCTCCCCGTCCAGTATGTGGCCGCTCTCAGCCTGCAAGGAGTCATCAGCGCGGTGGGCGTGCTGATCATCGTTTTCGGCGCCCTGCTTATTCTCCATACGCTGCAATACTCGGGCGGCATGGAAACCATCCAGTACGGTATGCAGAGCGTCAGCAAAGATATGCGCGTGCAGGCGATCATCATCGGCTACATGTTCGCCGCGTTCATCGAAGGGGCGGCCGGCTTCGGCACCCCGGCGGCCCTGGCCGCCCCGCTGCTGCTCTCGCTGGGCTTTCCCCCGCTCGCGGCCGCGGTTATCTGTTTGGTGTTCAACTCTTTCCCCGTTACTTTTGGGGCCGTGGGCACGCCGGTTTTGGTCGGCTTCGGCGCCTCTATCAAAACCGTGGTGGAAGCGGCCGTGGCCGGCGGCCAGCTCGTTTCCGTGGACCTGTTCTGGAAGTCCATCGGCCAGACCGCCACGCTCATGCACGGCCCGATGATTTTCATCCTGCCCGTTTTCATGCTCGGCTTCATCACCCGCTTCTTCGGCCCCAACCGTTCCTGGAAGGATGGTTTCGCGGCCTGGAAGTTCTGCGTGTTCGCGGCCGCGGCCTTCTGCGTGCCTTACTTCGCTCTGGCCTGGTTTATCGGCCCCGAGTTGCCCTCTCTGGTGGGCGGCCTGATCGGCCTCGGTATCATTGTGTTCGGCGCCAAGCGCGGTTTCTGCGTGCCCAAGGACGTCTGGACTTTCGGCGACCACTCCAAGTGGGACAAGAGCTGGACCGGCAACATCGCCTTTGCCGGCAAGACCGAGTTCAAGGCCCACATGAGCCAGTTCAAGGCCTGGTTCCCCTATATCCTGATCGGCCTGATCCTCGTGCTTACCCGCATTGACTCCCTGGGCCTGAAAGGTTGGCTGAATGCCAACGGGGTCATCGCTTTCAGCGATATTCTCGGCTACCCCACGGTGAAAGAAAAACTCGCCCTGCTCTATCTGCCCGGCACCATTCCCTTCATGTTGGTGGCCCTGATCACCGTGCTGCTGCACAAGATGCCCGCCGCCCAGGCCGGCAAGGCCTGGAAGGAAACCCTGGTGAAAATGAAGGCCGCGACCATCGCCCTGATGGCCTCCGTGGCCCTGGTGAAGATCTTCCAGGGTTCGGGCTTCAACCCTGAACTGGCTGAAGCGGTCAAAGCCGGCACGGCCCAGTTCCTGCCCTCCATGCCCCTGGCCATGGCCACGGCCATGGCGGGCGTGCTCGGCAGCGTCTGGCCCCTGTTCGCCTCCTATGTGGGCGGCTTGGGCGCGTTCATCACCGGTTCCAATACCGTCTCCGACATGCTCTTCGGCATGTTCCAATGGGACATCGCCGGGCAACTCGGCCTGCCGCGCCTGGTTATTGTTTCGGCCCAGGCCGTGGGCGGTGCCATGGGCAACATGGTCTGCATCCACAATATCGTGGCCGTGTGCACTGTGGTGGGCCTTTCCAACCGCGAGGGCGATATCCTCAAACGGACATTCTGGCCGTTCCTGTTGTACGGCTTGGTTGTGGGCTTGATGGCCACGATTCTGATCGCGTCCGGCATGTATCCTTTCTAACGACAACGTCTCCTTCAATCGCCCCGCCCGGAATGCTTCGGGCGGGGCAAACGCATAGCGAGGAAAGCATATGGCTCTCAGCCCCGCACTGATACAGGAATTCCGCAATATTACCGGCCAGGACAACGTTCTGACCAGCGAAGCCGACCGCCAGGCCTACTCCTACGACGCCGCCGTGCTCACCCCGGTGGTGCCCGCCCTGGTGGTGCGCCCCACGGAGCAGGAGCAACTCGGCAAGGTCGTGAAGCTGGCCTATGACAACGACCTGCCCATTACCGTGCGCGGCTCCGGCACCAATCTTTCCGGTGGAGTCATTCCCGAAGAGGGCGACGGTATCGTCATCCTGACCAACGGCCTGAACCGTATTCTGGAAATCAACGAAGAAGACCTTTACGCCGTGGTCGAACCCGGCGTGGTCACGTCCCAGTTCGCCGCCGCCGTGGCTTCCAAGGGGTTGTTTTACCCGCCCGATCCGGGCTCGCAAAGCGTGTCCACCCTGGGCGGCAACGTGGCCATGAACGCCGGCGGCCTGCGCGGCCTGAAGTACGGCGTGACCAAAGACTATGTCATGGGCATGGAAATTTTCGACTACCGCGGCGAACTGGTGAAGACCGGCTCGCGCACGGTCAAGTGCGTGACCGGCTACAACCTGGCCGGCATGATGATCTGTTCCGAGGGCACCCTTGGGGTCTTCTCGAACATCATCCTCAAGCTGGTGCCGCCGCCCAAGGCTTCTAAAGCCATGATGGCCGTGTTCGACGACATCAACAAGGCCTCGGAAACCGTGGCCGGGATCATTTCCTCGCACATCGTGCCCTGTACCTTAGAGATCATGGACAAACAGTGCGTCAAGTACGTGGAGGCCCACACCAAGGCCGGCCTGCCCGTGGAAGCCGCGGCCATTCTGCTGATTGAAGTGGACGGCGGCCACGCCCAGTTGGTTGAAGACGATGCGGCCAAGGTCATGGAAGTCTGCAAAAAATGCGGCGCCACCGACCTGCGCGTCGCCCAGAGCGCGGAAGAGAAGTTCAAGATCTGGGAAGCCCGGCGCAACGCCCTGCCCGCCCTGGCCCGGGCCAAACCGACCACCGTGCTGGAAGACGCCACCGTGCCGCGTTCCAAAATCCCGGCCATGGTCGCGGCGGTCAACAACATCGCCAAGAAGTACAATCTGGAAATCGGCACCTTCGGCCACGCCGGCGACGGCAACCTGCACCCGACGATTCTCTGCGACCGCCGCGACAAAGAGGAATTCCATCGCGTCGAGCAGGCCGTGGACGAAATCTTTGACGTGGCCTTGAAACTTCAGGGAACGCTTTCGGGCGAGCACGGTATCGGCATGGCCAAGGCCAAATGGATGGAAAAAGAAACCAACCGGGCCACCATCGAGTTCTCCAAGAACCTGCGCCGCGCTCTTGATCCCAAATACTTGTTCAATGCCGGCAAGAAGATTATCTAGGAGTAGCCATGTCTGAAGCAACCACCCAATCCTCCCGGCCTTCAGGGGCGGCTTCCCGGCTCGCGGCCATGCTTCTGGAGCTGGACGACATGCTCGTCTCGTGTATGCGCTGCGGCATGTGCCAGGCCGTGTGCCCGGTTTACGGCACGACCATGCGCGAGGCCGACGTCACCCGCGGCAAGATCGCCCTGCTGGAAAACCTCGCCAAGAGCATGATCACCGACGCCGAGGGCGTGAACGAAAAGCTCAACCGTTGTCTGCTCTGCGGCTCCTGCCAGGCCAACTGTCCCTCCGGTGTGAAGATCATGGATATCTTCCTGCGCGCCCGGACCATCGTTTCCGGATACATGGGCATGTCGCCGGTGCAGAAGCTCATCTTCCGCGGCCTGCTGGTGCGGCCCGGCCTGTTCAACTCCCTGATGGACATCTCCGGCAAATTCCAGGGCCTGTTCATCAAGGATGCGAGCAAGGTTGTGGGCACGTCCTGCTCTTCCCTGCTCAAGCCCTTTATCGGGGATCGCCACTTCGCGGCCCTGGCCAAAGAGTCGTTCCATTCCAAGACGGCCTCTCTGGACACCCCGGCGGGGGCTTCCGGCCTGCGCGCGGCCTTTTTTCCGGGTTGCGTGGCCGACAAACTCTTCCCCGGCGTGGCCGAGGCTACGGTCAAAGTGCTGGACAAGCACGGCGTGGGCACTTTCATGCCGGCTTCCCAGGCCTGCTGCGGCATTCCCTCCCTGGCCTCGGGCGACAAGCCGTCGTTCGACGCCCTGGTCAAGCGCAACCTGATGCTCTTCGCCGGCGGGAAGTTCGACTATCTGATCACCCCCTGCGCCACCTGCGCGGCCACAATCAAGGAAATCTGGCCCAAGTTCCGAAACGACTTCTCCGCCGATGAAGGCGCCCTGCTCGACGACCTGCACGCCAAGGTCATCGACATCAGCGCCTTCCTGGTGGATGTGATCAAGGTGGAACTGCCGGCCCCGGCCGGCGATGGAGCCCGGGTGACCTACCACGACTCCTGCCACCTGAAAAAGTCCCTGGGCGTTACCGACCAGCCCCGGAAGATCCTGAAAAGCCTGCCCGGCAAGCAACTTGTGGAAATGCCCGAGGCCGACCGCTGCTGCGGCTGCGGCGGCAGCTTCACCCTCAAGCATTACGACCTGTCTAAAAAGATCGGCAAGCGCAAGCGCGACAACATCGTCTCGGTCAAGCCGGACATGGTCGCCACCGGCTGCCCGGCCTGCATGATGCAAATCATGGACATGCTTTCGCAGAACGGGGACAACATCCCTGTGAAACACGTCGTGGAACTGTACGCCGAAACGCTGTAGCCCCGCAAAGCGGGCGAAACCCACAACCGGGAAGGCGGACGACCCATTCCCGATGGGGAGGCATATATGTCGAAAGTGGACGAAGCCGCGGTCGAGCTGTTCAAAAAGAAAGCCGTGCCGGTCAGCATCCAAGTGGTCGAGGTTAAGGATCTCAAAGAAGCCATGAACTACGCCTTGGAGGTCTGCGAAAGAAAAGACTTCTGTCAATTGCTTCTGACCGGCTGCGAACAGGATCTGTCCGACTCCGGGCAGGCCCATTGTGAGCGCCCCGTGGCCAAGGTCGTGGCCGCCCCCAACCTGGGCAAGAAGGATTACGCGACCTTCGCCAAGCTGGGAGAAGAAAAAGGCTTCAGCGTCATTCGGGATGGTATGCGCGGGCATCTGGCCGGCATCGACGTGGGTTTCACCACCGCCGACATGGGCATTGCGGATACGGCCACCAGTGTCATGGAATGTCACAGCGAAGACGCCCGCCTGGCCACGATGGTCTGCGAGATCCACGTGGTCGCCCTGCCCAAGTCGCGCATCGTGGGCACCTCGTACGAAGCGGAGGATTACCTGCGCAAGCTCATGAGCGACGGCCCCATGTACACGGCCTTTATCTCCGGCCCGAGCCGCACCGCCGATATCGAACGCGTCCTGACCATCGGCGTGCACGGCCCTCTTGAGTTGCACGTCGCCCTGATGGAGGGGTAAGCCCATGCAAACAGCCGACAATATGAAGCAGTACCACGAGCAGCTCAAAGAGGCTCTGGAAGACAAGTTCCTGCGCGAGACCCTGGATAAATTCGCCGTCGCATACCGGGCCAACCGCGCGACCATCTTCGCCGACATCAACGAGAAAGAACTGATCGCCGAAGTCGCCGCCGCCAAGGACGAGTCTTTGGCCAAACTCGACGAGCTCTTTGAACAGTTCTCGGCCGAGGCCGGCAAGCGCGGCGTTCAGGTGCACCGAGCCCGCACCGCGGCCGAGGCCAACGACCTGATCCGCAAAATCGCCCGCGAGAACAACTGTAAAAAGGTCATCAAGTCCAAGTCCATGACCGCCGAAGAGATTCACCTCAACCACGCTCTCGAGGCCGAAGGCTGCGAAGTGGTCGAGACCGACCTGGGCGAGTGGATTATTCAGTTGCGCCACGAGGGCCCCTCGCACATGGTCATGCCGGCCATCCACCTTTCCCGGCACCAGGTGGCCGACGTCTTCACCGAAGCCACCAAACACAAGCAGGAAAGCGACATCGAGCGACTGGTCAAGGTGGCCCGGCGCGAGCTGCGGGCCAAGTTCGTGGAAGCGGACATGGGCATTTCCGGGGCCAACTTCGCCATTGCGGAGAACGGCACCATCGGCATCTGCACCAACGAAGGCAACGGCCGCCTGACCACCACCCTGCCCCGGGTGCACGTGGCCCTGGCCGGCATCGACAAGCTGGTGCCGACCATCCACGACGCCCTGCGGATTATCCGCGTCCTGCCGCGCAACGCCACTGCTCAGGCGATCACGACCTACGTCTCCTGGATGACCGGGGCCACGGAATGTACTGTGAACCCGGACAACCGCAAGATCATGCATATCGTCTTCCTGGACAACGGCCGCAGCGCCCTGGCCAAAGATCCGATATGCGGCCAGGCCCTGCGTTGCGTGCGCTGCGGCGCCTGCGCCAACGTCTGCCCGGTGTTCCGCATGGTGGGCGGCCACAAGATGGGCCACATCTACATTGGGGCCATCGGCCTGATTCTGACCTACTTCTTCCACGGCCGCGACAAGGCCCGGAATCTGGTCCAGAACTGTATCAACTGCGAAGCCTGCAAACACGTTTGCGCGGCCGGCATCGACCTGCCCTCGGTGATTCAGGAAATCCGCGCCCGCCTCAACGAAGAGGAAGGCTCGCCCATCGAATCCACCCTGCTGGCCAAGGTTCTGGCCAACCGCAAGCTGTTCCACACCTTGCTGCGCTTCGGCAAGTGGGCCCAGAAACCCGTGACCGGCGGCACCCGCTATATCCGGCACCTGCCGGAGATGTTCGCCCTCGGCCAGGGGTTCCGCGCCTTGCCGGCCATTGCCGACAAACCCTTCCGCGACAAATGGGAGTCCTTGAAGTCCCAGGCCTCGTCCGGGGCGATCAAGGTCGGCCTGTTCGCGGGCTGCGCCCAGGACTTCCTGTACCCCGAGCAGTTGGAAGCGGCGGTCAAGATCCTCGCGGCCAAGGGGTGTTCCGTCGACTTCCCCATGGAGCAAAGCTGCTGCGGCCTGCCCGTGCAGGCCATGGGCGAGCGCAAGGCGGCCGAAAGCGTGGCCCTGGCCAACGTCAAGGCCTTCGATCCGGCCCGCTACGATTACATCGTGACTCTGTGCGCCTCCTGCGCCTCGCACATGAAGCACAAGTACCCGCGCATCCTGGCCAAACATTCCGACCTGAGCACGGAAGTGCAGCAGTATGTCGAGCGTATCCGCGATTTCAGTTCCTTCGCCCGCGATGTGCTGGGGCTTGACGCCGCGGACTTCGCCAATACCGGCGAGGCCGTGGGTTACCATTCGCCCTGCCACCTCTGCCGGGGCATGGGCGTGACCGAGCAGCCCCGCGCCCTGATCGCGGCCGCCGGCGAATACAAACCCTCGGCGGAGGAAGACGTCTGCTGCGGGTTCGGTGGTTCCTATTCCGTGAAGTTTCCGGAAGTCTCCGGCAACCTTCTGGACAAAAAGCTCACCGGGCTGGAAGCCTCCGGCGCGACCACTCTGGTCACGGACTGCCCCGGCTGCGTCATGCAGTTGCGGGGCGGCGAGGAAAAACGCGGCAACCGGCTGAAGGTCGAGCATATCGCCGAGTTTCTGGCCAGACGGTTGAAGTGACGAAGAGCGGGTTCTTCCCGCGCGCGAAACGGCCCGGGCGCTCCGCTGGAGATACCCGGGCCGCTTTTTGCGCAAAGCCGCTTTGCTTTACGCCGCCTGCAACCTCCCGACGAGTTGCGACGTTTCGGAAACAAGATCGGCCAGTTCCCGCATGGCGATCTGGGCTTGTCCCATCAGTTGGGTCGTTTCATCGGCAATACGGTTGATCTCCCCCGTGCCGCGGGTGATTTCCTCGCCCGCCGCCGACTGTTGCTCGCTCGCGGCGGCAATGGACTGCACTTTGTCGGCCGTGGACTCGGCAACGGCGACGATGGACCGCAGGGAGTCGCCCGCCCGCTGCACCATCTCGGTACTGCGGGCCACGGACTGCGCCGCGTCTTCCATCCCGTGGATATTGGCCTCCGTGCCGTTCTGAATGGCCTTGACGGCATCCCCGACTTCCTTGGTCGCGGTCATGGTCTTTTCAGCGAGTTTGCGCACTTCATCCGCAACCACCGCGAATCCCCTCCCGGCCTCGCCGGCCCGGGCCGCTTCAATGGCGGCGTTCAGGGCCAGCAGGTTGGTTTGATCGGCGATGTCGCTGATGACCCCCATCACCCGGCCGATATCTTGGGCCTGTTCCCCCAGGGCGTTCAGGCTGTCCTTCAATTCGGAGGTTTTGCGCTCGACTTCGGCGATGGCCTCGATCACGCTTGCGACAATGCGCGCGCCTTCTTCCGCATTCTGTTTCGCCGAGTCGGCGGTGCCGGCGGCCTCTCCGGCGTTGCGGGCCACCTCCGCGACCGTGGCGTTCATCTCTTCCATCGCCGTGGCGGTTTCCGAGGTGCGTTGGAGCTGGGTATCGGCCCCTTCGGCCGCCTGCCGCACCCGTACAACCAGATCTTCCGCGGTCTTGTCCACCCGCTCCACAATGCCGGCAAGCTCGCCGCCGGCCCGGCGCATCCCCCGGCTCATGGCCTGCTCCGCCTCCGCGCGCGCTTCCTCGGCTTGCCCGACGGCAATTTCGGCCTTCTCGGCCTGCTTCCGGGCCTCTTCGGTCTTTTGCTCCGCCGTGGAAATCATTTTTTTCAAATTGTCGACCATCGTTCGCAAGGCATCGGCCAAAACGCCTATCTCGTCGCCGCGCCGAACAGCCAGCGTGTTGTCCAAACTGCCTCGGGCCACGGCCGAGGCGAACTCCACTCCCTGGTTCAAGGCGCGCACCACGGCCCGCACGACCAGAAAGACGATCAGGGCTATGGCCAACGCCGCCCCCAAGCTGATGCCGAAGCTTATCCGAGCCAGCGCCTGCACTCCGGAGTAGACGTCGTCGATATCGCTCCGGACCACGCAAAACCATCCGGTGAGCGGCTCCCGCTGATAGACGTACAGGGCTTCGGCCCCATTGAACGTAGCCGTGAACGAGCCGGCCCCATCGGTCACGTTGCGGAACTGCAATACGGCCTGCGCTTTGTGCACTTCATCCGACATGATCAGCGCCGAGTCTTTGTGAGCCGGCACATTTCCCTCCGGCGTGACCACAAAAGCATAGCCACGGGAGCCGAGCACAATCGGCTGAACGTAGGTCTCGCTGAATGTGACCAGATCGACGGTAATCAACACTATCCCGGCGGGAGATCCTTTGATCGTCACCGGCACGGCGACAGGTAAAACCGTTCTCCCGGTGGTCAGACTCTTGATCGCCTCTCCAATATAAACAGACCCGCCGTCCATGGTGGGGGCGAAATACGAGCGCCCTTTCAGTGACTCTTTGGGGGGCGAATCAACGGAAGACCCCACCACCATCCCGTCCGCATCAATCACGTGGATCAACTGATAATACGGCTTTTTCGCCAGCAGGCCTTTCATCGCTTTTTGCAGCATGGCCGGCTCGGCCTCGCGGCCGCCCTCCCGGTCCAGCATATCCTGTACCATGGCCGTGGCGGCCAGCAGTTGGGCATCGGACTGCGCCCCCTCAATCACCATACCGATGATACCGCTCAGAGCCTTCGCCGAGCCTTTGGCATCGTTCAGCAATGACGAAGACAGCGCCTTCTCGGCCAACGTATAACTGACGGCCGAAACAAGCGCCAAACCAAGTATCGCCACACTCAAAATAGGAATCAGCAGACGATTACGTAAATTCCACATACCTGCCTCCTGTTATGAATATTTTTCATATACTTTTTACCATTTTGAATATCGTATGCGGACACATTGCACCATTATACTTATAATTATACATTAAATAATAATCCACAGTACATGGTTTTAAATAAATAATTATTCTCATATAAACAATAAATACAATGGTGCATTACTGAATCTTATGAGACTAACGCGCACGATATATTATATAGTAATATAAATATTTAAAATAACATATATCGATACCGTATCATGCCATCCCCCCTAAAAAAACGCCGACGCAACCTGATGGACAAATTGCGTCGGCGCGATGGGGCCTCCTGGCAGCCCATTTTGACGGCTGAAGAGTTACTCCCCTACAACCTCCACAGCGGCCGGGTAAACGCCGAGAACCCGCCACTGCGGGCATATTGTCCGCAGGTGTTCCCGCAGGGCGTCAAACTCGGGGGCGTCCAGATCGCAATCCAAATCCGCAAAGAAGATGTAATGCCAGGGTGTGCCGCGCATGGGCCGCGACTCCAGCTTGCTCAGGTTGACCCCGGCACCGGCAATGACCTGCAGCACCTTCGACAGGGCTCCCGGCGTGTTGCCCACGCCGAAGAGAATGGAAGTCCGGCTACGGCCGTCATTCCGCATGGGTTGCTTGGCGATCAGGACAAAGCGGGTGATGTTCCGGCCGTCATCCTCGATGTTCCCGGCCAACATATGTAACCCCAGGCCGTCCATCAGCCCGGCGTGGGCGACGGCGGCGACACCCGGCTCGGCCAGGGCGCGGCGGGCGGCCGCGGCCGTACTCTCCGCCGCCTCGTGTCTGGCCTGGGGAACAAGCTCCCGCAGGGTATGCGCGCACTGGGCCAAAGCCTGCGGATGCGAGATCACCAGCTTCACGGCCGCAAGGTCCGCCTCCCGACTGAGCAGACTGTGCCGCACGCGGCGGACGGTTTCCGCCACAATGTGCAGGTTATAGCGCAGGAACAGGTCGAAGGTCTGAACCACGCTGCCGTGCAGGGAATTTTCCAGAGGCACCAGCCCGTGGCCGCACTCGCCGGCATCCACGGCCGCGAACACCGCTTCCAGGCTTTCTCTGGGCTCGAGCACGGCGGAAGACCCGAGCAACGCCCTGGCCGCCGCGTGGCTGAAGGTGCCTTCCGGCCCCAGGTAGGCCACCCGCTCCCGCCGTTGCAGGGCCCGGGAAGAAGAAAGGATTTCCCGGTAAATCCGGCGCAGGTGCGAGGGCGGCAGGGGGCCGGGGTTCGCGGCTTCCAGCCGGGCCAGGACTTCGGCTTCCCGCCCCGGGCGCAGGATGGGATCATCCGGCCCCTTGGCGCCGGCCACGGCCACGCTCACGGCGGCGCGGCGGTTCAGCAGGGCCAGAAGCTCGACGTCCACGCGATCGATGGTCGCGCGCAGTTCATCCAGATCTCCGGACGCCGGCGCGGAAAGATTGGGGTTGCTGTTCTCCGGCACGGCTCAGCCCTCCTTGATGTCTTCGGTTATGCGCATACCGAAGTGCCGCCCGGCCGTATCCAGGCGCACCAGCACCCGTCGGCCGGGGGTCAGATCCACCACACTCACCGGAACGCCGCCGGGCTCCACCAGCCGGATGGTCTCGGCGTTCTGCAGGAATACCGTGCCCGTGGGGCCGCCCGGCACGGCCGCCTCAATGCGCAGCATGGGGCGCCGCTCGACCTTGACCCTGCCCACCGTGGCCACGGCGCATTCGCCCTGGTGATCCACGATGAGCACTTCCGTGCCGGAAGCCAACTCGTCCAGGTAGGCGGTGCGGTCGCCGGGCATGATCGCATAGGCATGGACCGCGCCCGCGTTGACCCGAAAGGGCCGCGAAGCCACGTATTCGTTGTGCTCCGTCTCGGCGTTGACCAGGAAGGTAAAGGCCGCCGAATCGCCCACCAGCATCCCCCGCCCGGAAGTGAAACGCGAGAGGGTATCCACGCAGACCCGGTGCCCCAGGCCCGCCGGGGAGACCGAGAGGATTTCCGCTTCGACCAGACGCAACGGGTCCGGGCTGTATTTCGCGGCCGCGACGATGTCCTTCAGGGCATGGAGACCGGGGGCGGGCACCACCAGGGTATCCACGCCGCGCTCCAGAACCCCGAGGGCCGTACGGGCCCCTGGGGCGGAAATCACTTCAACGGCCACGTCGGGCGTTTGAGCCAGCAGGTTTTCCAGGGGGATGATCTCCCAGCCGTGCTCAAGCACCGTCAAGGTGTCGGCGGGCTGCGCGGCGGCGCGTTCCTCGTCCGCTTTGGCGGACAAACGAATGAACGCGGCCCGGCTTTCAGGAATCACCGTGCCCCTGGCCAGGCGGGCGGCGGCCTCGGCCTGGGCGTCCGGCACGATCAAACCGTCCACGCCCGCTTCCAGGGCCAGGGTGGCCTCTTCCTTCATCCAGGGGACGGCTTTGTAGAGAACGCGGCGCATCAGGCATTCCCCATCAGGGCCAGGGCCTCGTCAACGGAGGCGTTGTCATGGACGACGGCGGCCAGGGCCTTGCACAGAAGGCGCGGGCTCTCATGTTGGAAGATGTTCCGGCCCACGGAAAGCCCGGCCCCGCCGGCTTGCAGGGAGTCGTGCACCATATGCAGAAAGTCGCGGGTGGAGTCCATTTTTTCCCCTCCGGCAATGACCACGGGCACGCAGCAGGATTCCACGGCCGCGGCGAATCCGTCCACGTCGCCGCAGTACGGCACTTTGATCACGTCCGCGCCCAGTTCGCAGGCCACGCGGGCGCAGTGGGCTACGATGTCCGCGTCGAACTGGTTCTTGATCAGCGGCCCCCGGCCGTACATCATGGCGATGAGCGGCATACCCCAGGAATCGCAGTCACGGGCGATACGCCCGAAATCCGCGAGCATGTCCCGCTCGGCCGGGTCGCCCAGGTTCACATGGATGGACACGCCGTCCGCGCCCATGCGCACGGCTTCTTCCACCGAGCAGACCAGCACTTTGGCGCCCGGCGTGGGTGTGAGGTTGGTGCCGGCCGAAAGATGCAGGATCAGGCCCACGTCACGGCCCGCGCCCCGATGCGAGCAACGCACCAGGCCCTTGTGCATGATCACGGCGTCCGCGCCGCCTTCGGCCACTTCGTTCACAGTGGCGCGCATGTCGGTCAGGCCGTCGATGGGGCCGACGGTGACCCCGTGATCCATAGGCACAATAACCGTGCGTTTGCTTTTGCGGTTGATGATGCGCTCAAGGCGGATGGCTTTTCCCAATTGCATGACGTCTCTCCTCCCGGTTTGCGGGAACCGCGCATTGCCGGCGGGAGTAAAAGAAAAGGCCGCCGGCAAACGCCCGCGGCCCCGAATGTGCATGATCGTCGTAACGCTACACCACACCCCGGCCGCAGGACTCCGTAAAGCCATAAAAATAGAACCCGTACGCAAAGAACGGGGAAGGCAGAATGGAGGCGGCGGAAGGGTTGTGGAGCATCGCTGTTTCCTGTGTTGTGGCGCACCGTGCGCCGTAGGGTCGTCTATAAGCCCGCGCGGGCGAACCTGTCAAGTCTTGGAGCGCGGCTTGCCGTCAAGGGGTTGCTCCAACTCGGCGCGGAGCCAGGCTTTGATGTCCCCGGTGGGGGTGTAAATGCCTTTGCTCTTGCCGTTTTCCTCATAAAAACCGGTCACGAACCGCTCCGGCAGAGGGACGACCAACAGGTCGTCGGCCCGCTCGGAGTTGCGCTGCACCAGGCGGATGACCGGGGCTGGCCCCCAGGTGTCCACCACAAAATAGGTGGAGACGTCCGTCTTGGACCGCACCGGCGGGTATTCGGACTGCCAGTCGTTGTTGCCCCACTCCAGGTACATGGTCACGGCGTGTTCCGGGGTCAGGTTCCAGTCAATGACCCGGTTGCTGAAGTCTTTGAGTTCGGCCATCTCGGGCTCCTTGCGCAGCCGTTCTACGCCGCTTTGATGTCGACCACTTCAATATCGAAGGTCAGGGTCTTGCCGGCCAGGGGGTGGTTGCCGTCCAACTCCACTTCGTTCTCGTCCGCGCGAGAAACGACCACATTCAGCGTGCCGTCCTGAAGCGTGAGCTGCAGGGCCAGCCCGACCTCGGGGACGATGTGGGCCGGAATCTCCTTGCGCGGCACGATGATGAACATCTCATCCGAGGCCTCGCCATAAGCTTCTTCGGGCGGCAGAACCGCGCGCACCGTATCGCCCACGCCCAGGCCGACCACTGCTTTCTCAAAGCCGGGGATCATCATCCCCTGACCGATCGTGAACTCCAGGGGATCCCGATCGCGGGAGGAGTCGAACTCGGAACCGTCTTCGAGGGTTCCTGTGTAATGCACGAAAACGGTATCGCCATCTTTTGCCGGCATGAGATCTCCTGTGGGCACGGCCCGGTTTCCACGCCCCGGATGGGCGCGTCTGATATTTTTTATGATGCGGGGGATCTTGCCAAAAGTCAATTAAGAATAATTACTAAAAAGGTGAAAGAGGTGTGAGCTCACTCCCGTGCGCGGCATCGCCGGCCGGTGGGTTCTTGTGAGGTAAATAACTTGGCGGAGAAGGAAAAAAAGTTTCTTTTTCGGTTGCATTCCGCCTTGTTATCCCTTAGAGACGGCGACGGGCGGCATGTGGTCCGGCTTGGCTACGGGCCGGGCCGCCGCCCCAGAGAAAAAGAGCGCCCGCGCGCCGCGCCGGATACGCCGGAGTCTCCCCGACGGGGAGGCTTCGGATTTTTACGGCCCCGTGCCGGGATTTGTATGCCGAACGGGCTGAACCGTTCACAGCAGCGAAGGAGAATGGAGATGGCAAAAAATTACTGCCGCAGTCTCGTCCTTATTTTATTCGTTGCGGCCGGCCTTGCCGTTGCATGGCCCGCCGCCGACCTGTTCGCCGAGTCCAAAACCGCGGTCATTTCCGCGCGGACGGACGGTCCTCTTTACTATAACCCTCACATGGCCAAGACCGATGAGCCCAGCGGCGTGACCCTGCGGGTCGGCGAACAGTACCGGGTTCTCGACACCCGGGGCGGCATGGTGAAGGTCGAAAGTATGCGCGACTATCGCGTGTTCTGGGCCCGAGCCTGCGATCTCGACGTGTAATTCCCTTTCGACCGTTCGCTCCGTGCGCGGCCCCGCCCCTTTCCGAAAGGTTCACGCCTTTCCGGAAATCCCGGCCGGACCGCGCGCCGACGTTTTTCCGCCCGGTTGCGGGCGATGGCCGGCGCCTGTATAACACCACTCATGCCGAAAAAAGAACGCGCGGACACCCTCCTCTTTCTCCAAGGCCTGGCCGAGAGCCGGGAGCGGGGCAAGGCCCTGATCATGGCCGGCAAGGTCTATATGGAGCGCGGCAAGGGCCTGGAGCGGGTGGACAAACCCGGCCGGCCCCTGCCGGAGGGCACGATCCTTTCCCTGGTCGAAGCCGAGCGCTTCGTCAGCCGGGGCGCGTACAAACTCCTGACCGCCCTGGAACATTTCTCACTGGACGTCTCGGGCTTTGTCGCCCTGGACGCCGGGGCTTCCACCGGCGGCTTCACCGACTGCCTCCTCCAGCATGGCGCGGCCAGGGTTTATGCCGTGGACGTGGGCAAGGCCCAACTCCACGAGCGGCTGCGTAACGATCCGCGCGTGGTCTGCCGGGAAGGCGTGAACCTGCGCCTGGTCGGCCCGGAGTTTCTGCCGGAGCCTGTGGATATGCTGGTCGCGGACGTTTCCTTCATTTCCCTGACCCTGATTTTGGAACCCTGTGTGCGCTTTCTCAAGCCGGGCGGGCTGGTCGCGGCCCTGATCAAGCCGCAATTCGAGGTCGGTCCCGGCAACACGGTCAAAGGCGTGGTGACCGACGAGCGGCTGCGCCGCGAAGCCGTGGAGGGGGTGCTGGCCTTCGCGGCCGGCCTGCGTCTGGAGAGCTTGGGGGTGGTGCCCTCGGCAATCAAGGGGCCCAAGGGAAACCAGGAGTATATGTCGGTGTGGCGAAAGGCCTGACGCCGGCCTCCGGAGCGCACGGGGGAGGGAAAGCCCCCTTGCCAACCTGATCCATCGGGCATAAACTTGTCCCTTTCGGCGTCGTTTCCGGAGCCGTACAGCGGTCCCGCGTGATGCCGGCCTCACGCCTCAAGGAGTTTCCATGCCCATCAATATCCCCGAAGATCTGCCGGCGCGCAGTGTGCTCGAGCAGGAAAACATTTTCGTCATGACCGAAGAGCGCGCCGTGCGCCAGGATATCCGGCCCCTGCGCATCGCCATCGTCAACCTGATGCCCACCAAGATCGCCACCGAGATCCAGCTTCTGCGCCTTCTCGGCAACAGCCCGGTGCAGGTGGACATCACCCTGATCAAGGCCGAGAACCACATTTCCAAGAACACCGCCCCGGAACACCTGGAGCGCTTCTACACGACCTTTTCCCGGGTGAAGCACCAGAAGTTCGACGGCATGATCATCACCGGCGCGCCTGTGGAGCAGCTTCCCTTCGCCGAGGTGGACTACTGGGACGAGTTGAAAGCCATCATGGACTACAGCCGAACCGGCGCTTTTTCCACCATGCACATCTGCTGGGGCGCCCAGGCCGGGCTGTACCATCACTACGGCATCGACAAGCATTCCCTGCCGGCCAAAATGTTCGGGGTCTTTCCGCACGCGGTCGTCGGCACGAACCTGCCGATCTTCCGGGGGTTCGACGACATGTTCTGCGCCCCGGTCTCGCGCCATACCGGCATCAGCCGCGACGACGTTCTGGCCCGGCCCGAACTGGAAATCCTGGCCGATTCGCCGGAAGCGGGCATCTGCGTGATTCAGGCGCCGGCGGCGCGGCAGTTCTTTATTACCGGGCATTTGGAATACGACGCCGAAACCCTGGCTCTGGAGTTCTTCCGCGATCGCGACAAGGGTCTGGAGATCGAGGTGCCGCGCAACTACTTCCCCGGCGACAACCCCAATCTGCCGCCCGTGGTCAACTGGCGGGCCCACGCCAACCTCTTTTTCGCCAACTGGCTGAACTTCTACGTCTACCAGGAAACGCCCTACGAACTGGATTCCATCGGTGCGAACGGTCGGGGCCTTCGCGCGGGACGGGAGGAACGCTCATGAGCCTTCGCTTTGAAACCCTTGCCATTCACGGCGGCCTGCGGCCGGACGACACCCGCGCCCGGGCTCTGCCGGTGCATCGGACAACGGCGTATACCTTCAAGGATCTGCAACACGCGCACGATCTGTTCAGCCTCAAGGTGCCGGGGCATATCTACAGCCGCATGAGCAACCCCACCCAGGAAGCCCTGGAGGAACGCGCCGCCCTGCTCGACGGCGGGGCCGCCGCCCTGGCTCTTTCCTCCGGCACATCGGCCATATTCTACACCTTCATCAACCTTGCCCGGCAAGGGGATGAAATCGTGGCCGCCAACAATCTGTACGGCGGCACCCACACCATGCTGAACGACATCCTGCCCCAGTTCGGTATCCGGGCCCGCCTCGTGAAACCCAACGATCTCGCCGGGTTCGCCGCCGCGATCACCGACAAAACGCGGGCCGTATATGTGGAAACCATCGGCAACCCCACCCTGGAAACGGCGGACATCGCCGCGCTGGCCGATCTCGCCCACAGCCGGGGCCTGCCGCTGATCGTGGACGCCACTTTCTCCACCCCGGCTCTGCAGCGCCCCCTGCTCCAGGGCGCGGATATCGTGATCCATTCCCTGACCAAATGGATGGGCGGCCACGGCACGGCCCTCGGCGGCATTGTGGTGGACGGCGGTTCCTTTGACTGGAAGCAGCCCCGCTTCGATCTCTACAATGAGCCGGATGAGAGCTACCACGGTATTCGCTGGGGCCATGACCTCGGCGATCTGCCGCCGTTCATCGTGCGGATGCGCACGGTTCCCCTGCGCAACCTCGGGGCCTGCATCTCTCCGGACAACGCCTGGATCATCCTGCAGGGCATGGAGAGCCTCTCCCTGCGCATGGCCCGCCATTCCGAAAATGCCATGAAGGTAGCCGAATACCTGGCCGGGCACCCCAAGGCCGCTTGGGTCCGCTATCCCGGCCTGGCCTCGGATCCGCATCACTCCTTGGCCCGCAAGTATATGGCCGGCGGCTTCGGCGGCATGGTGGTCTTCGGCGTGCCGGGCGAGGGTACGGCGGCCCTGAAAAACGGCGCCCGTTTCATCGAGTCCCTCAAGCTGTTCTCGCACCTTGCCAACGTGGGTGACGCCAAAAGTCTGGCCCTGCACCCGGCGGGCACCACGCATTCACAGATGTCCGGCGAGCAGCAGGATGTTTCCGGCATCCGGCCGGAGATGATCCGTCTCTCCATCGGCCTGGAGCACCCGGACGACATTCTTGAGGATCTCGAACAGGCGCTGGCGAGCTGACCCTCATCCTCATCCGTCTTCTCGAAGTGGGGGGGGGGCGGGGCGCCGCCGAGGTATTGGGGGGGGGGGCGCCGGGTGGCAGAGCCCCCCCCCCCGCCCGCCCGGAGAGGT
>JAVBQP010000014.1:0-67700 GCA_031548905.1 Desulfovibrio sp. | reverse complement strand
CCCTGGGCCTGGTCAAGGGCCGCTGTGTGCGCTTCGACCCATCCCTGAAGGACGAGGATGACGAGCCGATCATCATTCCGCACATGGGCTGGAACGGCCTGAGCGTGAAGCGGCACAGCCCGCTCCTGGCCGGGATCGCCCCGGAGGCGGAGTTCTATTTCGTCCACGGCTACTATGCGGAGCCGGAAGACCCCTCTCTGGTCATCGCCACGACCCGGCACGGGCTGGAGTTCTGTTCGATTTACGGCCGCGACGGGTTGTGGGCCGTGCAGTTCCACCCGGAGAAAAGCGGCCGTTCCGGTCTGCGCCTGCTGAAAAACTTCGCCGATTGGTGCGTCGGGAGGAATTATGCTCAGTAAGCGAATCATCCCCTGCCTGGACGTGCGCGACGGCCGCCTGACCAAGGGCGTGAAATTCAAGGGGAACGTGGATATCGGCGACCCGGTGGAAACGGCCCGCCGCTACTACGACGAGGGCGCGGACGAGATTGTGTTCTACGACATCACCGCCTCGGCCGAGGGGCGGGGGATTTTCTTGGATGTGGTGGAGCGGGTGGCCGAGGCCATCGCCATACCTTTTTCCGTCGGCGGCGGCATTTCCACGGTCGCGGACATGCGGGCGGTACTTCTGGCCGGGGCTGAGAAAGTCTCGGTGAACTCGGCGGCGGTGAAGAACCCGGTCATCATCACCGGGGGGGCGGAAGCCTTCGGCTCCCAGGCGATTGTCGTGGGCATGGACGTCAAGCGCGTGCCGGTTCGGCCCGAAATTCCCTCAGGCTATGAGATCGTCATCCACGGCGGGCGTACGCCCATGAACATCGACGCCCTGGCCTGGGCCAAGCGGTGCGAAAGCCTTGGGGCCGGCGAACTCTGCGTCAACTCCATCGACGCCGACGGCACCAAGGAAGGCTACGAACTGACCCTGACCCGTCTCCTCTCCGATGCCGTGCGCATCCCCATCATCGCCTCGGGCGGGGCCGGCTCGCCCGCGCATATGTACGACGCCCTGACCCAGGGCCGGGCCTCGGCCGCGCTGATCGCCTCCATCGTGCACTACGGGGAATATACCATCCCGCAGATCAAGGAATACCTCGCCACACACGGCTGCAAAGTCCGCCCCGCCACGGCCTGATCTTCCCACCCGGTAGAAGTCGATCACAATTCCCCCCCCCCCAATCCAGCGGAACCTAAAAAGTCTCGTTGTGACGCGGGAGCGTGAAAGGCATTCAGGCAGGGCGCGGAGGAAGACCCCGGGCTGAGCGCAGCGAGGGAAGAACTCGAAGGGCTCGGTCCTGCCGCCAAGAGGCGCTCGCAAGGGAAGATTGCCCCGGTCTTGCCCTTCGCCTGTGTTCACGCCCGTGAGCACGGCGGGTGTGCGCGGACGAGGGCGGGCACTGTCTGGGGAAAAGGGAAGAAAGCCTTTATCGCCCTCGGCCGCCCACGCCAAGACGGGAGCAGGGGCCAGGGGGCGGAGCCCCCGGCGCGCGGAGATTCCAAAGAGGGAGCGGCCCGGCCGGCTGAAAGATGCGCCCCTCATGCTACAAGCTGAGGGAAGAAAACGCCCGGAGCAGCCCTGGGTTGCGCAGCCCCTCTTTGGCCCCCGGAGGGTGCGACAGAACTCAACAACTCAACAAAGCGCGCCGGCGCTCACCCCACCCGGGAGCCCGGCCCCACGACCCCCATTCGCAATACCGTCCAAAATACCTCGCCGCAGGCCTCCCCTTCACTCCTCCGCCAGCGCCGCCAACCCCGCGAACGACTCTTCAAGCGGCGACCGCTCGTCGATGTTCTGGCGCAGAAATTCCTTGATCCTCGGCAAACTCTCAATCGCCTTGTCGATCTCCGGGTTCGAGCCAGGCGCATACGCCCCGATATTGATCATGTCTTCGACTCTGTTGAACGCCGCAAGCCGCGACAACACCACCCGCCCGGCCACGACCTGTTCTTTTCCACAGATATCGTTCCGCAAACGGCTGATCGACTTCAGCACGTCGATGGCCGGGAAATGGCCCTGGTCGGCCAGATCTCTGGTCAACACAATGTGCCCGTCCAAAATCGAACGCACGGCGTCGGCAATGGGCTCGTTGAAGTCGTCGCCGTCCACAAGCACGGTATAGATGCCGGTGATGGTCCCCTTGGCGCCGGTGCCGGTGCGTTCCAGCAGCTTCGGCAACTGGGCGAAGACCGACGGCGTGTACCCCTTGGAGGTGGGCGGCTCGCCCACGGCCAGCCCCACCTCGCGCGCGGCCATGGCAAAGCGGGTTACGGAATCCATCATGAACAGCACATCCTTGCCGGAATCGCGGAAGTATTCGACCACGGCCGTGGCCGCGTACGCCGCCCGCATCCGGACCAGGGGCGACTGGTCGGACGTGGCGATGATCAGCACCGAGCGGGCCAGACCCTCCGGGCCCAAATCTTTTTCCATGAACTCGACCACTTCGCGGCCGCGCTCGCCGACCAGGGCGATGACGTTGACGTCCGCCTTGGTATAGCGGGCCATCATGCCCATGAGCGTGGATTTGCCCACGCCCGAGCCGGCCATGATGCCCACGCGCTGGCCCTTGCCCAGGGTCAGCAGCGAATTGACCGCCCGCACGCCCACATCCAGGGGCGTGTCGATGCGCGGTCTGGTCAGGGGGGACGGAGGGTCCGCGTACAAGGGCGCGGATTCCGGCAGACTGGGGTGGTCGTTTTCGTT
Organism: Desulfovibrio sp.; assembly: GCA_031548905.1. Classification (GTDB taxonomy): domain Bacteria; phylum Desulfobacterota; class Desulfovibrionia; order Desulfovibrionales; family Desulfovibrionaceae; genus Frigididesulfovibrio. Next base: position 65,000 of record JAVBQP010000014.1, on the reverse strand, counting down.
CAGGGGATTGCCGAAGGCGTCAAAAGCCCGGCCGAGCAGGTCCGGGCCGACGGGAAACAGCGGCGGCAGGCTGGAATTGCGCACCAGACTGCCCGGCTGGACGCCGCGCAAATCGCCGTAGGGCATAAACAACAGGTTGCCGTCGCGAAAACCCACGACTTCCACGGGCACGCCTTCGTTGTCGTCGCCGCGCCCGGCTTTGTGCTCGGGCATGATGTGGCACAGCGAACCCACCGGGGCTTTCAGGCCGCTGCCCTCGGCCACCAAGCCCACGATGCGGTTGACCTTGCCGTAGGAGACGACCGGGGAAAGGCCCTCCAGCAGGGCGCGGGAGGTTTTGGGGTCGCTCATAGGCCGGCGGGCAGGATCAGGCGTTGCAGGACGTCTTCAATCACGGCGGCGCGGCTCTCGACGCGGCCGTCGGCCAGGGAGGACTCGCTCTCCACCAGAAGCCCGCCGGGCGTCATGGAGGCGTCGGCCCGTACCCGCCAGGAGGCCACGTCCGGGTAGCGTTCCTTGGTCACGTTGATGATGTCCGCGATGACCGGCTCGTCGTCCGGGTGGACGCGAATGACCAACTCCCGCCGTTTCTCCAACTGGGCCACGGCCTCGGGCAGCAAGGACTCGAGCGTGGCGGCCCGATCTTCGGAAAGCTCGCGGGCAATGACCTTTTCAACGGCCAGACGGAACAGGGCCACCAAGTCCCCGCGCCACTCGGAAAAAATGGCCGAGCACTGCCCTTCGATGGCCGAGAGCACCCCGGAAACGGAATCGGCCATGCCGGAGCGGAAGGTTTCCAACTCGGCTTCGGCTTCTTCCAGGCCCTTGGCGTAGCCTTCTTGCCGGGCCTGCTCGCGCACCGCCGCGGCCTCGGCCGCGGCCCGCTCGAGAATGTCTTTGGCCATGGCGGCGGCCTTTTCCTTGACCCTGGCCATGTAGGCGGCTTCGTCGCCCTCGCTCCAGGCGGTGGAGCGGGAACGCTCGACGGAGCTTAAGGAATGCTCGCCGCCGGGGCCGTAAATGGTGCCCCAGGCGGAAGAATCGGCGTTCCCGGCATCAGACGAAAACATCCCCGCCTCCTCTGCTGATTACGATCCGGCCTTCGCCCTCGAGCCGGCGCACGATCTTGACGATATTCTGCTGGGCCGTTTCCACGTCCGAAAGACGGGTCGGCCCCATGATTTCCAGATCTTCCTTGATCATCCCGGCCGCGCGTTCGGACATGTTCTTGAAGAAGAGCGCCTTCAGTTCGTCGCCGGAGCCGCGCAGGGCCATGGTCAAATCTTCGTTGCTGATTTCCTTGAGAATCTCGCGGATGGAGCGATCCTCCAAATCTTTGACGTCCTCGAACACGAACATGAGGTTGCGGATCTCTTCGGCCATGGCGGCGGATTCTTCCTCGATCTCGGCCATGACCTCTTCTTCGGTGGAGCGGTCCACGGCGTTGAGGATTTCGGCCACGGCCTGGACGCCGCCCACCTTCTTGCCTTCCTTGCCGCCCATGGCGATAAGCTGGCTTTGCAGCACCTTGTCCACGGCCATGAGCATTTCTTCCGGCACGGCCTCAAGGTTGGCCAGGCGCATGAGCACTTCCGTGCGCACCCCGGCGGGCAGGTTGGTGAGCAGGGAGGCGGCATGGTCGCCGCTCAGGTTGCCGAGAATCAGGGCCAGGGTCTGGGGATGCTCGTTGCGCAGAATCTGGGCCAGGAGTTTGGGGCTGACCTTGCTGATTTCCTTGAACGGAGCCGGGCCGGTGTCCAGGTTGAGGAAGTCGGACACATACTTGGCCGTATCGCTGTCCACGTTGGGCAGCAGCAGCTTGCGCACGGCGTCCTGGCCGCCCCGGACCATTTCCCGCCCTGTGACCAGCGAATGGTAGTATTCGCGCAGCACGGATTCCACGACTTCCTTGGGCACGGTTTCCAGATCGGCCATGGCCTTGGAAACGGCGGCAAGCTCTTGGCGGTCCATGCGCTTGAAGACTTCGGAGGCGAACTGCTCGCCGAGAGAGAGCAGCAGCACCGCCGTTTTCTGGGCGCCGTCGAGGTTTTTTTCCGCTTCAGCCATAACAACTCCTTGGGAAAGGCGGGGACGGGTTCCGAGCGACTATACCCGGCGGTTTCGTCCCTGTCAGCTACCCGTTGCTCAAGTTCCTTAAGCCGCCTTGGCCGGAACTTTGGTGCCCTCGGCCGCAGCCGGATTCTTGAGCCAACTCTTGATAATGCCCATGGCCTGCTCCATATTCTGCTCGGAAAGTTGCAGGGAGTGGGCCTTGATGTCTTCGATCTTTTCAAGCATGGCCACGGCGGCCACTTCCTCGTCGTCGGGCTCAACCAGGGCCAGGCGTTCGTCGGTCTGGGGCAGGCCTTCCAGACCTTCCACCAGGGCGCCTTCCACCTTGGGCCGGATCAGGGCCAGAACCACGGGTCGGACGACCAGGACCAGGAAAAGGAAGATCAACAGCGCGTTCAGAAGCGGCTTGCCGAAGCGCAGGGCGTAATCGGCGATGATCGCGCCCACGGGCTGGACGTCTTCCTGCTCGATGCCGCCGAAAGCGATGTTCGAGACTTCGATGGTGTCGCCGCGCGCGGAGTCGAAGCCCACGGCATTGGCGACCAACTGGCGGATGCGCTTGATGTCTTCCGGGTCACGCGGCACAAAAACTTGCTTGCCGTTCTCGTCGGGCTGGTAGGTGCCGTCCACGATGACGGCCACGGACAGGCGGTTGACCTCGCCCACGTTGGCCACGATGTTCTGCTCTTCTTTGTTGATCTCGTAGTTCGTGGTGCGGGTTTCATTGCTGGAGTTCTGATCGCTGGTGGTGCCGTTGGGGCCGTCACCCCGGAAGTTGGGGTCCGGCACACCGCCTTCAATGGCGGCCCGGCCCTGGGTGCTGCTCTCGGAGCGCTGCTCGGAGCGCACCACGGTCTTTTCCGGGTCGTAGAGTTCTTTTTTGATGGTCCGTTGGCTGAAATCAAGATCGGCGTTGACCTTGGCGATAACCTTGCCGGCCCCGACAACGGGCATGAGCATTTCCTCGATGCGCCGTTCCAGGTTGCTCTGGAGCATGAGTTTGTGATCAAGCTGGGTCTGGGTCAGGCCGTGCAAAGAGCCTTCCTCTTCCGGTTGGAAGAGCACTTTGCCGGTGCTGTCGGCCACGGAGACCCGCGACTTGTCCAACCCTTCCACAGACATGGTCACCAGGTTGACGATGGCCTGGACGTCGCGCGGCTCGATCTTCCTGCCGCCGCCGACGCGCAGAAGCACGGAGGCCGAGGGCAATTGCTGCTCTTCAATGAACAGGCTGCGGTTGGGAATGACCAGATGGACCCTGGCGCCTTCCACGCCGGGGAACTCGCTGATGGTCCGGGCCAGTTCGCCTTCGAGGGCGCGGCGGTAATTGAGCTTTTGCACGAAGTCGGTCTGACCGAACTTCACGTCGTTGAAAATTTCAAAGCCGATCCCCTGACCGGTCAGAATATTGTCGCCGGCAATGCCGATACGCAGGGCATGGACCCGGTCGGCCGGGACCATGATGGCCGTGCCGTTTTCTTCGAGCCGATAGGGAATGTTTTGCGCTTCCAGGCTCTTGATCACCCGGTTGGCGTCTTCGGCGCCGAGGTTGGTATAGAGCGGGCTCAGTTCCGGCCGGCTCATCCAGACAATCAGGCCGATGAACACCGTGATCATGACCAGGGCGAGCCCGGCCACAAACATGCGCTGGGAGACGGTGATGCCCCCCCAGTACCCTCTGATGCGATCCAAAGCGGCTGCGAATTGACCCGCCATGACGTTCCTCCGGAAGAAAATTACGAATAATTACTGGCTGTTAGAATTGAAGGCGCGACAGTTCTTTGTACGCCTCAATAACTTTGTTGCGCACGGCCGCGGTCATGTTCATGGCCAACCCGGCTTTTTGCAGCGAGATCATCAACTCATGCACGTTCTGGGTTTCCCCCGAGGCGAAGGAGGTGATCATGGCCTGCTTTTCTTTCTGCAGCGCGTTGACCTTGCCCAGGGACGAGGTCAGCACCTCGGAAAAATCATTGGCCTGCGGTTGCGCGGGGGCGATGCTCCCGCTCTTGGCCGCTTTTTCCGCCTTGGCGAAGTTGTTCAGGGCATTGGTGTACGCCTTGAGTCCGACCGCCTGAATGCTCATGTCCCTCTCCCTGTTCCGGTCCGTTATCTATTGATCTCAATGGCCTTGGTATACATGGACTTGATGGTGTCCACAGTGGTCACGTTGGCCTCGTACCCGCGCTGCACGGTCATCAGGGCGGCCATTTCCTCAACCACGTTGATGTCCGGGTAAGCCACGAAGCCGTCTTCGTTGGCGTCCGGGTGGCCGGGCTCGTAGACCATCTTGGCCGGGCGCTGGTCCACGGCGATGGATTCCACCCGCACGCCGCGCAGATCCTGGTCCATCGCGGTTTTCATCTGCTTGGAAAACGGCTGGTCCACGGGCAGGGCTTCCATGACCACGCTGCGCCGGCGGTAAGGGCCGCCGTCGGTGGTGCGGGTGGTCTTGGCGTTGGCTAGGTTCATGGAAATGATGTTCATATGGGTGCGCTCGGCGGAAAGGGCCGAGGCGCCGATATCGAGTGCGGTCATGAAGTCCATTATTTTTGCCCTTCCGTAATGATTTGCTTCAGCCCGTCATAGCCGCTGCGGACCACCGAGGTGAGCGCCGAATAGGTCAGGTTGGTCTTGGCCATGGTCGACATTTCCTTGTCCAAATCCACCCGATCTTCGCCGTGCACGATGCGCGGTTTGAAAGCCAGATCCCAATCCGGGCCGAACTTGCGGGCGTCAAAGGTCATGGGCATGTGCTTTTCGTCGGTCAGGCTCATTTTGCCCTTGGCGTCCAATCCCATAGCGGCCTGGAGCTTGTCTTCAAACTCCAGCTTGCGGGCTCGATATCCGGGAGTTTTGATGTTGGCCAGATTGCTCGCGACAAGATTCTGACGCTGCAACTGCATGTCCAGAACCTTGCCCGCCAGAGACATATGCGATTCAAACAGGCTTTTCATACGGCTTCTCCTTGAAGCTTGGCAGGGGCGGCAATTTTTGCCCACCGCCTTCGCGCCTGTTTAAGCAAAGGTCGTTCCAAAATTATAACAACATGAAATATAAAGATTTTTTGTTCAGACGCGCCATCCGGTGCGTCGGCTTTTTGGAGCCACAGCTTTTGGCACGGGGTTTGCTTCTCGTTCGGCACAGTCCGCTCGCGCCAAAAAATCATCGCGGACAAAAGAACGTACCGGCGGGAATTACCGTGCGGGCGAACCTCGGAGGGGATGTCATGAACGTCGATTACGAGATCAACAAAGAACTGGGTGAGTGCTACCTTTTCATGGGCGAGTATGACAAGGCGGCCGACTACTACAAGAAGGCCCAGTGCGTCGCGCCCGAACTGGCCGAGCCGTATATGGGGCTGGCCGCCGTGGCCTTGTTCGCCGGAGACATCACCGGCGCGCACACCCTGTACTCCAAGGCTTACCAAGTTGAGCCGGGCGACAAGAGCCTGGCCGGTATGGCTATGGTGGAGGCCGAACTCGGGCGACATGAAGAGGCGTTCGGGCATTTCACCGGCGCCCTGGAGCGGAACCCCGGCAACATGGTTGCCGTGAACGGCATGTTGCAACTGGCCCACCACCTGGACCGCCTGGCCGACGCCGTGCCGCATCTGGAGGCCGCCGTTGCCGCCGAGGTGGGCGACATGGAGGCCCTGCGCTATGCCCTGGCCGCCTGCCTGACCAACCTGGGCCGTGAGAGCGAGGCCAAAACGCACCTCGAGATTCTTCTGGGCTCAAACCCTGAAAATGGCGAAGCCCAACAACTTTACGCCCGATTCGCGGCGTAAAACCAGCAGGGGGTAGCCCTGCACCGATCCCCCCCGTACGATTTCCCGGCCTCAAGCCGGCGCGAGAGGCCGGGAGATCACTGAATAAGGGGGATGCGGACGAGGATGCCGGCGAAAGGGATGTCGCCGCGCCTCAGCCGCGGATTCCGGCGCCATCCGCCTCAAGGATGCGAAAATTGTCCCACTTCGGCGAAAAGCCACGGGCTCAAGGAAGAGGCCGCGGCTTTTTTCATAGTGGGAAACGAGAACCGCCCGCGCGCTCCAAACAGGATACGCGGGCGGCCGTGCGTTCATTCCGACAAAAAGGTTCTCTTGCCGTTATCTTGCGGCGGAACCGCCTCAGGAGGTTTTCTTGATGACCAGCAAAGCCGCCAACGTAGCGCCAAGGCCGAGGAAGAAGAACAGGAAGCTGTACATCATGGCGAAACTCCCACGTATAAATTGTATTTTCCAACGCTAGCCTAAAATCCCCGGAGAGGCAAGGTTCCCATTCCTCTCTTCCCCCGCCGCGCCACGACCCTCTGAGTTCCTCACAACCTCAAAAGTGACGCTATGGCGCGGGAGCGCCGGCCGGCATTCAGGCAGGGCGCGAAGGGATTTGCCCTGCCGTCAAAAGGCGCTCATAAGGGGGGGATCGTCCCGAGTCGGCCGACCGCGTGTGATTCGCCCGCGCGAGGGCCGCACGCGCCAAAACGAGGGCGGAGCCCCCGGTGCGCGGAGAATCCAAAGAGTGCGGCCCGGTTCGCTGAATGATAAGCCACTCATGACACGGACAGGAAATAGGGGACGCCTTATGCAACTCTGTTTCCGCGCAACGGCCTTTTGGGCCCCCGGAGGGCGCAACAAAACTCCGACGTACAACAAAGCTCGCCGACGCTGCCGGTAATTACCCCACAACCCGAGAGCCACGCGCCACGATCCCTCCCCTCATACGCGAACCCGGGGACATACCCGTCGGCCCTATCCCCCCCACTTACTCCTCTGCGAACTCCCCCGCCAACTCCGCCCCAAGCCGCAGCGCCTTCATATTATCCGGCAACTGCCGGGCATCAAACCTTGCGGCCAGCGTCTTCTCCAAGGACTCCATCCCGACGGTTCGCGTTACCGCCGCCAACGCCCCGAGCACGCAGATATTATAGACCACCGGCTTGCCGATCCTCTCCCGCACGGCCGCAAACATGGGGATGGCCTTGAAGCGGGCGTCCACCCGCACGTTGGGCGTGACCAGATCCGGGTCGTACAGGCAAATCCCGCCGGGCCGGATCAAGCCCAGGTATTTGGCCGCCGCCTCGTTGGTCAGCGCGACCAATATATTCGGCCGCAACACCTTGGGGAAGAAAATGGCGGAATCGGAAATGATCACGTCCGCCCGTGTAGCCCCACCCCGCGCCTGCGGGCCGTACACCTGCGACTGGACGGCCGTCAGACCTTCATGCAACACAGCGGCCTCGGCCAGCAGAATGGACAGGGTGATGATCCCCTGGCCGCCGGAACCGGAAAGCAGGAAGCGATGTCGTTCCATAATTATGCCCTCCCCTGCGCCGCGGCCCGGATTTTCTCATATTCATCACAGTACTCAGGCTGTTCGGACGCGACGAACACCCCGCGCGGCAACAACTCAGGGTGTTCCTCCAGCTTTTTGGAGCCCAGAGGCGCCGTGCCGTCGCGGAAGGCCTCAAGCATTTCCACCTGGCCGCCGAGCTTGTTCTTGCGTCCGAAGTAGGTGGGGCACTGGACCAGCACTTCCACCACCGAGAATCCCTTGTGCCGGATGGCCTTTTTCAAAATATCCTGCAACTCGACCACATGGAAGGCGGTGGTCCGGGCCACGAAGGTCGCGCCCGCGCCCATCGCCAGGTTGACCACGTCGAAATTGCGGTCAATGCTCCGGTACGGCGCGGTGGTGGCCAGGATGTCCCGCCCGGAGGTGGGCGAGTACTGCCCGCCGGTCATGCCGTAGATGCGGTTGTTCAAGATGATCGCGACCAGATCGATGTTCCGCCGGCAGGCGTGGATGAAGTGGTTGCCGCCGATGGCCAGGGCGTCGCCGTCGCCCATGGGCACGAAAACCTGAAGCGAGGGATTGGCCAGCTTCAGGCCCGTGGCGCAGGCCAGGGCCCGGCCGTGCATGGTGTGCATGGTGTGGAAATCGACATACCCGGCGATACGCGCCGAGCAGCCGATGCCGGAGACCATGCACAGGTCCGACTGGTTCAGTTGCAAGGTGTCGACCACGCGCAACAGGTTGTTCAGGACCGTGCCATGACCACAACCGGCACACCAGATGTGGGGGAAGAAACGTTCGCGAATGAGGTGGGAAACCGGCATCTTACACCCCCCTGCCTTCGATGACGCGCATAATGTTTCCGATGTCCGTGGGTGTGATCAGGACGCCGTCCACCCGATTGATCAAAAAGACCCGATCCGGGCGGGAAACGGCCTGCTTCACCTGGGCCGCCACCTGCCCCATATTCATCTCCACCACAAACACGTTGCGGGCATTCTCGGTTTTGGCCCGTACCAGCTCTTTCGGGAAGGGCCAGAGGGTTTGCAACTCCAGCAGGCCGATGCGATGCCCCTTGCTCCGGCGGGTCTCCACCAGGTGCCGGGCGCTACGGGCCGAGGAGCCATAGGAAATAAGCACCTGCTCGGCGTCTTCCAGGTAATACTCCTTACAGCGGGCCAGAAGGTGCGAGCGGTTTTCGATTTTGTCCACCAGATGGTGCAGCAGGGTATTTACCTGCTCCGGGCTCTCGGTGGGGAAACCCCAGATGTCGTGATACAGGCCGGTGACGTTGTAGCGATGCACCCCGCCGAAATCCGACATGGGCAACCGGCCGTCCTCGCGGGGCAGGTAGGGGTGGTAGTTGACCCCGGCCTTGACCTCGGTGCGCAGGCGTTCCACCACTTCGATTTCACCGGGCGGCGGCACATCCAGGCGCTCGCGCATATGCCCGATAACTTCGTCCAGCAACAGAATCACCGGGGTGCGGTAGGTTTCGGAGATATTGAAAGATTCGACGGTCATGGCGAACACGTCCTGTACCGAGGAGGCCGTGAGCACGACGATGGCGTGATCCCCGTGGGTGCCCCAACGGGCCTGGTTCACGTCGCCCTGGGCCACGTGGGTGGCCAGGCCCGTGGACGGCCCGGCCCGTTGCACGTCGACGACCACACAGGGAATCTCGGCCATGATCGCGTAGCCGATGGCCTCCTGTTTCAGGGAGAATCCGGGGCCGGAGGTGGCCGTCATGGCCTTGGCCCCGGTGAGGGCCGCGCCGCAAACCGCGCACATGGAGGAGATTTCGTCCTCCATCTGGATGAAGGTGCCGCCCGTTTTGGGCAACAGGGCGGAGAGGCTCTCGGCTATTTCCGAGGACGGGGTGATTGGGTAGCCGGCGAAGAAGCGCAGCCCGGCATAGAGGGCGCCGCGCACGCAGGCTTCGTTGCCCTGGAGGAAAAACGTCTCGGTCGTAGGTCTCGGGGTTTTCTTCGCGCTCATGAGCCGGCCCCCCCGCCCTCTCCGGGCTCGCCCTTCTTGGGCTTTTTGCTTTTGTCCACGGTGATGGCCAGATCGGGACAGTACATCTCGCACATGCCGCAGGCGATACAGCGCCCAGGCACGGGCGTGGATTTACCCTTTTGCAACTCCAGGGCCTGCTTGGGACAGAAGGCCACGCAGATACCGCAGCCTTTGCACCACAGGGGGTTGATGACTACCGGCTCCATGACTCTCTCCGGTGTTGCGGCCGGGAAACCCGGCCTGTTGGCCGCAGCGGGCGGACGCGAGTCGCAAGGGAACCCTCACGGTCGCGGGCTTTTACAAGTGAAAATCCTGTAACGCCAAGACGTTACGGGGAAACTGCCCTGACAAATTCCGCGCCGCTCCAGGCCCAGCGCACCCGCAACGCGGGGGCGAGGTTTACGGGGCCTTCGGCGTTCCAGAACCGGGGCTTGGCCTCCAGTTCGTTGTAGGATTCCGTCGGGCAAATGAAGATGTCCGCCTGCAGATCGGCCGGCGGAGGCTGGTCGGGGGGGAAGAAGTCGGCCACGGAGGGCTCCCGCGGGGGAGCCTGGGGCACCAGCCCGCCTGTGTCGTCCCAGCGCCAGAACTCGCAGGCGCAGGCGTCCGGCGTGCGGGCGCTCAGTACCGCGACGCCTCCGGAAGCGCCCCGGAAGAGATGGAGAATCACCTCGGTGCGCACGGCGTCCAGGGCGGAGACGATCAGGGTGTCGGCATCGTTGTAGGCCAGGAGCCACGTGGACGTGTACCCCTTGGAGAAGAGCAGATCTTTGTCCGCCTCGGCAAAAGCTCCCCCCGTGTTTTCGAAGATGTCCACGGGCAGCCGGCGGAAAAAGGATTCGGCGGACGCCTCAACAGCTTCGGCCCGCTGCGGCGCAAGGCATACGAGCAGAAAAAAACACAGAGCGCGAAGCTGATAGGTGGACGGGAGGAACTGCGGAGACAGGGAGCCGGCGGCCATGTTCGGTCTTCCTTGTGGCGGGCAAGCGGTTGTGTGACGAATGTGGAACCCAACATATACCCCTTTGCGGGAAAAGTCATGTGCCCGAGAGGCCGGGCGCGGACAGGCACATTGAAAGGTTTCACAACGCCGCGCCAGGCAGTGTTTTCCCCCGGGTCATCGACAGTCGCCGCCAAAACGAATACCGGAACCTAAAAAGTGACGCTGTGACGCGGGAGCGCGAGCCGGCATTCAGGCAGGGCGCGGAGGGAGACCCCGGACCGAGCACAGCGGGGGAGGAGGATCCCGCAGCCCCGGAGGAGATTCTCTCCGGCCCGAAGGGACGGGGAGAGCTCCGAAGGATTTGCCCTGCCGCCACGAGGCGCTCATGAAGGGGGAGCGCAGCGGTCTTGCCGAACGCGGGTTGTCACGCACGCGAGAATACGGCGGGTGTGCGCGGACGAAGGCGGTACCCCCCAAGAAGAGGGGATAAATCTTCGCCGCCTTCGGTTGCTCACGCCAAGATGGAAGTGGGGTCCAGGGGGCGGAGCCCCGGCGCGTGGAGATTCCAAAGATGCAATCCGGCTCACTGAACGACAGCGTGCTCACCCCACAGCCGAAAGTGAGGGATACCTCGTGCAGCCCTGTCTCCGCGCAGCCGCCCCGGAGGGCGCGACAGAACTTCAACGCGCAAACGGCCTCGCCGGCGCAACCGCGACCATGTCGCGCTCCGAGAGCCCCGAACCACGATCTCCTTCATAAAAGGAAGACGCCCAGGCCGCCGGAACTTACCCGCTGCGGGAGTTGATTTTTTTCCCACCCCGCCTTGATCTTTCCGTCCCGCCGGGGCAGGGTGGCGGCGGAGGAGCCATGAAGCCCAGCCCCCGTCCGCTCGATCGCCTGATCCGCCCGTCCACGCGCGCGTTTTTTCGCGCCGCCATGTCCCGCCGCGATCTGCCGTTTTTTTCGCGTCTGCTTGAAGCCCTGCACGGCTGGCTCTACCTGCGCGCGCCGGTGTTTTACATCGGCACGGCTCTCGGCCGCCTTCCTGTGACCCGTCGCCTGCGGCCTTTGTTAGCTATGCTCGGGAAGCTTCTGGGCCTGTGGAATGCGGACGCCGGCAAAAGCTTCGCCGATTCATACCACGGCAAGGTCACTCCGGCGGAAGACATGAGCCGGGTCATCCGGCTTGACCGGCCGCTTGCCCTGCACGTGCCGGAGCACATCCTGCCCTTCGGCGCGGCCCGCGAAATCATTCTGGAACACCCCGAGGCGCTGGCCGTGCTGGACTGCCCCTGCCGGGCCTCCATGCCCACGCCCTGCCTGCCCTTGGACGTCTGCCTGATTGTGGGCGAGATATTTGTGGATTTTGTTCTGGAACATCATCCGGGCAAGAGCCGGAGGATCGGTGTGGAAGAAGCCGTGGGGATTGTCGAGCAATCCCTGAAGCGCGGGCACGTCACCCACGCATTTTTCAAAGAGGCCGTGCTGGGGCGTTTTTACGCCGTGTGCAACTGTTGCGCGTGCTGCTGTGGAGCCATGCAGGTCCAGCGCAACGGGGTACCCATGCTGGTTTCTTCCGGCTTTCTGGCCGTGGCCGACCCGGCGCCCTGCACCGGCTGCGGCCGCTGTGCGCGCAAATGTCCTTTCAAGGCGATTTCGTTCAGGCGCGGGGCCGACGGTCGGCCCGTTCCCGTTGTCGACACGGCGGCCTGCATGGGCTGTGGGGTGTGCGTGGCCCAGTGCCCCACCGCCTCGCTACGCCTGGAGCGTGACCCGTCCAAGCCCGCGCCGCTTGTGGAGGCACTGAAAAGAGAAAAGTGCTGAAAAAATGTCCCGCCGTCATCCGCCCCGAGAAGGGCGGGCGACGGCGGGACGCGCCGTTGCGGCGGCTTGGGATCATCAGTCCCAGGTGCGCTTGTCTTCGATGGGCTTGATCTGGGGCGGCAGGGTGCCGGGGGCCAGAATCTTCAGCTCGGGGCGCAGCTTGATCTTTTCACGGAACTGGTGCAGCAGCTCGTCTTCGCGCTTGAAGCCGCCGGTTTCGATATACAGGGTCATCTCGTCGATGCCGCCGGAGTTGGTGACTTCGATCTGCCAGCGCTTGATTTCCTCAAAGCGGGCCAGCACCTGCTCGACTTGGTGCGGGTACACGAACATGCCCTTGATCCGGGCCGTGGTGTCCACCCGGCCGACGATGTTGCCGAGCCTCGGGCTGGTACGACCGCAGGGGCAGGGCGAGCGGTCGATGTAGGAAAGGTCGCCCGTGGCCAGGCGGATCAGCGGGTAGGTCTTGTTGAAGGCCGTGACCACGATTTCGCCCACTTCGCCGTCCTTGAGAGGAATACCCGTGTCGGGATGGCAGATTTCCACGTAAGCCCGGTTGGCGATATGCAGGCCGGTCTTGTGGAAGCACTCGTACCCGATGCAGCCCACGTCCGCCGTGCCGTAGCCCTGGCGCATGATCATGTCGAATTTCTTCTCCATCATGTTGCGCATTTTTTCCGAGAACTTTTCGCCGGTCACGAAGGCCACTTCCAGGAACAACTCCTTGCGGGGGTTGATACCCTTTTCCTCGGCCTTCTGGGCCAGGTGCATCAGATAACTGGGCGTGCCCACGTAGCCCTGGATGCGCAGCTTCTGCATGATCTCGAGTTGGGTCACGGCGTTGCCGGGGCCGGCGGGCATGACCGCGCAGCCAAGGTTACGCAGGGGCTCTTCAAACATCAGGCCGGCCGGGGCCAGGTGATAGTTGAAGGTGATCTGGGTTACGTCGCCGGGGCGAAAACCCACGGAATAAAAGGCTTCGGTATAACCCCAGTAGTCGTCGGCGCGGTCTTCGGGATCAAAAATCGGGCCGGGGGAAAGGAAGATGCGTTTGAGCTCGCCGATATCCTTGGTCAACAGCCCGCCCAGGCGCGGGCCCATGGACTGCAGGAAGATCAGCTCTTTTTTCTTGAGGATGGGGATGTGCTTGAGGTCGGAAAGCTGCTTGAATTTGTCGACGTTGAACTGGGCGCGGTCAAAGCGCTTTTTCACGTCTTCAGAATAGCGGTAGGCGAAAGAGAGAAGATCCTTCAACTGAATGAGGTAAAACTGGCGACGCTCGCCTTCGTCCAACACTTCACGCCGGCTGTAAATGCCTTCAGTACGGTCCTTACGGGTCATATGGCTGCTCCTGAAAGAGATATCGGCTCGTTCCCGGTGCCGGGAAGCGCGCCATGATGCGGCGGCACTCCCTGAGACGGGTTAGAGTCCAACGGATCTAGCGGGTCCGGATCAAAAACGCAAGAACTATTTTTTTTATTAAACAATTTCAATATATTATACGGAAATTTGACAGCCTGAATGTTTCGCGCCACAACTCGCCGGAGTATAATGAGAGGTTTTCATGGTACGCACACGACACTCCCTCGATTCCCACGTTCCCGAAGCGGAACGTCTGCGCCGCGCGGCTTATGCCCGTTCCCCGGCCCGTAGCCTGCGCCGGGCCTTGGAACGGGCCGGACGGTTGCCCCTCGTGCCGGCGGCCGGTCGCCGCGGGCGCAACAGGCTGCGCCGGGCCGGGGTACGCATTCTGGCCTATTTTCATAAGATGCGGGGCAACAACCCGGCCACGGCTGATTTTTCCCTGGTCGACACCTTATGGTCGTTCGGCGGGGCCGCGCTGGGGATGCTCGTTCTGGGTCTGGTCAACGTGGAACTCTGGGGCCGACAGGAAACGGGGCTGTTGCTCGGTTCGTTCGGGGCTTCCTGCATGTTGGTCTTCGGCGCGCCGCACGCGCCGTTCGCCCAGCCGCGCAACGTCATCGGGGGGCATATCATTTCCGCTCTGGCGGGGGTGCTTGTGCAGCATCTGCTCGGCGGGATGCACCCCTGGGCGGCCTCGGCCTTGGCCGTGGCGCTTTCCATCTCGGCCATGCACATCACCGCCACCCTGCACCCGCCCGGCGGGGCCACGGCCCTTATCGCCGTGGTCGGCAACGAGGAACTGAAAAGCTACAGTTGGTCGTACGCCCTGCATCCCGTAGGGGTGAGCGTCGTCGTGCTGGTGGCTGTGGCCGTGCTCTGGAACAACCTTTCCAAGGCCCGCCGGTACCCTCTATACTGGTGGTGAGCCGCGCTGCGAAAGTCCTCCCATAAGCAAGGCCGCCCGTGTTTCCACGCGGGCGGCCTTGCTTATGGGGTCCGGGTCAGGCCGTTCCCGCTTCCGCCGGTTCTCCCAGCAGACGCAGGAGGACGGCCTCCACGGCATCATAGGAAATGGGTTTGGCCACGTAGTCGTCCATCATGCCGGGGGCCAGACAGCGGGCCCGGTCTTCCGGCATGGCCCCGGCGGTCATGGCCACAATGACGGCGCGTCTGTCGGGGGCGGCGGGGTCCTCACCTGCGCGGATGGCCCGTGTCGCCTCGTAGCCGTCCATTTCCGGCATCTGGCAATCCATGAAAATCACGTCGTACCGCTCGGTTCCGGCCAGGGTCACGGCCTCTCGGCCATGGGCCGCCGTATCCACTGAGCAGCCGAGACCTTCCAGAATAGCCACAGCCACCATTTGGTTGATCGGGTTGTCTTCGGCCAGCAGTACCCGGGCCTTGAACCGCCGGTAAGCCCGCTCCTGTTGCTCGGAGTGGTCCTGCTCCTCCGCCCGGCCGCCGGCGCGGGCCAGGCCGGAGAGGAACGCGGCCAGAGTTCCCATACCGGCCGGTTTGGGCAAAAAAGCGTCGAAGCGGGGCGCATCGCCGTCCGTTTTCTCCTCGGCCGCATACAGGACAAAGATGCCGCCCTCGACCCGCCGCCGGTATTCCCGCCGGAAATTCTCCCATCCGTCGCCGGGGTCGTCCGAGCCGTCGACGGCAATGACCAGGGCGTACGGCTCCGGCCCGGCATCTTCCCGCTCAAGCAGGCCGGCGGCGCCGGTCCAGCTTGCGGCCGTATCCGGCCTCAACCCCAGCCGCTCGAGCCGATCCGCCAGGATGGCGAGGTTCAGCCCCGAACCGACGAGAAGCGCGCGGGCGCCGGCCAGGCCGGCAAAATCCGGGGCGCGGGGTGTGCCCGCGCCGGCAACCGCGGGCAAATGCAGGGAGACGGTAAAGGTGGAGCCTTCACCCTCCCGGCTTTCCAGGCGGATGTCCCCGCCCATGAGCCCGGCCAGTTCCCGGCTGATGGCCAGACCCAGGCCGGTGCCGCCGAAGCGCCCTGCCGTGTCTGTCCGGGCCTGGACGAACTTGGAGAAAAGGCGGGGCTGGTCCGCTTCCGCGATGCCGATGCCGGTGTCGCGCACCTCTATGGCCGTGGCGCCGCCCACAACGGCGTGAGCCCGGATGAGCACATGGCCCGAGGAAGTGAACTTAACGGCGTTGCCCGCCAGATTGGTGACGATCTGCCGGATGCGGTGCGGGTCGCCCACAAAACGCGCGCCGAGAGCTGGGTCGTAATCCAGGGCTATTTCCAGCCCCTTGAACGCGGCCATGGGCGCAAGCAGCACCACCACCTCGCGCAGCAGGTCTTCCAGGTCGAATTCCTCGCTGTTCAGGGTCAGTTTGCCCGCCTCGATTTTCGACAGGTCCAGGATGTCGTTGAGCAGGGCCAGCAGGGTGCGGCCGGATTTGACGATGGTTTTGGCGTATTCCTTCTGCTTGCCTTGGAGCGGCGTATTCAGGAGCAGATCGGCGGTGCCGAGGACGCCGTTCAGCGGCGTGCGGATCTCGTGCGACATTCCGGCCAGGAATTCGCTCTTGGCCGTATTGGCCTTTTGGGCGGCCAGGCGTCCGGCTTCTTCCTCCACCAGGGCGGCGGCCATGGCGTTGATGGCCTCGGCCAGGCGGCGGTACAGGGGCGCGCCCACCACCGGCACCGGGTTGTCGCGCAGGCCGCCGGCCTTGATCTGCACCACGCTCTGAAAAATAGTGCCCAGGGGGCGCAAGAGCCTGCTCCGCAGGAACAGCCAGAAAATGCCCAGGATGAAAATGAAAATGCCGCAGAAGGCCAGGCTGAGGAAATCGTGCACTCCGGCGGCCGTTTCCTCCACATTGCGCGGTTGTTCCGTCCGCAGGGCGAAGATGGCTTTCCCGTTCGGGTCGTGGAACACCGCGCCCAGGCTGTAAACGGCGGAATCCACAGGCTCGGCGAACAGGCCGCCGGCGTCCGCTTCGGCGCTGAGGGCGGCCAGGGCCTGGCCGGCGCCGTCTACCAGGGCGAGGTCAAAAGACGAGGTGGCCCGCATGATGCCCATGATATCATCGTCAATGCAGGTGAGGATGAGAATCCGGCCGGCCGGCGGCGCCTCGTAGCTGTGCGGCGTGACGGGAAACGACCCGGCCAGAAAAGGCCTGCCGCCCACGGCCACATAACCGAAAATGGTTTGCGCGGGGTCGTTCGGCATGAGCGGGCCGCCGGGTTGCCACAGGGTGGCGGTGTCCGGGGCGGGGTCGCCGTATTCGCCGGTCTTTCGGTCGATTTCCCTGGCCAGATGGGGTTTTTGCCCATCCCGCCCGAGCCAGACAAAGATATCGTATTTCTCGTCCGCCAGAGCGGAATCATTCAGGCTGTCGCGCTCGAACCGAGCGTCCGGCGGGTCGGAAAGCGAATAGTGGTAGGCTTCGTCCCAGTTCGCCAGGGAGATGCCTTTCCCGGCCAGCACTTCCAGGCGGCCGCCCATGATGTTTTTCACGATCAGGGCGCTGCGGAGCATGATGTCGTGCTCCATGGAATTGAAACGCGGCAGCACCGTCATTTCAAAAAGAGCGAACAGCAGCCCGGCGAGGATCAGGAGAATCCCCGCGACACCGAACAGGCTGTTCCGCTGAAATCTTTTTTCGACGCCCTGGAGCATTCGCGCCCTTTGTTCGCCGGCCGGCGATATCACCCACATATGCGCGAAGCCGTGGAAACGGCTCCGTGAGGAAAATATAAGTGTATCGCACGGATTATCTGTTATTTAAGATAGAACCAGCGTAACACACTACGTGTTCATAGGCCAGACCTGAAACGATGTTTTGCGGGCGGACGCATCTAAAATCCTGGGTTCGTTTATGGAGGCGGTGGTGGCGCGGGGCTCTCGAGTGGAGGTGGGACGAACGGTCTCGGCGGATGAGATTTGTTGTGCCGTGAATTTCTGTTGCCCTCTCCGGGGGCCGGAGGGACTACCGCGCGGAAACAGAGATGCACAGGGTGCTCCCCACTCTCAACTCAGCGGCGTGAGCGGCTCACCGCTCAGCCGGCCGAGCCGCACCTCAGACCCGTCATGATCTTCCCTCAGGAGCGCCTCCCGGCGGCGGGGAAAATCCCTGCGGAGCTCTCCCCCGGGGCTGCGGGAGCCTCTTCGACGCAAAGCCATCCGCAGGGTATCCCTCCGCGCCCTGCCTGAATGCCACCCGGCGCTCCCGCGGCACAGCGGGACGTTTTGCGGGGCCGGTGTGTGTGGGGGGGGTCTCGCCGGAGTATCTGCCGGGGAAGAAAAGACTACTTGGCGCGGCTTATTTTTAGATGCGTGCCCTGCGATGTTTTGTGGGCGAAATGCCGTAGGAGCCAGGAAATCGCTGAATGCGGGAACGCGCCGCCGAACCGGTAGGAGGCACGGCAAAGTGCTGGAGGGAGGGCGCTGCGGGGGGAATCTGAAAAACGTGTCGCCGGGCGGGCCGCCGGCAGGAGCGGATTCTGCCGTGCGGCCGTTTGGCCGAAGGGAGTGTGGCAAGACGTACTCTCGCCCATCGGGCGAAGCGGGCGGAGGGCGAGAGCCGCCTTGTGGCGGCCCCGCCTATTTCCCGTCGAAGGGGAGCAAGGTATGCACCGGCAGGCCGAGGGCGCGGAGTTTCGCCGTGCCGCCGAGTTCGGGCAGGTCAATCAGGAAGCAGGCCCCCACAACATCCGCGCCCAGGCCGCGCAGCAGGGTCACGGCCGCCTCGGCCGTGCCGCCGGTGGCGATGAGATCGTCGACCAACAGTACCCGCTCGCCGGGTTTGACGGCGTCCACGTGGATTTCCAGGGCGTCCGTGCCGTATTCCAGCGCATACTCGGCCCGCACCGTGGCGGCCGGGAGCTTGCCCTGCTTGCGCACAGGCACGAACCCGGCCGAGATCCGCTGGGCGGCCGCGCCGCCGAAGATGAAGCCCCGCGCCTCAATGCCTGCGACCTTGCGCACCCCGGAGAGCAGAAAGGGCGTGACCAACTCCTCCAGAGCGAGGTGGAAGATCCCGGCATCGCCCAAGAGAGGGGTGATGTCCCGAAAGATCACCCCCGGAGCCGGGTAGTCGGGAATGGAGCGGATTATCGCGCGCAGGCGGTCCGTATTGCTTCGATTCATGCCGTGTTCCTTGGCGGGCTCAGCGCGCCGAGATCAGAAAAACAGCCACCCGGTATACGCGCCGGCCGTCCACTTCGGGGTAGGAGAGGTTCTCGAATCCGGCGGATCGGCCGAAACGGGCCAGGACAAAACCCTCGACATGGTTGCCGGCGGGCTTGCCCGGGCAGATGAGCATCTGCCGGCCGGAGCCGCCCACCAGGCCGGCCGGGTCGCCGGAGCGCTCCCGCATGGCCCCCTGCGCGCAGCCGGACTCCGGGTTCAGGGGGTGCCAGACGAAGCCCGTGCCCATTTGCAGCGGCAGGGGCAGTTCCATGCGCTTGTCGGCCTTGGCCGTCACCGGGTACAGGGTGATTTCCACATCCGCGTCGCGGACAGGGAGGGGCCAGGGCAGCACGGCGACTTCGCCGCCTTCCAGGCGCAGGATCAACTCGCCGTTCCCGGCTGGCAACGCGGTGGAGGCCTCGGCCGAAGAGACCGTGCCCGAACCCCACGAGGGCTCAAGACGCACGCCGGGCACCTGCCCACCCGAGGCCTTCAGCACGCGGACGGCGAGGCGCTCGCTTGATTCGGTGGGGAGGCCGGTGGTTTCCGCGCCGGAGCAGGAAGACAGGCACAGGATGCAGATGAGCGGAACAAGGCGGCGAACGGCGCGCATGGGGTTCTCCTTGGGGTGCGGGCGTACTTACTTCTGGCACTGTGGGCAAAAAACCGTGGTCCGGCCGGCCACTCGGGCGCCTTGGAGTGGTTCCCCGCAGCGCACACAGGGTTGCCCGGCCCGGCCATAGACCGCGAAATTGTTCTGGAAGGCCCCGGCGTTGCCCGCGGCGTCGCGGTAATCCCGAATGGAGCTGCCGCATTCCTCGATGGACCGGCGCAACACGGCTTGCAAAGCCTCGGCCAGGGCGGTCAGGCGTTTGGGGGAAACATCACGGGTCCGCGCCGTGGGGGCGATGCCCGCCGCGAACAGGGATTCGTCCGCGTAAATATTCCCCGCTCCGGCCAGCACGGTCTGATCCAACAGGGCGGCCTTGACCGCCCGGTTGCCGGCGTGCAGGCACGCGGCCAATTCTTCAGCCGGGGTTTCCAACGGTTCCGGCCCCAGCGTGGCCCAAAAATTCCAAAGATGCAATGATTCCGGTCGCATGAACCGGCAGTAACCGAAGGTGCGGGTATCGTCGAAAAAGAGCCGCCCGGCCGGGATGCTCCGCTGATCCGAGAGGTCGAAGATCAGTCGGGTGTGCTTGAGGGGAACGGCTTCCGGCGGATGGACAAAAAACTTGCCGGTCATTTTCAGGTGGAAGGCGGCGATCAGGGCGGAACCGTCGGGCAGGGCCAGATCGAGCAGGGCCAGCTTGGCCCGCCGGCGCGTTCCGGCAATGCGGGCGCCTACGAGATCGGACAGGAATTTCTCTCCGGCCTGGACGGTTTTGGGCAGACGCACTTCCACACCGGTGATGATCCGATTTTCGACTTGCGGTCGCAGGGTGCGGACGACGGTTTCGACTTCAGGCAATTCAGGCATAGGGAACTCTCGGGAAAGGATTACCGGCGGACAAGGGCAAAAGCGGTCCATGCGAAGCATCGGCGCATCGCCTTCGGTCTACTCACTCCCTTCCGGAAATGTCAAACAGAGTTTTTGAGGGGGAGGGAAGGCTCGAAAGGAACGGGGGGAACTTTTTTGCAAAAGTTCCCCCCGTTCGGCCTTTCGTTTTCCGCTCAACCCGCCTTGGAGGTGGCGAGAATATAGACTTCGTGCGGGTCGAGGATCAGGATGACGCTGCCGTCGCCCATAATCGTGGCCCCGGAGATGCCCCTGATGTCGCCGAGATAAGAGCCCAGCGGTTTGATCACGACCTCCTGGCGCTCGAGCAGGCGATCCACCACCAGGCCCAGGCGGCGTTCACCATCCTGAATGACCACAACGGAAAGCATTTCCTGCTCGGCCATATGGTTGGGCAGCCCCAGAAGCTCGGCCAGGCTGACGATGCCCAGAACCTCGCCCCGCAGGGTGACGGCCTTGCGGCCCTTGACGTCGGTAAGACGAGATGCCTCAATCTTGGTGGTTTCGCACACCGCATCCAGAGGGATGGCAAACATCTCTTTGTCCACGTTGACCATCAGGGCGTCGATAATTGCCAGGGTCAGGGGCAGGGAGAGAATGAACTTGGTGCCTTTGCCCACCTCGGAGGAGATACTGATGCTGCCCTTGAGGTTTTTGATGTTGGTACGGACCACGTCCATGCCCACGCCCCGACCGGAGATGTCGGTAATCGTCTCGGCAGAGGAAAAACCGGGCGCGAAAATCAGTTCCATGGACTCGCGCTCGTCCAGAAGCTTGGCTTCTTCAGGCGTGAGAATACCCTTGCGGATGGCCACTTCGCGCATCTTTTCCGGGTCGATGCCTTTGCCGTCATCCTCGATTTCGATGGCCACGGAGTTGCCTTTGTAATAGGCGCGCAGCCAGACGGTGCCCTTGGGATTCTTACCGCGCTCGCGGCGGATGTCTTCGGGCTCGACGCCGTGGTCCACGGAGTTTCGGATCAGGTGGACCAGGGGGTCGGCGATGACTTCGACCACGCTTTTGTCGAGTTCCGTCTCCTCGCCTTCCATGATCAGATCCACTTCCTTGCCGCTTTTGCGCGACAGGTCGCGCACCAGGCGGGGGAAGCGCGAGAACACCGACGACACCGGCACCATGCGCACCTTCATGATTGTGTCCTGAAGGTCGTCGGAAATGCGGGCCATGGCGTAGGTGGTCTCGGAGAGGTTTTGGGCGATGATGCCCACCTCGGGCTGGGAGATCTCCTCCAACTGGCGGGCCAGCATGGAGTAGCGGTTTCGGTTGATGATCAACTCGCCGATGAGGTTCATGAGGTGGTCCAGCTTTTCGTGGTCCACCCGGATGGTTGAGGAAGATTTGTTCTGGGCCTCGTCCGCCTTGGCCGGGGCTTTGGCCGCGCCGGCCGGCGCGGGAGCGGCCGGAGCCTTGGCCGCCGGAGCGGGTTCCGGCTTGGGAGCTTCGGTGATGGGGGCGGCCGCCTGCGCGGGCTCGGCCACGGGCGTCTCAGCCGGTGGCGTGTCGTTGGCGGCTTTCTTGCCTTTCGCCTTGGGGGCTTTCGCCGGGGCGGGTTCCGGGGCTTCGGCCGGCTCGCCCACGGGAGCCGCCGGCACGCCGCCGTTCATGTTTGCGATGGCCGCTTCGATCATGTCGGCAATAATGCCGCATTCCTGCTCCAGCAGGTCGGCCATGATGGAAAAATCAATACCGGAGGTGCGGCCCTGGTCCACAATGCCGGCGGTGCGCTCGGCGTAGACCTTGAGTTCCGTCAGCCCCATGAAGCCGCAGCAGTTTTGGATGGTGGCCAGGGAGCGGAACATGGCGTCCGCGAATTCGCGGTTGGAGCCGTCCGCGCGCATACCTTCCAGGGCGGATTTGATGGTCGCGAGCTGCTGCTTGACGGTGTCTTTGAACATCTGCGCGTCTTCATGCGAGCCGCCTTCGGCTTCGGCGTCGCTTCCGGCCGCCGGCGCGGGAGCCGGGGCGGACGCGGCCGGGGCGGTGGCCATAAGGCTGTCGGGCAGGGCGACACCCTCGCCGGCCACAGCTTTCTGGAGCTTGTCCAGCAACTCGGCAATATCAAAGGGGGTGACCTGGCCCTTGGCCGAGTCGATGCGGTAGATCAGGGCTTCAAGCACGTCCACGGCCAGGAGCAGCAGGTCCACCAGGGCGGAGGTGACCGGATACTCGTCTTTGCGCACCGCGTTCAGCAGGGTTTCGGCCTCGTGGGTCAGGCCGTTCAGCTCGTGGAAACCGATGATCCCGCTGTTGCCTTTCAGATTGTGGAAAAACCGGAAAATGTCGTTGACCAGATCGGTCTGCCCCTCGGGGTGTTTTTCCAGCTCCAGCAGGCCGTCGGAAAGATTGGAATTGTTCTCTTGGGCTTCGTCGACAAAGTCGCGCAGGTGCCCTTCGCCGAAGGCGGTCAGGGCGTAGGCGGGCATGTCGGCCAAGCCTTCGATCCAGGCCTGCACGTCGCCGGTCTGGCGGGTGCCGGCGTCTGCCGGGATGTCGGTCTGGACGGGCGCTTCCGTCGCGGGGGCCTCGGCCCGGGGCGCGACGGCGGGCGCAACGGGCTTGGCCGGGCTTTCTCCGGCCATGATCGCGTCCAAGGTTTCGATGATCGCGGAGGTGTCGACATCCCCTTCGGTGTTGGTGGCTTCAAGGTTGTCGATCATTTGGCGCAGGGCGTCGGTGGCGGCCAGGATGGTGTCCATGATCTCGCTGGTGACGGCCATGGTGCCTTTGCGCAACTCGTCGAGGATGTTCTCCGCTTTGTGGGCTAGACCGTTCATCCGGTTCAGGCCCAGAAAGCCGGAAGCCCCCTTGAGGGAATGCATGGGCCGGAAGATCTCGTTGAGCAGCGACAGATTGTCCGGGGCTTTTTCAAGCTCCAGCAGGTTCGGCTCGATAGTCTCGAGGTGCTCTTTGGCCTCAATGATAAAATCCGCGAAAAGTTCCGGATCCATGAATTCCTGGCTCATACCCTATCCTTGTCAGACCTTTCACGCCCGTTTGCGAAAGAAGCGGGCCGAAGGTTTTTCCGCTGTGGGGCCTGTACGG
The DNA here is from genome assembly GCA_031548905.1 of Desulfovibrio sp. GTDB lineage: Bacteria > Desulfobacterota > Desulfovibrionia > Desulfovibrionales > Desulfovibrionaceae > Frigididesulfovibrio. The sequence goes on along the minus strand of JAVBQP010000014.1, from coordinate 41,750 downwards.
TTACCCGAGAAGCATCCGGACGTTCTTGACCATCTTGTCCGGCTGCGCGGGCTTGACCATGTACATGTTGGCCCCCAGGTTGATGCCTTGTTGAATATCCTTTTCCTGACCTTCGGTGGAAAGCACCACGATGGGCAGATCCCGGTACGCCTCCTGCTCGCGGACGGTTCTGATGAACGTGAACCCGTCCATGCGCGGCATATTGATGTCCGAGACGATCAGATCCACGTCGCCGGCGGAATAGAGCTTTTCCAGCCCGTCCAGCCCGTCTTCGGCCATGGTCACCCGGAACCCTTCTTTCTTCATGATGAAGGCCACAAGGTTGCGTACGGTTTTAGAATCGTCCACAATCAAAATATGTTTAGCCATAATTCCATCCTTCCTACTTGACGATGCTTTCGATGACGCGATCGACGGAAACGATCCCCACCAGTTGCTCGTTCAGTTTCAGCAGTCCCGCGACAAAATCCACGTTGATGCCGAGATGCGCCTCAATCCCCCAGTCGATATCGGCCTGCGGCACCCGGTACATGGTGTGCACGCGCTCAATGAGCATACCCACTTGCAGGCCCATGCGCCGGCAGACGATAATGAAATTGTCGTCCCCCTCTCTGGGCGAGGCCACCTCAAGCATATCGCGCAGTCGGATAAGCGGCGTGACCTTGCCGCGCAGGTTGATCACCCCGGAGACAAACGCCGGCGCGGCCGGAAGCTTGGCCGTGGGCATACTGCGGATCACCTCCTGCACGGCCACGGTGGGAATGACGAATTCCTGCGTGCCCAGGAAAAATCCGACCATCAGCAACTCCGGCGCGGAGCGCAGCATGGTGTTGAGGGATTCTTCGGCCGTCATCTCCGGGTGCTCGTCCGGGGGCGCGGCGGCGGCTTCTTCCGGCGTCAGGCCGATCTGGCGCAGGACTTCCCCCTCGTTGACCCCCATATACTTGTCGATGAAGGCCCGCTCGGCCGACGTGAAGTTCTCCGCGCCCTGCCCCTGCGGAGCGGCGGAGGAAAAATTCTGCTCGGCGAAATATTCTTCAGGACTTTTGTTCATAAGCCGAATATCTCCGGTTTGGCGCGGGTTCAGCACCCGTGCAATGCCGACAACTCCTTGGCGAGCTCGTCATATTCCTTGGCTCCTCTGCTCTCCGGAGCGATTTCATAAATCACCCGGCCCTGGGCGCTCGCGTCGCGAAAGCGCGTGTCCATGCCGATGACCGTCTGGAACATGCTGTCCTTCATCTTCACGGCGAGCAGTTCCAGCACTCTGGCGCAGGCCCTGGCACGCCTGTCGTACAGGGTGGGCAGCACCCGGTAGCAGATGGGCCGGGGCAGCACCTTGTTCAACACCCTGATGGTGTCGAACAGCAACTTCAGGCCGTGCAGGGCCAGGAAATCCGTCTGGATGGGCACCACAAGCAAGTCGCAGGCCACCAGCGCGTTCACCAGCAGGATGCCCACATGGGGCGGGCAATCCAGGATGATGTAGTCGTATTCCTCGCGCACATGGGCCAGGGCCTGCTGCAGGATGGCCCCTTTGCCCTTGCGGTTGCGCAGGTCGATTTCCAGCTCGGCCAGGCGGATGGTGGCCGGCACCACGTCGAACTCCTGCGTGGGGTGGTGCTTGCGGATTCTATCCCATAATTCGTCGTTGTGTAAGGCGCCTTCGGCGAAAATGTCGTCCACCGAGGCGTCGAGTTCTTCCGGGTAATAACGCAAATGCACCGAGGCGCAGGCGTGGGGGTCCAGATCCATGAGCAACACCCGATTGCCCATGCGGGACAACGCGGCCGCAAGGGTAACGGCGGTGGTCGTCTTGCCCACCCCGCCCTTCTGGTTGGCCACGGCCGTGATTCTGGCCCTTCTTTTCCCTCGCCCGACGTCGTTCATGGCATCACGCCTGTTTGCGGTAAACGATGGTACCCGTGTGGTGCTCCGGCTTAAAGGCCCGGCTGATGTTGTGCAGCGATTCCGAGTGCCCGATGAACAGGCACCCCCCCGGCAGAAGGTTGTCGTAGAACGACTCGATGACCTGCTTTTTCATCTCGTCGTCGAAGTAGATGATCACGTTGCGGCAAAAGACGATGTGCGAACGCTCGATGCGGCGCAACATCATCCGGTCGCTCAGGTTGATCTGCCCGAAGCTGATCAGATTCTTCAGCTTCGGCTCCACATGGTACTGGGTGCCTTCCTTGCGGAAGTATCTGTCAATAATCTCTTTGGGGGTGGTCCGCAGGGCGTACTCGGAGTAAATGCCCTTGCGGGCCGAGGCCAGCACGGCCTCGGAGAGGTCGTTGGCGGTGATTTTGATGTCCCAGGAGGTGATTTCCGTTTTCAGAACCTCATGCAGAATCATCGCCATGGTGTAGGGCTCTTCGCCGGTGGAGCAACCCGCCGACCAGATCCGCAGTTTCCTGGTGCCGGCTTTTCTGAGCTTGTCGAGTTCGCTCCTGAGGACGATTTCCTGAAAAACCTGCAACTGCGGTGGGTTGCGGTAGAAGCTTGTTTCGTTGGTGGTGATCACCTCGAAGAGCTTGGGCAGTTCCGCGCGCCTGTTGGCGTCAAAGCGCAGGTAGTAATAATACTCGCCGAAGTTTTTGAGGTTGAGTTCTTTCAGCCGGTTGCCCAGGCGGTTCTCAATCAGGTACTTGCGGGTTTCGGCGATATAGATGCCGCACTGCTCGTAAATGAAATCGCGCAGTTGGGCGAATTCCTCGGAAGAAACCTTGATGGTTCCGGTCCCGGCGCCGATGCCGGCGGTCGCCGCGGGGGTAGTGGTGGGGGTCGAGAACAGCGCCATATCAGTCTCCCGCCCGGCGGCGTACAGCTTCCACGGCCTCTTCGGCCGCCGCCTGAACATCCGGCTCCGGGTGTTCGAGCAGATGTAAAAGGGCCCTGAAGGCGGTTTCTCCGCCGATATTGCCCAAGGCCTCCACAGCCTTGATCACGATCAGGGCATTGTCGTCGTCCAGCATATTCACCAGGTGTTCCACGGCGCCCTCGGCCCGGCGGTCGCCGAGCTTTTCCGCGCACCGCACCCGCACCCAGGTGTCGGAGTCGTGCAGCCCCTGGGTCAGGCAGACATCCAGGCGCTCTTCCGGGCAGTTGCCCAGTGTTTCCACCACGGTCATGCGCACCTCGCGGTTTTCGTCGCTCAGGCGCTCCGCGATCAGACCGACCCGCTCCGGGCTGATGGGGCAGGCCCGGCCCAGAGCCTCGATGGCGACCTTGCGCACGTCGGCCGATTCGTCGGAGAGACCGTCCTTGAGTTCGGCCAGGAAGCGATCCGCGCCGAACATGCCGAGAGCGTACACGCCCATCATGCGCTGGATCGGGTCGTGGTGCTTGACCAACCCCCGGAAATGCGTCTCGATGTTCGGGGTGCGCAGAGCGATGGCCGCTTCCAGGGCGCTCTCTTTCACGTCGTTGTACGGGTGGCCGAGCATGGAAAGAATCGGCTCTTCCACCTCGTCCGGGTTTCCGGAGCGGCCGAGATAGAGCAAGGCGGCCCGCAGCACCGTGCCGTCTTCATGATTGTGGAGCAGGTCGAGGAAAAACCGTTGATGCTCGCGCCCGGCCCGCCCGGCCAGCTCCATGGCCAGGGCGCGCTGGATGTCGCGGCTCCGCTGGGGAAAGATTTCAATCAGCAAGGGGGTGACGGCGGGGTGGTCCAGGCAGGTCATGGCTTCCACGGCGACCTGCATGACCGGGTCCGGAGCCGTGCGCGCGGCCTTTTCCAGTTCCGCGTTCCAGCCGATTTTGACCAGGGCCTCCACGATCAGGGGCAGGCGGTCGGAGTCGCGCTCGGGGTTCAACCGGCCCACCAGCCCGAGCACCGCGGCGGTGCCTTCGGCGCCGCCCAGGGCGGCAAAGCCCCTGACGGCCGCGTCCTGCACTTCCTGCTCTTCATCCATCAGGGCGGCGGACATATAGCCGCGCAGACGCTCGCAGTCTTTGGCCCCCAGAAGGGTGAGGGAGCGCTCGCCCAGGATGTTGATCACCGCCCGGACAATTTTGTTGCACAGCGGCGTGGGCGAGGAGTCCAGACGTTTGAGCAGAAGCGGCACGGCTTTGATGTTGCCCATCTCGCCGAGAGCGTCCACGATGGTTGAAGCCACCAGGTCGCTGCTTTTTTCCAGGGCCTTGATCATCGCCCCGATGGAGGATTCCACCCGGAGCGAGGTCAGGGACTCGATGACCGAAAACTGGACCCATTCCTCGTCCTGCAGGGCCTTGTTCAGGCAGTCCGCCGCCTCGGGGAAGGCCAGGGTGCCCAAAGAGACCGCCGCCTGGTAGCGCACGTTCACTTCCGGGTCGTGCAGCAGGGCGCGGCACAAGGGGGCCACGGCCTGGGCCTTGCCGGTGGATCCGAGAATGTCCGAAGCGAAGATGCGGATGTCCACATCCTCGTCGTGGAGCAGTTCGACCAGGGAGTCCAGGTCGCTCTTGCCCTGTTCGCGCAGGATGTCCATGGCGATATTCCGGGCCGGGGCGTCGTCCGAGCGCAGCAACGGGATGACCGCGTGCACCACGGCGGTGCCGCCGATTTTGCGCAGAGCCCGGTCCACTGCCTCCTGCACCCCGATATTCGACGAGGCGACATGCCGTATCAGCAACGGAATGGCCGTCGCCAACCCGGCTTTGCCGGCCTGGCGGGCTCCTTCGCGGATGTTGTCCGGGTCGTCCCCGGAGAGGAGGTCCATGATTTCGGTATCGTGAGCCATACAAAGCTCCCTTGCACGCGGCGCCGGGAGTGCGCCGACGGGGTTTGGTTTATGCTCCCACCAGGGCGCAAATCACCCCGGCCATATCGTCGAGATCGACTATTTCGTCGGCCAGCCCGGCATCCACGACGGCTTTGGGCATTCCGTAGACCACACACGTCTGTTCGCTTTGGGCGACGGCGTAGCCGCCTTTTTCCTTCAATACCTTGGCGCCTTCCACCCCGTCGCTGCCCATGCCCGTGAGCATGACGCACAATGCCTTGCGACCGAGGGTCAGGCCCCCTGTTTCCATCAGCACGTTGGCCGAGGGTTTGTACAGCGCCTCTTTGGGCTCTTCCGTCACCGCGGCGGTCAGGCCGCCGCCGCGCAGTTCCACCCGCAGGTGCTTGCCGCCGGGGCAGATGTAAACCGTGCCTGGGCGCAGGCGTTCGACCGGATCGGCCTCTTTGACCGAGACGGCGCTCTGGGAGTCCAGGCGCTTGGCGAACGGCCCGGTGAAGGCCGCCGGCATGTGCTGGGCCACCAGAATGGGCAGGGGAAAATTCGCGGGCAGGGCGGTGAGGATTTTCTGCACCGCCGGCGGCCCCCCTGTGGAAACCCCGATAAGCACCGCGTCGAACGCGCCCCGGCCGGTTCTGCCCGCCGGCCGGACGACCTGGGTCCGGGGCGCGGGCGCGGTCCGGGCGGCGGAAAAAGAAGACGGGGCCGAAGCCGAGGGGCGATCCGCCGCGGGAGCCGTCTTGCGCCGGTGCACCAGGCGCATGAACGCCTTGCGCCGGGCCAGAGCCTTGACCTTGCCGGCCAGATCCTTCTGGGCCCGCTCCATATCCGGCAAAGAGCCGGAGGTCAGCTTGGGCATAAAGTCCAGCGCGCCCAGTTCCATGGCCTTCAAAGTCGTTTCCGCCCCTTCACTGGTCAGGGAGCTGATCATAATGACCGGGCACGGGCTGGCCGCCATGATTTTGGTCAGAGCGTCCAGGCCGTTCATGCGCGGCATTTCCACGTCCATGGTAATGACATCCGGATCCAGCTTCGCGGCGAGTTCCACGCCCTCCACTCCATTGGAGGCCGAGCCGACGACCTGAATATCGGGATCTTTTTCCAGCACGGTCGTCAGCGACCGACGGACAAAAGCGGAATCATCGACAATAAGTACCTTGACCACATCAACTCCTTCGCGGTCCTCGGAAGGCCGCGTCCACGAGCCCTCCATGCCCTCTTATTGCACAAATCGGAGGAAGGTACAATGTTTCTTTTCCTCGATACCGCGCCGGGAGGGCAAGCCTGGGCGACCTCGCCCGGAGTGAAACGATTTTTTTGTTGCAAGCCGGTTCGGCTTGCCGTATAAATCTCCCCTGCCGTATCGGGATGTGGCTCAGTCTGGTAGAGCACTGCGTTCGGGACGCAGGGGCCGGAGGTTCAAATCCTCTCATCCCGACCAGATAAATCAATGGGTTATGGTGTAAATGCCATAACCCATTTTTTATTTCGGAGTGTGAGGTTTCGTTTTCGGGAATCAACCGGAGTTCATACCTTCGCGAACCGGAACAGGGAAATCTTGGCGAATTTTCTGCTCATGGGCAGCCAGGACAGCAACGCGTAAACGCCCCAGCGAAAGCGCTCCTCGAGTATGAAGGGAAACTCGTCGGCCAGGGTGATGCGCGGCGACCAGGCCTCGAGCTCCTTGCCGTCATCCATGCCCCAGGTGTAGGCCACCCCGCAGCCGTTCATGTCCAGAGTGCGCGATTTGGCCGCCATGCCGCGGGAAAGGGATTCCACGGCCAGCATACCGCCGGGGAAGCGCTCGGCCATGCCGGCGACAAGCTCGCGCAGAGCTTGTTCCGGCAGATACATGCTGAGGCCTTCCATGAGGACGAGCACCGGCGCGGACTCCGGCACGGCGTCGAACCAGGCCGCATCCAGGGCGGAGCCGGCAATATGGGCGCGTCGCGCGTCGGCCGTGAAGAACCGCTCCCGCAGGGTGACGACCTCCGGCAGATCGAGGGAGATCCAGGAGGCCAGGCCGTTGTCCATCCTGTAGGGGCGGGCGTCCAGGCCGCACCCCAGGATGATGATCGTTCCCGACGGGTATTCGTCCAGAAATGCCGCCACGATCCGGTCGAACAGCCGGGTGCGCACGGCCGAGCCGATATAGTTGTATTTGCGATTGGCGAACTTCTCGCAGTCATACCCGGATTCCCGCACGATCCGCTGGGCGTAAGGATCGACAATGATGCCGTCCCGTCTCGCGCTTTCAAGGGCGCGGGCGTAAACCGGGTTGAACAGGGTCTGGTTGACCGCCGTGAGGTTTCGCAGCGATGCGTGGGCCTCAGCCGCCTCGAGCCGGCCCGTCGTCTCGCGCGGGGAAGAATCGAATGTCGCCGCCATATGGTGCCTCCAACTAGGGTCAGGACTCGTTAAGACGCCGTCCGCGAAAAGCCGTCTTTGCAGCAGGCGGATTAACGAGTCCTGACCCTAAGCGGAAAAGGCGGCACGGCAACGTATCACGCCGTGCCGCCGATGTTTTTTGGGGGGGCCGTCGGGCCTGGGACGTGTTTAAAACTTATACGCGACGGTCATGCCGAACTGCCGCGGGTCGCCTTCAAAAACGGCCCTGCCCCAGCCGGGCATGTTGAACTGCACGTTGCTGTAGTCCGTGTCGAACACGTTTTTGCACCACAGGGTCACGTCAAAGTCGTCGGCTTCGTAGCCCAGGCGCAGGTTGACGATTTCATAGGGGTCTTCCGGGAGTTCGTTTTTGGCGTCGTGGTAATACTTGCCGTAACCGATCAGCTCCGCCCGGCCCCACAGGCCGTTCTCGTGCCTGTACTGAACGCCGAGGTTGTAATTGAGTTTCGGCGCGTTCGGCAGGTTGTTCCCGGCGTAATCGTACATGGCCACCCCGTCGAAGGCTTCCCATTCATCGATTTTTGTTTTGGTGAAGCCTACCCCGGCAAAGAGATCCAGGCCCCGGCTCGGCCGGGCCGCCACTTCAAGCTCCAACCCGTACGAATGGGCCTTGCCCGCGTTGGTCATGTTCATGGTGAAGGTCGCGGCGTCCATCTCGGAGACCTGTTTGTCTTCCATGTCGATGTAGAACAGGGCGAGGTTCGCGGTCAGGCGGTTGTCCAGCCAGGCGGTCTTCAACCCCCATTCATAGTTCCAGGAATACTCCGGATCATAGGCGAAAGATCCTTTCGAGGTTCCGGAGACGTAATCGTAGCCGCCGTTCAGGTAGCCTTTTGATACCGTGGCGTAGGTCATGATGTCCTTGGTGATGTCGAAGGCCACGGAAAGTTTGGGCAGCAGCTCGTCGTTTTTGGAGGAATCGGAATAGCTGTCGTCCAGCGGCGGCAGCAGCGACGAGTTCATGGTGTGGTCTTGCCGGCCATGCATCCGGGTGTGATCGTAGCGCAGTCCGGCCGTCAGGTGGAGCCGTTCAAAGAGGGTGTAGGTTCCCTCGCCGAACAGCGCCCAGCCCTTCATGCCGATATCCGTGTCGCGTACCTCCCGGGAGGTCATGGGGAAAGGCACGACCAGATCGGAGTCCTGAATGGAGGAAACGTCGATGTCTTCCTTGAAGAAGTACACGCCGCCCAGCCATTTGAGCGGGCTCGTGCTTTTCGCCGGAGAAGAGATGCGCATCTCCTGGCTCCAGAAGCGCTCCTTTTCCTTCATTCTGCCCTGGAAGGTGGGGGCGGCGGTCATATCCATATCGTTCATGAATTCGTCGTCGTACGAGCGCCGGCCGGTGATGGACACGAAGTCGAAGTCTTTGCCGGAATACTGGGCACGCAGGGCCTGGCCGTTGCCGTTGTAGTCACGAGGGTAATGCCCGTCCATGGTCACATGGTCGCGTCTGGTTGCGAAAGAACCCTCGTCAAAGCGGCCGTATGCGAAGTTTTCCCGACTGTCCACGGCGTCGGCGGTCAGGGTGACGTCCCACTTATCCGTGGGCGTCCAGCGCAGGGTTCCGCGCCCGTTGAGGGTATTGATCCGCCGGGCGTTGTCTTTGTCGGTGTAGTCGTTTTTGACGAATCCCTGGTTGTATTCCCAGGTTCCGGCAAAGCCCAGGTACAGGGTGTCTTCCACCACCGGGCCGCTGACGTCCGTGCCGACCTTGTTGCCGGGCTCGAAACCGTGGTTGGTGTCGTAGAAACTGACTTCGTTGAAGATCTTGCCGCGCGGCGTATTCCCCGGCTTACGCGTGATGATGTTGATGACGCCGGATTCGGAGTTGCGCCCGTACAGCGTTCCCTGCGGCCCCTTGAGCACTTCCACGCGTTCCACGTCCAGCAGGTCCGGGTTCTGCATGAACACGGCCGGAATGCTCACGTCGTCCACATAGTAGCCGGCGGCCGAGTGGGTGGAGGTGATGAACCCCGAAACTCCCCGGATGGTCGTCTGGAAGTATGAGCCGGCATTCTTCACAAACACGTTCGGCGCGAGCCGCAGAATATCCTCCGTCTTTTCCGCGCCGCTTTCCTCGATCTGCTCGTGCGAGAATACGGAGAGGCTCATAGGAACTTCCTGGACGTTTTCCTCCATCTTCTGGGCCGTCACCGTCACGACATCCAGGGTATACGGCGCGGTCCCGGCCGGGGTGGTTTCCCCCGCGCCGGTGGCGAGGGCCGGGCCGGATGCGGGGAGCGCCGCAAGAAGGCCGATAACGGCCGCGTGCGCCAGACGCTTCCCGGCTCGCGAAAATTTCAGGGATATGTCCACAGGCACCTTCCTCTTTTGATGTTGAAAATCATTCTCCCTGATGGGCCGTCGACACATAGCAGACAAGTCGGCTCTTTCACTATGCAATTCGGCCGGCGCGACATGCAAATCGGGAATACACTTGTGCCGCAAGGCGTATGCATTGCAGAACCGCCATCCGCCGCACAGGCGTGTCTGTGCGGCGGATGGCGGTTCCATAAGGATTAAACCCGGGAGTGTTGCTATGAAAGCCGCCACCCGGCAGCCTGTTGCTGCAAATTCCACAACCGGCTGTACAGGCCGTCGTTTTGCAGCAGGGTTTCGTGGGTGCCTTGCTCGGCAACGTGGCCGCGCTCCAGAACGATGATGTTGTCGGCATTGCGTACCGTTTTCAGGCGGTGGGCGATGAGCACCACGGTCCTGTTCCGAACCAGCGCGTTGATCGCCCGCTGCACCTCCGCTTCGTTCTCCGGGTCGAGCGAGGCCGTGGCTTCGTCGAGCAGCACGATGGGCGCGTTTTTCAGCAGGGCGCGGGCGATGGAGACGCGCTGCTTTTCCCCGCCGGAGAGGGTGCGCCCGCCTTCTCCCACGGGGGTGTCGTACCCCAGGGGCAGCCTCATGATGAACTCGTGGCAGCAGGCGTCTTTCGCGGCTTGCTCGACGCGTTCCCGCGAGGCGCTCATGTCCCCCACCCGGATGTTGTTGCCGATGGTATCTTTGAACAGATACACGTCCTGAAACACCATGGAGACGCGGGCGAGCATCCGCTCCGGGGCGAACGCGCGGACGTCCGCGCCGTTCAGGAGCACCCGCCCGCCGCGCGCGTCCCAGAAGCGGGCGATGAGCCGGGAAATGGTGCTTTTGCCGCTGCCGGAAGGGCCTACCAGGGCGGTGACGCTCCCGGGGGGCATGGAGATGTTGACGTTTGCAAGCACGTCTTCTCGGCCGTACGCGAAGGTGACGTTTTCAAATTCGATTCCCGCGCCGTTCGCGCAATCCGGGCCCGGGCCGGTCCCGGGCAGGGGTTTTTCCCGGCGCACGGCCGTGATCCGTTCCGCGCACAGCGCCGCGTAGCGGATGGACGCATAGTTGACGAGCGCCACGCACAATGGCTCGTAAACCCGCGTGCCGACGAGCAGGAACAGCAGAAACACCGGCAGGGTCAGTTCCCGGCCCGCCAGAAGCCAGGAACCGGCGAAGATCATGAGCGTCAGGCTGGCCCGGACGAACGACAAGGCCACGATCATCACGGAGCCGATCACGCCTTCGACCCGCAACGATTCGTCGCGCAGGGCGGCAAAGGCTTCTCGCAGCTTGGCAAAACCGCTGCCCGCCAGGTTGTTCGCCTTGATTTCCCGCATACCGGAAAGATACTCCTGCAGGCGCCCGGCGGCTTCCACCCTGGCCCGGACATGGTTCGCGCCGAGCCGTTTCTGCAGGGCGTCCGACGCATACATGATCGCCACGGCGATTGGGAATGGAGCGAACATGGCCGCGGCCATCCGCCAGTCGACGAACACAAGCGAAACCAGCGTGACAAACGGAAATATGAACGCGCCGATCAGTTGCGCCAGATTGTGGGAGAGCAGGTTCTCCACTTCCGCGTAGTCGTTGATCATCATGCTGGTGAGATCGCCGGGATCCCGGCTTTCCAGAAAACCCAGGGGAAGGGTGCGCAGATGCTCCGCCAGGGCGATGCGCCCTGAAGCGGAGGCGTTGTAGGCCGTGTCGATGGTCAGCGCGTACATGTGCCGATAGGCGTGGTAATGCACGACAAGCCAGGCCGCAAGAATGCCGCAGACCAGGCCGAGGGTGCGCGTATCAAGCGGTGTTCCCGGTTCGGCGAAGGAGAGCCAGACGGTATGAAACACCACAAAGATCAGCCCGGCCGGGAGGATCTTGCACATGCCCTCGAGAAAAGCCGCGAACACGGGCTTAACCAGCGTTTCCGGCCTGCCGCCGGTGATGTTGCGCAAAAATGCCGCGATCATGCCGTCACCTCCTGAGGCTCCGCGCCGGCGGCTTCGGCCGGAGAGTTTTCCCCGCCGCGCCCGAGGGCCCAGCCGTCCGCCTCCGTATGGACCGCCCACATCCGGGCGTACAGGCCGTTGTTCGTCGTGAGCTCCGCATGGGTGCCCTGCTCGACGACTTTCCCCTCATCCAGAACGATGATCCGCCCGGCGTCCCGAATGGTGTTCAACCGGTGGGCGATAACGATAACGGTCCTGCCGCGCATAAGCGCCGTAAGGCCCTTCTGGATGTTCGCCTCATTTTCAGGGTCGGCGAAGGCCGTGGCCTCGTCCAGCACGAGCACCGGCGCGTTTTTCACAATGGCCGCGGCAATGGCGATGCGTTGGGCCTCGCCGCCGGAAAGCGGCGTGCCGCCCGCGCCGATTATTGTTTCATAGCCCCGCGGCAGGGCCTTGATGAATTCATGGCAGCAGGCGAGCCCGGCCGCCCGCCGGAGGTCTTCTTCCGTCGCCTCGCGTCGGCCCCTGCGGATGTTCGCCGCCACGGTGTCATGAAAAAGATACACGTCCTGGAACACGAACGAGACCGTATCCATCAACCGCTCGGTGCCTATCTCCCGAATATCCGCGCCGCCGATGCGGACGGCTCCGCTTTGCACGTCCCAGAAACGGGCGATCAGGCTTGCCGCGGTTGATTTGCCGCTGCCGGAAGGCCCGACCAGGGCGGTGATTTCCCCCTCGCGGGCCATGAAACTGACGTTGTCGAGCGCGTTTTTTCGTCCGGCGGTGTTCTCCGCGCAATCCCCTTCACCGTCATAAGAGAAAGACACGCCGTGGAAGGCCACCGCGAATCCGTCGCAATTCCTGGGCGTCTCCGGCTCCGGCATGGCTTTTTCAGCGAGAATGGCGTCGACTCGTTCCACGCCGGCGGCCACCTCGCGCATATCCGACCCCAGGTAGAGCAGCTTGAGCACCGGCAGGGAAAGCCCCGGCGCGAGCGTGAGGAACAGCAGCAGCGTCAGCGCGAAGGCTCGGTTGTGCGGCTCGCCGCTGAGGATGTAGACCCCGGCCGGCAGAATGAACGTGAGCAGAGAGGAGACGATGACCGCGAACACGGCCATGGGCCTGCGGTAGATCGCGGCCATGCCGGTGGTGCAGCGCCGCAGCTCCTCGATGGAGGCGGAAAAACGCAGGAACGACCCGACCGTCAGCCCGAAGACCTTGACCGCCGGCATACCCCGCACGTACTCCACGCCGGCGGCGTTCATGGCTTCCAGCGCGGCGTGGTATCCCTCCATCTGCTTTTTGCTTTTGTCCGTGTAAAAGATCATCCCCTGCATCACGAACGCGGCGACGATGGGCAGGGCTGCGGCCAGGGCGAGGCGCGGGTCGAGATAGACCATGACCGGCAGCATGATCGCGGGCAAGGCCAGGGCGGCGACGAAGTCCGAGATCTGGTGGGCCACGAATTTTTCGATTTTTTCCACACTGGTTTCCAGGATTTTTCTCACCGCGCCGGAAGCGTTCTTGGTGTGAAACCCCAGGGGAAGTTTCGCCAAATGCCCGGCCAGGGCCAGACGCAGATTGTACAGGATGCGGAACGCCGCGACATGGGAGGCCATGACGGACGCATACTGGGCGAGGAGTGAAAGCAGCAGGGCGACGAGGCTGAAAAAGCCCCAGAAACGGATCCGCCCCATGTCGCAGGCGGCGACATCGGCGGCGTTGCGCAGAATCTCTTCAATGATGCAGTAAACGCCCACGAACGGAGCAAATTGCAGAAAGGTGCCGGCTACGGAAAGAATGCCCGCGAGAACGAGCATCCCCCGTTTTTCGCCGGAGATCTCAAGCAGTCTGACCAGGCCGGTTTTCCGGGCGGGCTTTGTATGGGCCACAGCGGTTCCTCCTCAGAATGAATGGACTTTGCAAAGCCCCTGATATCGGGAGGAACGCTATCGTTTCAGCCGGATCGGCACTATGTAAAACGGGATTTCTTTCGTGCAAAAAAGAAACGGCGCAGCCTTCCGAGCCTGGGGACACGACGGCGCCGTCACGAGATCCGCAGCAGTTCCGACGGGGTGATGCCGAACTTGCGCCGGAACTTCCCGGCGAACTGCCCCAATTCGGAATAACCGACCATCTGCGCGGCCTCGGTTACCCGCAGGCGCCGGGTTTCCAGCAGGCGGCGGGCCTCATCCAGGCGCTTGTCGATGATATAGGCGTGTACCGGCATCCCGAACATTTTTTTGAAGCCGGCCTTCAGCTTACACTCGTTCAGGCCGGCCATCCGGGCGAGGGCTCCCAAAGCGGGGGCGCCGGCGATATCCGCATCCAGAATGTTTTTGGCTTTTTTCAGGCCGTCCATGGTGCGGGCGTCCAGGTCCGGCCGGGCGCACAGGGTCGCATTTCCGAAAAAAAACTCGTCGAGATAGATCGCCAGCAACTCCATCACCTTGGATTCGCAATATATCTGGCGCACGTTGCCGGAAAGGCGGCAGGAAAGAATCTCGTGGATGATGCGCTTGTGCCTGGCGTCCGTGGTCCCCATCCTCGGGCGGGCGGCTTCCCGCAGGGTCCGGCAGATTCGCCCGCCCGAAGCGTTGTCGAACAACCCGCACAGGGTGGCGCCGGGAATCGTCACGCCAAAGCCGTTGATGCCGCCGCCTTCTTGGAAAAAGCTTCGGCCGGAAGCGTTCGCGGCGTTCATGACGCAGCTTTGCGCTTCTTCCACGGCGAATTCCTCGCCGCTCTCCAGGTTTTCCCATTGCATGGAGCCGCCGAAGCAGAACAGAAAATGGCATTGGGAGGCGTCGGGCGCGGTGATCCCGGCCAGGCTCACGGGCCGGGCGAAGGTCATGTCCACGCCCGCAATGCGTATGCCGCCGCGCAGTTGTATCTGCGTGTAAAACCCTGCCCCCATCTCGGCGGGAAGCTCCATGGACGACCGGGGCGAGGTCGAGGAGTGGACCTGGAGAAACGATTTGGTCAGCGCCTCGCTGTGCGTCCGAGCCGGCCTGTCGGTTGCTTTTGTGGGCATATAAACCTCCCACCCGATCCGGGCGGAATGAAAAAACGGGCTAAGGCCGCACCGCTTCAGCCGGCGCGGCGGGGAGGGCTTTGAATGCGCGGGCGCTCCGTGGCATCGGGTGAGGGGAGAGCCTATCTGAATTTAATTTTCAATATCAAATAACTTCGTAAAGGACAACCGAAGGCACCCTCCCCGCAGGGCGGACGCATCTCAAATCTTGGGTTCTCTTATGGAGGTGGTCGTGGTGTGGGGATCGCGGGTGGTGGGATTGCCGGTCGCGCCTCGGCAAAGAGCGGAACCCATCTTTGCAACGCACAAACCGGGCCGGCCGAAGGATGTCTTCAGCCGGCCTGTTTTCCGCGTTCACTCAAGAGGTTCGCGCCGCGCGTATTTTTCCGGGGCGGCCCGGGCCCGCGGTTGCTCCGTTCCCCTGGGGGCAGCCGGCAAGCCCGTCGGGGTGGGCATAGTTCTCTATGCAGCGGACGGCCGAAATCCCCTGTTCCGGGGCCAGATGGGCATAACGCATGGTCATTTCCAGGCTTCTGTGCCCGAGCAGGTTCCCGACAAGGGCCAAAGGCTGGCCCGCCTGTACAAGCCATGAGGCGAACGTGTGCCGCAGGGTGTGGAACACCACCCGCTGGCGGCGATCCTCCACTCCCAGGTTCAGGCCGCAGTGGTCGACGGTTCGGGGGAAGGTTCTGCTCACGCCGGCGATCTTCCTCCCCCCGGACGTAAACAGGTACGGTCGGCTCCCTACATGGTATTTGGCGGCTATGGCGTAGGCCGAGGCGTTCATCGGCACGGAGCGCGTCGTGACGCTTTTCCCGTCCAGCACATAGAGCCGCGCCTCGTACAGGTTGACACTGTTCTTGGACAGGTTGAAAATCTCGCCTGAGCGCAGCCCGGTATGCAGGGCGAAGGTACAGATGTCGGTCCACAACTCGGAACGTTTGCGCAGGTTCCGCAGCAACGTTCCCGCTTCTTCGGGAGTGAGAAAGCGGACCCGGCGGTTGTCGAATCTGGGCATCTCGAAGGTAGGCATCGGGCCCGAAAACAGCTCCCATTGCTGCGCTTTGCGCATCACACGGCGAAGCAGGGCGAGACAATGCTGAACCGACTGGGGGCTCAACCCTTTGGCTTCAAGTTGACCGCGAAAGGTCATCAGGTCTAATGTTCTGACCTCCGGCAGTTTTTTTTCGCCGAGTGTCGGCTTGATATGTCTGGTCCACCAGCTTCTGTCGCTGCCGGCGCACTTTGAAGTCGCTGTTTTCTGGGCAGCATACAGAGCCCAGGCATCGGAGACGGTCGATACCATAACAGTGCGGCCTCCTGAGTGAAATGCGATAATATACAGTATCGGCCGGACGGAATCAATTTATTTGATTTCCAATTTGGCGGCGAGCCGAAAGATTCTCCTTCCAGATACGCAATATCACGCTGTGATATTATGGAATACATAGCCACAAGACTTCGACTGTGAATATCCGAACCTCAAGATAATTAAGATGATTTCAACAAATAATTTCCCGGCAAAAATCCTCATCGTTTACTCGAGCCGCACGGGCAATACCCGCAGGGTCGCGCAGGCCCTGCTCGACGCCTTGCCCGCCGGGGCGGACCTCTTCCCCCTGGCCAAGGCGCCGGATCCGGCCGGGTATGACCTGGTGCTTGTCGGGTTCTGGGCCAAGCGCGGCGGCCCCAACCCGGCGGCAAAGGCGTTTCTGGAGCGGCTCGCGGGCGCAAAGCTCGCCCTGTTCGGCACCATGGGCGCGCGTGTCGGCTCCCCCCATGCGGAAGCCATCGCGGCGGCCGCCCGCCGGGCCGCCGCCGGCAACACGGTGCTCGGCGTATTCCTTTGCTCCGGCAGGGTGGACCCGGCCTGGCTCGAGTACCGGACGGCGATCGGGAAAGCCCATCCCATGACGGCCGAACGCGCCGCACGTCTGGCGGAGGTCGCTTCGCACCCCGACGCGGAGGATCTCCAGGCGGCCGGGCGCTTCGCCCGTGACATGGCCCGGGCCGCGTTCGGGGGATAAGCCGGCCCGCCGTTTTCTCGGGCCGGCCGGCACTGTGGCGCGGCACGCGGAATACCGAGGGTGATCCTGGAGAGTGTCGGCACGAAAGCGGATTTTGGGTCTCTAAGCGGAGGCGCTGGGCGGGAACAAAAAAGCGCTTTGAGGTGAAACCGCCAAGCGGACCCGCGGGGGGGGGCACCGCGAAGCGCCGGTCGGCAAACGCGCAAAAGCGGCAATGACCGATTGCCGCTTTTGCCGTCGCGCGAGGCGACTTGTGAGGAGAGGAGGAGAACCGCCCGAGAAAACGGGTGGTGATGGGGGGCGGCCGAAGGTGCATGTCCTCCGGCCGCGGGAAGGAGATTGTGAAGGAGGCCGCCTTCCCATGCCTGCTTTCGCGCCTGCCACAACGCGAGAGCCTGCTTTGTGCCCCGAGGGCGATTTCCGGCAGGCCTCGGGGGCCTGCCCGTTGGGGGGGGGAATCCCCCCTACGGCGGCGCGGACGGGCGGGAGAATATGCCGCGTCTGCTCTGCCGTTTGCCCGACTTGTGCGCCCCAACTTGGTAAAGGGCGCCGCTTCCGCCGGAGGCTTTCTTCCCACTGCCACGAAAGGAAGGCGCCATCGGCTCATGAAGCACCGGACCAGAAAAGAACCGTGAGCCATCGCTTCGGAGGCATCCCGCCGGCCCCGAACATGGGTCGGATGCGGTCCCCGTGGACCGCCGCCTGGAGCCTTTTGGAGGAAGACTACGGGGCCGGCGGGAGGTACCTCTGAGAGGTCTTACGATGCTCTGACCCCAATAGAGCAGAAACCGTGCCGGCTGCGTATCACCTATAAAATCAACTAGATAGAATAAAGACTTCTCCTTGCACATATGTGCATATGTGCAAGGAGAAGTCTTTTGTGCAAGTTGTGCAAACGCCGGGAGGCCGGCGATTGGGAGCCTATCCGTGAAAAAGCGAAGGGTGAGTCGGTTCCGTATGGAGGATTTTTTATTCCAGAAGAGCGGCGGCAAACGCCTGGGGATCAAAGGGGCGCAGGTCTTCCATCTTCTCGCCCAGGCCGATGAAGGAAATGGGAATGCCGAACTGGGCCGCGCAGGCGGCCGCGATACCGCCCTTGGCCGTGCCGTCGAGCTTGGTCAGGATCAATTCGTCGATGCCGCAACCTTGCTGGAACAGCTTGATCTGCGACAGGCCGTTCTGGCCCGTGCCGGCGTCCATGATCATAATCGTCCGATGCGGAGCGCCGGGGTGGCGCTTGCCCAATACGCGGCGGATCTTGGCCAGTTCTTCCATCAGGTTGGCTTTGGTGTGCAGGCGGCCGGCCGTGTCGATGAATACAATGTCGCAGCCGAGATCCAGGGCTTTGTCCAGGGCCTCGAAAGCCACGGCGGCCGGGTCCGCGCCGGCGCTTTTGGCGTAAAATTCCGCGCCGGTGCGACCGGCCCAGATTTGCAGTTGCTCGCAGGCCGCCGCCCGGAAGGTGTCGCCGGCCGCGAGCAGGACCTTTTTCCCCTGCAACACGGCCCGGTGGGCCAGCTTGGCGATGGTCGTGGTTTTGCCCACGCCGTTGACCCCGATCATCAGAACCACCTCGGGCGGGTTCACGGCCGAGATACGCTTGACCGGCGCAAACAGGGCCAGAAGTTCCCCTCGCAGCAACTCCCGCAGTTCGGCCGCATCGGAAACGCCGGCGCTTTCCGCCTTGCGCCGCACGGCCTGGGTCAGCTTGTGGGCGGTCTCGAAGCCCACGTCGGCCATGATCAGCACCTCTTCCAGCTCTTCCCAGAAGGCTTCATCCATGCGCCTGTCGGAGCGGAACAACGTGTTCAGGCCGCGCCCCACCTGCTCGCGGGTCTTGGCCAGACCGGCCGAGATCTTCTGGACCAGGCGGTTATGCTCGTCTTCCTCATCTTCCAGGTCCAGGGCCAGGGCCAGGCGGTACTGAAGCTCGGAGCGGAAATCCTCCAGGCGCTGGTAGCCCATGTCTTTAAGCCAGCGCCGGAACGTTTCGATAAAGGTCCGGGCCTCGGTTTCCGGGGTTTCCAGGGAGGCGAGCAAAAAGGCCAGGCGGCTCCAGAGCAGATCGCCCGCGCCGTCCACATCCCTGAGGATGACCGAAAGCCAGGCCGAGAGGCGCGGTTCGGCCTGGCGCAGGGCCAGGGTCAAATCCGGATCCCGCTCGGCGAGAAATTTGTCGGATGCTTTCGGGGCGGCCGGCGCCATGTCGGGCGCTTCGGCATCTTTCCGGAACAAGTTCTTGATGTTGGAGAAAAAGCCCATGTCATCCCTCGCGACAATGGTAGATGGGAACGGAACGCCGGAGTATGCGATCCGGCGGCGGGTTTGGCAAGCCCCCCATCGGCCGAGGGCCGGAGAGAGCTCCGGAGGGTTCAGCCCTGCCGCCAAGAAGCGCTCATGAAGGGGGATCGCATTGGTCGCCGACCGCAACCGTTCTTGGGTCCAGGGGGGAACCCCGGCGCGCGGAGAATCCAAAAGAGGGTGCGACAAAACTCAACGCCACAACAAAGCTCGCCGGCGCAACCGGCAATCCTGCCGTGCCCCAAAAGCCCCGCCCGACGACCACCCCCCATACCTAAAAGTCCCCTTTCACCCCCCCCGGCGCACCGCTCATATAAGGCATCCCCATCCACCCGCCGGCCGGCAAAGCCCGCACCCACCCTCAGTACCTCGCGATGAGCCGGCGGGCGCGGGAAAATAAGTCTTCCATTCCGCCCATCACTAGGGTACATTTGGCGTTGCTCCCCCAGTGCCGAAAACTCAGGAACCTTTCGGCATGGGATTTTCTCAGTACGTGGTTGTTCGTGTTTGATGGTCCGTTGGACCCCTCCCCCCACAGCCGAATACCGGCCGGGAGCCCGCTTCCGGTCCTTTTGGCGTCCCATGCCGGGGCGGCATGAGCCCGGAGACTCGTATGGCAATACCGGTCGGTTCTCTTATCAACGCCCTGGTGGTGGTGCTCGGCGGCCTGTGCGGCATGTTGCTCGGCAATCGTATGCCCGAGCGGGTCCGGCTCATCGTTTTCCAGGGGCTGGGCATGTGCACGTCGGTTATCGGCATAAGCATGGCCCTGAAAACCGGCAACCCCCTGTACATGATCGGCAGCGTCCTGATCGGGGCGCTCGCCGGCGAACTCCTTCGTCTGGAAGACGTCCTCACCGCAGGGGGGGAGCGCCTGAAACGTTCCCTGCGTTCCGGCAACAGCCGTTTCACCGAGGGGTTCGTCTCGGCCACGCTGCTGTTCTGTATCGGGGCCATGGCCATTCTCGGCCCGCTGCAGGAAGGTCTGGACGGCGACATGACCACGGTCCTGACCAAGTCCATGCTGGACGGCTTCGCGGCCGTGGCCTTCGGCGCGGTGTACGGCTCCGGCGTCATGTGCGCCGCCCTGCCGATTCTGCTGTACCAGGGCTCCATCACCATCTTCGCCGAGAAAATCAGGCCCTACCTGACGGATATGATGATCACCGAACTGACCGCCGTGGGCGGGGTCATGATCATCGGCATCGGCATCAACCTTCTGGAACTCAAAACCATCCGCCTGACCAACTTCCTGCCCGCCCTGCCCATATCGGTGGCGCTCTGCGCGTTGGTCCCGTGGATTCAAAGCCTGCTATGAAAAAAAACGAACACAACGGGCGCTGCATCCATATCGAGGGCGCCCGGCAGCACAATCTGAAAAACCTTTCCCTGGACATCCCCCGCGACGAGTTGGTGGTCATCTGCGGGCCTTCGGGCTCGGGCAAGACCACCCTGGCTTTCGACCTCGTGTACGCCGAAGGCCAGCGCCGCTATGTGGAATCCCTCTCGGCCTACGCCCGGCAATTCCTGCCCCAGATGGACAAGCCGGAAGTGGACAAGATCGAGGGCCTCTCGCCGGCTATTTCCCTGGAGCAACAGACCACCGGCCGCAACCCGCGTTCCACTGTGGGCACGGTCACGGAGGTCTACGACTTTCTGCGGGTTTTTTTCGCCCGCCTGGGCGTCATGCATTGTCCTTCCTGCGGCAAGCCCATCGAGGCCAGGGCCGTGGACGAGATCATCGGCGACATCCTGGCCCTGGGCGACGGGGCCCGCTGTATCCTGCTCGCGCCCCTGGTGGAACACCAGAAAGGCACCCAGGCCGACCGCTTCAAAAAACTCCAGGCTCAGGGATTCGCCCGGGTCCGGGTCAATGGGGAAATGTATCCCCTGGAAGACGTTCCCTCTCTGGATAAAAACAAGAAGCACACCATCGAGCTGGTCATCGACCGGCTGGCGCTGCGCGAAGGCATTCGGGGGCGGCTGGCCGACTCCGTGGAACTGGCCCTCAAGCACGGCGGCGGCCGGCTCGCCCTGCTCCTGCCCGGCGAAAACGGCAAGCCGGACGAAGTGTTGCCCATGAGTACGCTTTCGTCTTGCTCCGAGTGCAAAATCAGCCTGCCGGAACTCTCGCCCCAGCTCTTTTCCTTCAACAGCCCGCAGGGCGCCTGCCCACGCTGTCTGGGGCTGGGCACCGTGGAGTACTTCGAGCCGCTGCTGGTGGCGCCCAACAAGGGGCTGCCCCTGGCCGGCGGGGCGCTGCTGCCCTGGAAGAATCCCAAAGTCTTCGCCCGCTATGCCGACGACATGCGCGACCTGGGCGGGCGTTTCGGCTTCAGCCTGGAGACCCCGCTGGCCGAGTTCTCGGCCGAGGCGTTTTCGGCCCTGTTCTTCGGCGAGATTGAACTGGGCAAAGCCGCCGTGGAGGGCTTCAGTTCCCTGCGCCGCAACTGGATGGGCGGCTCGGTGGAAATCAAGGGCAAGCGCGGGGCCAAGGCCGCGCCCGACGGGCTCTGGCCCGGCGTGATAGCCCTGCTGGAAAAAGGTATGCAATACGGCGACGCCTGGCGTGACGAGCTTTCCCGCTACCGGCGCAACACCGCCTGCCCGGAATGCCTCGGCGCCCGCCTGAATCCCACGGCCCGGGCCGTGCGCGTGGACGACCTCGGCATTGTGGAATTTTGCGGCCTGTCCATCGAGCGAGCCCTTGACTGGATGGCTTCGCGCGCCTTCAAAGGCCGGCGCGCGCCCATTGCCGAGCCCCTGCTCAAGGAATTGACGCACCGCCTGGAGTTCATGGTCCGGGTTGGCCTGGACTATATTTCCCTGGGCCGGAGTATGCTCACCCTCTCCGGGGGCGAGGCCCAGCGCATCCGTCTGGCCTCGCAACTCGGCTCCGGTCTGGTCGGCGTAACCTACGTACTGGATGAGCCGTCCATCGGCCTGCACCCGCGCGACAACGCCCGGCTGATCGGCACCCTGCGCAGCCTCCAGCAGCGCGGCAACACCGTGCTGGTGGTCGAACACGACGAGGCCACGATTCGAGAGGCCGACACCGTGCTCGAGCTCGGCCCCGGCTCGGGCGAGCAGGGCGGCAACCTGGTCTTCCAGGGTTCGGTGCCGGAGTTGCTGGCTTCTGAGTCCCTGACCGCCAAGTACCTGCGCGGCGACATGGGCGTGCGCCCGCCGGAAAAACGCCGCGAGCCCTCGGAATGGCTGACCTTGAAGGGCGTGACCACCAACAACCTGAAAGGGGTGGACTGCCGCATTCCCCTGGGCCTTCTGACCTGCGTTACCGGCGTCTCCGGCTCGGGCAAAAGCTCCCTGGTGGTGGACACCCTCTACAAGCACCTGGCCCTTTCCCAGGGTATCAAGGTCGAGGCTCCGGGCGAGATCGCCGGTATCGAGGGTGCGGAACGCATCGAGCGGATCATCGCCATCGATCAGACCCCCATCGGGCGCACGCCGCGTTCCAACCCGGCCACCTACACCAAGGTCTTCGACGAGATCCGCACCATTTTTTCCCAGACGCCGGAAGCCAAAAAACGCGGTTGGAACCCCGGGCGCTTCAGCTTCAACGTCAAGGGCGGGCGCTGTGAGGCCTGCGGCGGCGACGGGCAGATCCGCGTGGAAATGCACTTTCTGCCCGACGTGTTCGTGCAGTGCGACGTCTGCGCCGGCAAGCGATACAACCACGAGACTCTGGAAGCCCGCTACAAGGGCCTGAACATTTCGGACGTGCTGGATCTGACCGTGGCCCGGGCCAGGGAGTTTTTCACCAACTATCCGGCCCTGGAGCGCAGACTGGCCATGCTGGAGGAAGTGGGCCTGGAGTATGTGCGCCTGGGGCAGCCCGCGCCGACCCTTTCCGGCGGCGAGGCCCAGCGCATCAAGATTTCCCGCGAGCTGGGCAAGCGCAGCCTGCCCGGCGCCTTGTATATTCTGGACGAACCCACCACCGGTCTGCACATGCACGAGGTCGGCAAGCTGATTGCCGTGCTGCACGGCCTGGTGGAACGCGGGGCAACGGTGGTGGTCATCGAGCACAATACGGACATGATCCTCTGCGCCGACCATGTGATCGATCTCGGTCCCGGCGGCGGCGAAAACGGCGGGCGTATCGTCTCTCAGGGCACGCCGGAGGATATTCTGAAAGATCCGAACTCCGTGACCGGCACCTTTTTGAGCAAGGAGCGCCCGGCTCCGGCCCGGCCTGCCGGCCGGCGGACCGCCAAGAGCAAGTAACCCGCCGGGCCATGGGAGGGGCACCCGGCGTCACCACCCGCTCGGCGTATGTCCGCGCGGGCCGGTTCAGAGAGCGTTTTCGCATTGAAAAAGCTCACGGACGCAAGACGGAAAACAGGGCCGCACAGGTTGCGAGCCGCAACGCTTTCGGTGAAAAAACTGCGGCCGTCCGGGCGGCACGCTTGCGTTTTCGTTTGGTGGTACGTGGTCGTATGTTTTTTCACCCAAGGTGAGACAAGGTTCCACGGCAGACAAGTCCTTTCCGCCGAAGGAAGGCGAACTCAGGAGACGTTATGGGAAAATATCAAGCTGTTGACGATGTATATAGCGCGTTGTTCGTTGATTTCGACAATATTTACATGCGCCTTTACGAGCAAGATCAGACCCTTGCCCGCACCTTTGCCTCAAGTCCGCAACGCTGGACCCGCTGGATAGAGGGCCACGCCCTGCGTATGCTCTATGGCGATGGCGTTCGCCGGCGCATTCTGAAAAAGGTCTGCTACATCAACCCGCACCGGTACCGGGAATTTCGCACATTTTTCGTGCGCTCGGCCTTCCAGGTGGTGGATTGCCCGCCCCACTCCGGCTTCGGCAGGACCACGGCGGAAATCCACCTGACTATGGACGTGATGGATGCTCTGGCCCACACCACCCACTACGACGAAATCATAATCATTTCAGGCGACGCGGACTATACCCCGCTGGTCATGCGGGTGCAGGAACACGCCCGGCGCAGCCTGGTGCTCGCTGTGGGCTACACCTCGCCCGCCTACCTGGCGGCGTGTTCCTGGCGCATTCGGGAAGACTGGTTCACCGCCCAGGCCTTGGAAGACCCCAAGGCCGAAGATTTCGACGGCGACGCCCGTTTCGGTGAAGACGCCCGCCCCGCCCGCCCGCCCGAGCGCTTCGAGCCCAAGATCGACCGCCGCGAAGCCGACCGCCGCGAGGCCGACCGCCAGACCGGAGGGGGGCGCTCGTTTTCCCTTTCCCTGCCGGCCAACCGGCGGGTGCGCTTGGTTGAGGCCGTCAAGCAACTGGTGGCGGAATCTTCCGTCCCCGTGCCCCTGCCCTCTGTTGCCCAGGTGCTGCAACAGGAACAAGAGGCGGGAGCCGACTGGTTCGGCGCCGGCACCCTGCGCGATCTGATCGAGGGCCTGGACATCTCGCCCCTGGCCTTTTCCAGCCACGGGCAAGGCTTTGTCTACGACCCGGATCGCCACGAACTGCCCGAGGATAGTGCCCTCAAGGAAGAATTCCGCAAGGCCGACCCCGAGTTGTTCGTCTTCGCCCTCAAGGTGCACGAGCATATCGACATGCCGCTGTTGCGGCCCGGCGACTACACCCTGCTGATCAACACCCTGGTGGATGAGGTCAACTCCAAAGGGTTCTCGCGCACGGACACGATCACCGCCGTGGAAGATCGCTGTTATGACGAAGGCTTGTCCATCGGCGACGAGCAGACGGCTTTTGTGGTTGAATCCGCGGTACGCGGCGGCCTGGTCATGCCCAAGGGGGGCGAGGGAAAGATCACGGCGGAAGCCGTGCGCAAAGCCCTGGCCGGCCGGATGGCCGAAGCCTGTCGGACCGGCGGCATGAGCCTGACCGACGTTGAGCGGGCCCTGCTGGGCCGCTGGCTCGCGACGGAGCCGCCGGCGGGGCGCTAAGCTCAGGACCCGTTCATCCGCCTGCCGCAAATCCGCCCTTTTCCGCCCTGCCGCGTCGCAAGGGAAAAATTTGACCTCGCAGTATGCCGATACAGCTTCGTCCAATTTTTCCTTGCTCCTTACAGGTCGAAAAAGTTCGGCTTTTCGAGGGCGGCTGAGATCGCCTGCCGGAATTACGAACAACCCGGCTTACCACAGATGAAACCCGGCGCGGAGATGCTCCGCGCCGGGTTTCATCTTCGGCGCCTTCGAAGAGGCTTCCCGCGCGGACATATCCGCGGCATTTTCAGGCCGTCCGCCGGGAGAGGAACGGTTTTTTTATTATGCGGCCATAAAATAGTATTCAGGCTGTTTCTTTTGGGCTATGGCTCGTAATAAGGAAGGAACCGAATTGACGGTTCCCATCGCAATTCGCCTGAGGGCGACACCTTTTCCGCATGGGAGTTTCGCAATGAAAAAGCTTTTCGGCATCGCCACGATTATCGGCCTTTTCTGTCTGCAAATCGCTTCCGGCGCCGGGGCCGCGGCCGACGGCAAAACGCTGTACGGCCAGGCCTGCGCCGGGTGCCACGGCCCCGACGGCACCGGGCGCGGAGCGGCTCCCGCCTTGAAAGGCCAGTCCACCGAGGAACTGACCACCAAACTGGACGGCTACAAGGCCGGCACCTTTGGCGGCGCGAAAAAAGCCACCATGACGGGCGTGGTCAAAAATCGCGGCGCCGAGGATATGAAGGCCGTCGTCGACTATATCGGCACACTGTAAATACAGCTCGGCAACCTTTGCGGCACAAAAGAACCGGGCGGATTTGGGAATAATCCCGAACCCGCCCGCAACGTTTTATCCCTCCAGCTATTCGGCGGCCTTGTCCTCATGTCGGGCCGGCCGACTCTGCCGCTCGGCCCGGTGCTCGACCCGCCAGGCCTTCATGTCGTCTTTGGAAACCAGGCCGTCACCGTTCTTGTCCATAGCAGCGAACTTCTCCGCGCCGCGCGGCCAACAACCCAGGAAGTCCTCTTTGGACAAAAAGCCGTCCTTGTTCGTGTCACACTCCGCGAAGCCCTGACGGCGGCCGGCGTTTCCCCCTCCGGTCCCGTTCGCTTGCCGGGCCGCCCGGCGCTCGGCCCTCCAGGCCTGCATATCTTCTTTGGAAACCAGACCGTCGCCGTTCTTGTCCATAACAGCGAATTTTTCCGCGCCGCGCGGCCAACAACCCAGGAATTCCTCCCTGGACAAGAGGCCGTCCTTGTTCGTGTCGCAGTCCGCGAATTTCGGACGAGGGCGGTGGTTTTCACCCGTTTGGGCGGCGTGGCTTTCAAGGGGGCCGGCCAGGACGGCTCCGAGCAGAATCAGGGCGGGAATCGCGTATTTCATGAGTATTCTCCTTGTTTGCAGGCGGCTGGTCGCTGCCGGTTTCGTGCGCGTTGAAACAGTCTTACCCCGCAATCGTCGGGAAAGTATGAGGGAAGTGTGAGGAGATTGTGAGCGCCGAGGCGCGCCTTTTCTTGCCGCCGGCCTAGCAATGGACTATGCTCGGAGCGATGCTGGAGTGTTCCTGTTCGAGGCCCTCGCCACGGCGGCTCCCGCCGCTGCCGCCGACACGATTCCGTCAAATCTCTTCACCGACTCCATACTGTAACCCGGAGAATCGCTATGCCCGCGTCAAAAAAATCGGTTCCTTCCCGCGTCTGGTTCACAGATATCCGCGCCCGCAGCGCCGGTGAAAACAAAGTTTCCAAGATTGAGGCCCTGTTCAAGGCGGCCGGGTTCGCCAAGCTGGTGGAAAAAGGCGATCTGACGGCTGTGAAGCTGCATTTCGGCGAGCCGGGCAACGACACCTTCATCGGCCCCGTGTTCGTCCGCAAAGTCGTGGAACTGCTCAAGGCCGCCGGGGCCAACCCGTTCCTGACCGATACCAACACCCTGTACAGCGGCCTGCGCCACAACGCCGTGGATCACCTGAACACGGCCACGGCCCACGGCTTCACCCCGGCCACGGTCGGAGCGCCGGTGGTCATTGCCGACGGATTGCGCGGCAACAGTTTTCGTGATGTGCGAATCAAAGGGAAACACTTCAAAACCGTCAGCATTGCCGACGGCATTCTCGACGCCCGCTCCATGATCGTGCTGTCGCACTTCAAGGGACACATCATGGCGGGCTTCGGCGGGGCCATTAAAAACCTGGCTATGGGCTGCGCCCCCAGCCGGGGCAAGTGCGCCCAGCACGCTTCGCGCTTTTCCGTGGACGGCGAAAAATGTACGGCCTGCGGGCGCTGCATGGCCCCCTGCCCGCAGGCCGCCATCTCCTGGGCCAAAGCTCCCGGCGTGAACAAAAAGGGCAAGCACGCGCGGATCGACAAAGAGCAATGCGTGGGCTGCGGCGAATGTATGACCCTGTGTCGCTACGGGGCCATTTCCATCGACTGGAAAAGCGAGAACGGCCCCTTCAACGAGCGTATGGCCGAATACGCTTACGGCGCGGTGAAAGACAAGCCCGGTCGCGTGGGTTACATCAACTTTTTGCTCAACATCACCCCGGATTGTGACTGCGTGGGATGGAGCGACATTCCGCTGGTGCCGGACATCGGTATTCTGGCGTCCCACGACCCGGTGGCCCTGGACAAGGCCTGCTATGATCTGGTCAACGCCCGGCAGGGTGACGTTCGGTCCAGGCTGACCTGCAACCATGAGCCCGGCGCGGATAAATTCAAGGGCGCCTGGTCTTATACCGACGGCGGGGTGCAGTTGGCTCATGCCGAGGCCCTGGGGCTCGGGAAGGAAGAATACGAGCTGGTGGATATTACGCCGCCTTCGGCGGAGTGAGGGGCGCGGGGGGAGCCGCGTAAGGGAAAAAGAGGAGGGAGCGGAACGTGGGTGTTCCGCTCCCTTTTTTCGCGAGAGAGAGGTGAGCGCTGATGATGGTGGAGTGTGCGTGTGGGCTCTTTTCGGCAACGCGTAACGTTGCATTGCCGCACCGCGATTTTGAGTTTAGGGCCTGCTCACACAAAGGCAATTTTGCCCCCGGCTGCGTCAGAAAGGCTTTTTATTCCAGTCGAGTACCTAAGAGTACACTCCCTGCATAAAACCCCTTTCTTCCTTGCCGGAGAACAAAATTGCTCTTTGTGTGAACAGGCCCTAGGCGAAGACCACGTTCAGTTCCTGCTGCACCAGCAGGTGTTGCTGGTTGTCGTTGCTGCTCCAGTGCAGATAGGTAACGCCCCCGTACGTCACCGTATCGTCGGGGACATGGTTCCATGTCGTGGTGCCGAGTTGCACCGTGTCTTGCGTGTCGCCGGTAATGCGCAGAATCTGCTTGCCGGCGAAACCCTGGCTCACGGAGTCGGGGCCGAGCATACCCGTCTGGAGGGGGTCGATGCCCAGAATGCCGCTCACATTGTGGTCGACCACAAGACGATTGGTGTGCGAGCCCTCCAGGTCGAAGGCCTCGAACCCGTCCACACTGTTGCCGGCGCCGAAAATATCGCTGAATTTCACGAGTTGGACGCCGCCGCTCAGAGTCCCCGAGCCGTCCAGGTGAAGAGTATCCGCCCCGGTGCCGCCGTGAACGGTCGAAAGCACGAATGTGCCGTTTACGTACAGGTGGTCGTCGCCCGCGCCCAAGTCTATTGTGCTGTTCGCAAAGGCGCGGGAGCCCGGCGTGCCGGAGGCGGAAACGGTCACGGTGTCGTCACCGGTTCCGGCATCGACGCTTGCGAAGTACAGGCCGAGAGCGTTGCCGCCGGCAGTGGAGGCGATGGAAATGGAATCGTTGCCGTCGCCGCCGATGACGCCGCCCCCGACCAGGCCGGAGGCGTTGCCGGTGTTGGAGACGGCGGTAACGGAGATCGTATCGTTCCCCATGCCGCCGGCAAACGTGCTGAGATGCCCGCCGGTGGCGATGCCGCTTTGGGTAAGCGCCCCGACGGTGATCAGGTCATTGCCGGCCCCGCCGCCGACGGTGCCGCCGACCGCGCCGAGCGCATCGCCCGTTTGGGAGGCGGCGCTGAGCGAGATGGTGTCCTCGTCGTTTCCCCCGTCGATGGAGTAGCCGTACATGCCGTGGGCGTTCTTGTTTGTGGCGACGGCGACGGCGGTGATGCTGTCGTTGCCGGCGCCGCCGGTGATGTCGGCGTTCGAGGCAAAGGCATGGTCGCCTGTGGCGGAGGCGCTGACGGTGATCGTGTCGTTGCCCGTTCCGCCGTCGATAAGGCCCCCGCTGTGAGAACCATACGCTTCCGCGCCCGTGGAGATCGCGCCGACGGTAATCAGGTCGTTGCCGGCTCCGCCATAAATGGCGGAAGTATCCGAACCGTAGGCCCCCCGGTTCGCGGAAAAGGAACTGAGGATAATCGTGTCATTGCCGTCGCCGCCATCGACGATATCGTGGAATATGGAGGTGGCGGTGTCGTTGCCGGTGGCGGAACTGATGGAGAACAGGTCGTCACCGTCGCCGCCGTCAAAGGTGCTGTAAGCCGAGCCGAACGAGTGGGCGTTGACGGAAGCGGCATCGAGGGTGAACGTGTCGGACCCGCTCCCTCCGTTCAAGGTGGAGTCAAACGCCGCGTAAGCCCTTTTTGCCGCGGTTCGGGCGAAGAGGCTGACGGAGTCGTCCCCGTCCCCGCCGTTGAGGGTGGCCTCTCGCGCGCCGTAGGCAAAGCCGCTTGTGGACGTCGCACTGCCGGTGAGGGTGTCGTTGCCGTCGCCGCCGAGGATGGAGGCGTTGCGGATGCCGTGGGCGTCGCCGGCTGTGGAGAGCGCGGCGGCGCTCAGAGAATCGTTGCCGTCACCACCCCGCAGCAGGCCGGCGGTATCCAGGCCGCAGGCCGCTCCGGTTGAGGAAACAGCGTTGAGATCGATCGTGTCGTTCCCGTCGCCGCCGTCAACGGTCGCGCCGAGTACGGCGGTGGCGGCGGCAGTGACGGATTCGGCCCTGATGAAAACGGAATCGTTCCCCGTGCCGGCGTCGATGACGGCGCTGTTGCCGAGAGCGCGGGCCGCGCCGGCGGCATCGGCCTTGATGGTGATGGTGTCGTTGCCGTCGTGGGTGTTGAGTGAGCCGAGGAAGCCGCTGCCCGGATCTTCGGCATTCTGGAAAGCCAGTTCGTCGTTCCCGTTGCCGGTGGCGATCGTGTGCCCGCTCCCCCCGGTAAAGCCCGCGTTGTCGCTGTGCCACTCGCCCCAGAGGGCGTGGCCCGTGGAGGTGTTCAGCAGGCCCGCGGCGGCGTCGGCCGCGTCCAGAGCGAGGGAGTCGAAGGTGTCGTCCCGGTTGATCACAACCTGCATGGTGTAGGGCTTCCCGCTCACGCTCACGGTTATGTAGCTGTACAGGCTGTCTCCCGTCGGCAGAAGGGCGAGAGCCGCCTTGCCGGCGGCGGTGAGGGTATAGCTGATGCGCCCTGTCGCCTGGGTGTAGACACAGGTATAGTATTCCGGGTGATTGTCGGCGGCGGTGATCGCCACTACGGCGGGGCTGCCCGCGGGAACGGGCGTATGGGCGGCGTTCAGTACGCCGAAGGTGAAGGTGTCCACAGGCGCGTTCCCACCCATGTACAGCACACCGCGGGCCTGGTAGGCCAGGGTGGTGGCGGTCGGACCCGGATCCGCCGCCCCGGTTGTTCCGGAGCTGGAGAGCGCGGGCTCGGCGGAGCCGGTGCCGAGTCCTCCGGCTCCGGCCGGAGTTGCCGCGCCGAGGCTGCCGAGACGCTCCACGCCGGCGACAAGGCTCCCCGTGTTGTCGGTATAGGTGCCGCCACTGGAAGAAGGCGCCGCCGCCGGCCCGCCGGCCGTGGAAATATCAAAGTCGGGATCAAAACTTTGCAGCACGTCGGCCGCCGCGACCCGGACACCGCCTTCCAACACGAAAGAGGGCAGCGACTGCGCGCCGACGTCAAAAAATTGGCCGAGAATGACGGTACCCCCACCGTCAATGGTGATCGCAAGGTCGGTGCCGCTCCGCTCAAAGGTCGCTTTGTCGTGGGCGAAATCGAACTGTATCAGGGCTCCCGGCGTGGAAGTGATATGTTCGGCCGCGCCCGCCGAAGGAGCGGCTATGTGAATGGATGCCGCCGTTGCGGAACGCGCGGCGGAAGCTTGAGAACTCATGGTGTATTCCCCTTGATTGACTGTTCCCGCACATAACCCGGACCCCCCGGTTCCAAATGCGCGATTCGATCCGTATACCGAAGCGGCGACATAGGTGGCCGCTTCCTGCCATACCGATCCTCCTCCAGACACTATCATAATATGACGATAGTGCAAGTTCCATTCCGATTTTTACGGGAAGCCGCCGTTCTTTAGGGATAGGTTCTCCCCCCCGCCGCGGAGAAAACCGTTCGCATTTCTCCTGAAAAGCGACGTCGGGTTCCAACGCGGAACATATCCCGCCGGTCACGCCGGCGCGCGCCGCTCGGGAGGAGAGAAGGGGAAACTGGGTGGCGTGCTTTATTCGGCCGGGGCTTCCACGTCGTTCAGGCTCTGCGTGCGGCCGAGTTCGGGCGGATTGGTGGTCAGGGCGTCGGGGAGCAGTAGGAGGGGCATGGGCTCGGTGGGGTGCAGGCTGATGCGCAGAAGGCCACCCTGGTGCAGCAGGGCGCGGATCTGCCGGATTTCACCCGCGGAAAACCAGCCGTCACCGGGGAAATGACGGCGCAGTGTGGATATGCTGTCGACAAGCGTCTCGTATTCCGTCTGGGGGTTGCGTTTGTGACGACGGGAGGCGCTGTCGGACACGCAGCGCAGCAAGCCTTTTTCTTCTATTTCCAGATCCGCCCGGACCAACTCGAGACCCACCGGCTGCAGGGCCGGAAACGGGCCGCCGGTCCTGCCCGTTTCTTTGAGGTCCATGTTCAGGCGGATGCGGGCCAACGAGCCGCCCGCGTGCAGGCTGACGAACCGCTCCATGCTGCGGTTGTCGCCCCGTTCGCTGAAGCGGCCGGAGAAAGTTTCCCCGCCTTGCTCAAGGCAGGTCAGGGCATATAAGAGCGCCTCCGCGTCGCCGCTGATCCGCGCCTCCTTTACCCAGACTCCGCGCACGTCTCGCCAGGCGAGGTCGATCCGGGCTTCATCAGGAGCTGAGAAAAAAACGCCGGCAAGCAGTCCGGCCGACAGGTCGCCGGTTTCCGGGGAGGATACGTTGAGGCCGTGCAGCTGGGCCGCGTCCTGGCGCGTGGCGGGTGGGCGGGGTTCCTCCGCCGGATCGGAAAATCCGAAGAGATAGGCGAGAGGGCCTATGTTCGCACGGGGCCCCAGGATGGCCGAGTTCAGGGAAAAGCCGTCGCCGCCGTCCCGGACGGACAGCCCGGACACGACGGCGGAAGTGTGGGAATCCAGGGAAAAGTCCGTTCCGGCAAAGCCGGTGAGGCGTATCCGGGCATCCGGGCCTGCCAGGCTCAGGTCGTTGACGCTCAGCACTCCGGCCCGCATCCGCAGGGCGGCCGGGCCAAACGCGCGGCCACGCGGCTCTTTGAGCAGCGACAGCAAACCGGGGAACGGGCCGGTAAGCTCAAAGGCCGCGGCCCGGTCGAGGGAAAAGAGTTCGGCTCCTCTTATGGCCGGTTTTACCCCGCTCACGATCAGGCTGCGGGCCAGGGGGGAATCTTCCACGCCGAAGGCCAGGGCATACAGGTTGACGCCTTCCAGGCGGATCTCGTTCACCAGGGCCACGGGCGCATATGGCTCAAGCGCCCGCAGGTTCCGGGCCACGGCCCGTCGGCCGAGGAGGTCCACCTCCAGGCTTTCGGCCTTGAGCAGCAGGCCGCGCGCCAGAAGATCATCCAGGGCTTGGGCCAGTCTGGCGTCGGCGTATGGAGCAAGGATGATCGCCGCAAGCGCGAACAGCCCGCCCAGAGCGAGCGGGATCAGCAGCGCCCGCGACAGGCGGCGGGGCTGGGGCATCAGGAAATGCCGCCCGACTTGAGCAGGCGCAGGGATTCTTCCACTCCGATGCCGGCCAGGCGGACGACGGCCAGAATATAGCCGTCATCAGGGCGCGGCAGGCAGGTGGGGCAGCCGTCGGAGAGGATCAGGCAGTGGGAGTCCAGCAGGGTGAAGTCCACCCCGGCGGATGCGAGCAGTTCCGTGGTTTTGCCGGATTCCCACAGCACCGGCTTGCCGCAGACGCGGCATTCCACATACAGCAGTTCCGGGTCGTAAAGCGCCCACCCTTCGGGGCGGGATTGCCGCGCGGCGCTTTTGGGCGGCCGCTTGCCGATGCCGGGAATCATGCCGGGCAAGGGAAGGCGAAACGGTTCGTTCATGCCTCACCCCAGAGAGAAAAATATGCGTGCCTCATGCCGTGAATGATACGTATTTGAATGCGGAAAGCAAGGGAATTCGCGGGGCGGGATTGACGCAGGGCGCTTTTGCGGCTACTCCGATGCGCATGGGAAAGAGCAAGTCGCAGGAGTTCGCCCGCCCCTTTCTCAAATGGGCCGGGGGCAAGTACCGTCTGGTCGAGCGCATTCTCGCGGAATTGCCCGCGGGCGCCCGGCTGGTGGAGCCTTTTGCCGGCTCCGCGGCCCTGTTCCTGAACGCCCCCTTTGGCCGCGCCCTGGTCTGCGACCGCAATCGGGATCTGATCGATCTGTTCCGTTGTATCCAGGAGGAGGGCGAGGATTTTATCGCCTATTGCCGAGAATTTTTCCGGCCGGAGACCAATACCGCCGAGGCCTTCCAGGATCTGCGCGCCCGCTTCAACGCCGGCACCGACGCCCGCGAGAAAAGCGCCCTGCTGCTCTACCTCAACCGTCACGGCTTCAACGGCTTGGTGCGCTACAACAGCCGGGGCCTGTTCAACGTGCCCTTCGGGCGCTATGCCCGCCCCTACTTTCCGGAAGTCGAGCTCCGGGCCTTTCGGCGCAAGACCCAACAGACCGACGTGACCTTCGCCTCCGAGGATTTCCGCGCCATTTTCGCCCGGCTGCGGCCCGGCGACGTGGTCTACTGCGATCCGCCCTATGTGCCCCTTTCCGCCACAGCCCGGTTCACGGCCTATACGGGCGACACCTTCGGCCCGGAAGATCAAAACGCCTTGGCCGCCCTGGCCCGCGAAGCCTCCGGGCG
Organism: Desulfovibrio sp.; assembly: GCA_031548905.1. Taxonomy (GTDB): domain Bacteria; phylum Desulfobacterota; class Desulfovibrionia; order Desulfovibrionales; family Desulfovibrionaceae; genus Frigididesulfovibrio. The sequence goes on along the minus strand of JAVBQP010000014.1, from coordinate 8,020 downwards.
GGGCATCGCGGTGATCATCAGCAACCATGATACGGAACATACCCGGGCTCTGTACCGACCGGCCCGGCTCGAGCGCTTTCTCATCCCCCGCTGTATCAGTTGCAACGGCGCCGGCCGCACCCCCGCGCCGGAACTGCTCGCCGTCTACGGCTGAGACCCCGGGCATCCGCGCCCGTCGCCGCTCCCCGGCGCGTCAGCTTTCCCGAACGCACACGGCCACGGCCGCCGGCCCGACGAACAAGGATCGGAAGGCGCACCCCGAGCGGGTGAAGGCGATATCGCAATCTTCCGCGCCGCGCACGGCCTCCGCGAGATCCAGATCGGCCATGTGTCTGCCCACGCCCGTTTCCAGGCACTTGACCCAGCTTTCCTTGAGGGTCCAGAGGCGCAGGCGCAGGCGGGCCGGATCGGGGTCCGAGGCCTGGAGGATAAGTTCGTTTGGGTGGCAGAACCAGGGGGTCAGCGACTCCTTCACGGTTTTGCCCTCCACGTCCGCGCCCACGGGGGAATCGGCCACGGCGCAGACCGCCAGGCGGCCGGCGTGGCTGACGCTGAAGTGCGGGCCGGCCGGGGAAACAAGCTCCGGCTTGCCCGAGGGCCTGCGGCCAAGCGCCAGCGCCGAAGGCGCCCGGTGCAGTTCCCGGCCCAGGGCGTAGCGGGCCAGGATTTCGCCGCACAGGGATTGCTCCGCGTTCGCCGCGTGTTTGCAGGCGCGGACGCGCCGCAGGCGGGAGGCGTCCACCAGGGATTCCCACTCCGCCCGGATTGTCGGGGGCAGGCTTTCGCCCATATGCAGAATGTAGAGTTTCATTGCGGGTGTTTCATTCCGGTTTCCGGGGAGACGGAGCGGCGAGTATAGGGGGACTTTTTCCGGCCCGCAATCGGGTGGTGGGAGGCCGGGCAGCCGTCGCCTCTTGCTTTCGGGCGGCGCGGACGTTAGGCTGCCCGAATCGTTCTGGAAAGGGAGCCACCATGCGCGCAGCCGTCTGCTTTGGATGCAACGAAGCCTATATGCCCCTGTGCCGGGGGCTGGTCCTGTCCCTGCAAAAGGCCCTGGCCGCCGCGCCCAAGGGGCTGGATATTTCCCTGCATTTCATCGACATCGGCTGCGAGACCGCTTCCCTGGCGCTGCTCAAGGAGGCCGGGGTTTCTCTGCATGTGTTTTCCCGCAAGCTTTATCCGAGTTTGCCCGGTGAAGACTTGTTGCCCCGCTACGCCGACGCCCAGCTCTGCCGGCCTTTTTTGCCGCAACTGGTGCGCGGGTACGACTGCTATATCTGGATCGACACCGACGCCTGGGTCCAGGGCCACGACGTGTTGCCTACGGTGACCCAGGCGGCCGAGCGGGCCGGGGGCGGGATGATCCTCTGCCCGGAGTACCACTACGGCTTTGTGGGCAAGCGGGATTTGCGCCTGGGCCTGCTGGCGGCCCGGACCTGGTACGAGGCCCTGTACGACGACCCGGCCCTGGTGGAGGGCCTGAGCACGCAGCCCATCCTGAATTCCGGATTTTTCGGCCTTATGGCGGGCAGTCCGATCTGGACGGCCTGGGCGGACGAACTGGCCCGCCTCTACGCCCGCGATTACTCGCAGGATCGTTCGGTGCTGCACTATGCCGAGCAGCTTGGTCTAAACCGGGTGCTGTATGGCGGGATGAGCTTTGTGCCCCTGGACCCGGTCTTCAACTACCCCTGCGCCGGCTCGGCCGTGTTCGTCTCGCCCCGGGGAACGCTCTGCGTGGGCTATCCGCCCTTCGCGCCCCTGAAGGTGGCCCACTTGCTGGCGTTTTCTTACTACGGCCGACAATACCTGGATAACGGTATGCTTTTTGACGGCGGCCGCTACCTGACGGAAGCGGAACGCGTCGGCCTGAGCGGCCTGCTCAAGAAGAAATCCCCGCCCGCGTAAAAAAGCCCCAACCAGGGGCGGCAAAGGTTCCCGCACTCACCGCTCATGGAGGCACGCGGCCGGTTCGGTGCCACTTCCAAGCATTCCGGCCCAGGCCGGAGGGCAACTTTCACCCGAGCGGGCCGGAATGCGGCGATACCACGCCAAGCGCCCTCACTCCACCACGCGCAGATAAGGCTCCCAAACGATCTCTTCCGCGCTTGCCCCGCACGGACGGAATCTTTCATATGAGCACCGCGCATCGTGGCCCACACGAGGGGGCCAGGGGAAATCATTTCCCCTGGTGGGTGCAGGGCAAAGCCCTGCCCGCCGGAGGCATCCCCCCCGCTTAGATCTCTCTCGTGGTCAGAAATTTCACCGTGGGATACCGCTCCTCGGCGGACTCGAGCACCCAGGGGCTGGGTGCGAGATAGGCCAGGGAACCTTCGGCGTCAACGGCCAGGTTCTGGCGGTAATAGTCCTTGAATTCGGCGAAGGCGGCCTCGTCGTCGGAGGCGAGCCAGCGGGCCGTCTCGATGGGAATGGGCTCGTAGGAGGCGTTGACCGCGTATTCCTCGCCGAGGCGCGAGATGATCACGTCGAACTGGAGCACGCCGACCGCGCCCAGAATATAGTCGTTGTTGACCAGAGGACGGAAGAGCTGGACGGCGCCTTCCTCGGCCAACTGCTCCAGGCCCTTTTGCAACTGCTTGGCCTTGAGGGGATCGCGCAGGCGTACCCGGCGGAAATGCTCCGGGGCAAAACTGGGGATGCCGATGAACTTGAGCGGCTCCTTTTCCGTGAAGGTGTCGCCGATCTTGATGGTGCCGTGATTGGGAATGCCGATGATGTCGCCGGCGTAGGCCTCTTCCACGCCCACGCGGTCTTGGGCCAGAAAGATGGTCGCGTTGTTCACGCTGACCTCTTTGCCCACGCGGTGGTGCTTCAGTTTCATGCCCTTGGAGAACCGGCCCGAGCAGACCCGCAGAAAAGCCATGCGGTCGCGGTGGGCCTTGTCCATGTTCGCCTGGATCTTGAAAACCACCCCGGAAAACTCCGGCTCGTCCGGCTCGACCAGGCGGGTCGCGGCCTGACGCGGCCGGGGGCCGGGGGCGAGATCCGTGAAGGTATCGAGAAGTTCCTGCACCCCGAAATTGTTGATGGCGCTGCCGAAGAACACCGGGGTCTGTTCCCCGGCCAGGTAGCGCTCGACGTCAAAGGGGGTACCGGCCGCGGCCAGCAGTTCCAGGTCGGCGCGCAGGGCTTCGGCATACTCGCCCAGATGCTCGTCCAGGGCCAGGTCGTCCACGCCCTTGATGACCACGGAAGCCTCCTGCACCCGGCCGTGGTGGGCGGCGGAGAACAGGCGGAGCTCGTTGGTGCGCAGGTCGTAGACGCCCTTGAAGTCCAACCCCATGCCCACGGGCCAGGTCAGGGGGGCACACTCGATCTTGAGGTGTTCCTCGATGTGGGCCATGACTTCCAGGGGCGGCAGGCCGTCGCGGTCGAGCTTGTTGATGAAGGTCATCACCGGGGTCGAACGCATCCGGCAGACGTCCATGAGCTTGCGGGTCTGGTTCTCCACACCCTTGGCCGAGTCGATGACGATCAGGGCCGAGTCCACGGCCGTGAGCACTCGGTAGGTGTCTTCGGAAAAATCCTGGTGGCCGGGCGTGTCCAGGAGGTTGACCTCATACCCGTTGTAAGAGAAACGCATGACCGAGGTGCTCACGGAAATGCCCCGCTCCTTTTCCATGGCCATCCAGTCCGAGGTGGCGTGGCGGGCGGCTTTCTTGGCCTTGACCGAGCCGGCGAGCTGAATGGCCCCGCCGAACAACAGCAACTTTTCGGTAAGCGTCGTTTTGCCCGCGTCCGGGTGGCTGATGATGCCGAAGGTGCGCCGGCGGGCGATTTCCTGTTGCAGAGAGATCATGGGTATCCCGTGGTTGCGGATGTGAAAAACAAGGGGCTCCGCCCGGCGGCCGTCACGGGACGACGCCGGACGGAGCCGGAAAAATACGGAACAGCCGGCTAGGAGTCAACGTAGAGGTAACGCTTGATCTTCTGGGTCGGGGTCTTTTCAAAGGGCTCGGTCTGCTCGATAACCCGGGCGACCCGGGCGAAAGAAGACACCTTGGCATTCACCTCGCCGCGCATGGCTTCGAGCAATTCCTCGGTCTTGACCGTGGCATCCTGCGGGGAAACACCGGCGAACAATTCGTCGAGCTTGGTCGCGTCCAGGTGGACCCTGGCCGTGAGCTTGTCGGCGTGTTGATACACCAACACTTCCAACACATAGGGCGAGGCGAAGAAAAAGGACTCGATCTCTTCCGGGTAAATGTTCTCGCCGCTCGGGCCGAGGATCATGTTCTTCGATCTGCCCTTGATGGACACATACCCGTCCGCGTCCACCAAGCCGAGATCTCCGGTGCGCAGCCAGCCGTCCGAGGTGAAGACCTCCTCCGTGCGCTCCGGATCTTTGTAATAGCCGCGCATCACGTTGGGGCCCTTGACCTGGATTTCGCCTTCCCCGGTTCGGGGGTTCGGCTCGGCAATGCGCAGGGAAACGCCGATCAACGGCCGGCCCGCGCGGCCCAGGCGGGTTTCGGCCGGGCCGTCGCCGCTGATGATCGGCGAGGTCTCGGTCATCCCGTAGCCGATACAGTAGGGGAAGCGGGCCTCGGCGAGAAATCGCTCGGCATCGGCGGCCAGGGGAGCGCCGCCGATAGCCATGACTCGCAAGGCGCCGCCGAAGGTGTCGCGCAACTTTTTCCCAGCCATGCGGTTCATGAGCCGGCGGAAAAAGGGGATGCCGTACAGCAGGCCGGAGAGCCGGCCCCCGACGAGCTTGGGCAGCACCACGGTCTTGTAAATTTTTTCCATCACCAACGGCACGGCAAGCATGACCGTGGGGCGGACCTTGGCCAGGGCGGGCAACAGGGCGCGGGCCGTGGGCGGCCTGTCCAGGTAGTGGACCCGCGCCCCGCAGGAGACGGGCAACACCAGCCCGAGGGTGCATTCAAACGTATGCGGCAGGGGCAGGATGGAAAGCACCCGGTCCTCGTGGGAGATGCTCACCAGGGAATGCGCGGCCAGGGCGTTGGACACGATATTCTTGTGGGTGAGCAGCACGCCTTTGGAATGCCCGGAGGTGCCGGAGGTGTAGATGATCGCGGCCGGGTCGTCCTCGGCGGGCTCTCTGGGCGCGACATGGGTCAGGCGCAGGGCCTTTTCCTTCCACTTGCGGAAGTTGCGCAGACCGGCGTCTTTCAAGGCCGTGAAAGCGTCCTTGCCGAGGCCCTGCTCGAGGGAAGCGAAGCCGTCCATATCCAGAAATACGGGGGCCGGGTCGTATACGGCGTCGGCAGCCTTGGCGAACAGTTTTTCAGAGACGAACACCACCTTGGCCCCGCTGTCGCGGATAATGTGGGCCACGGCGTCCGGGTGGAATTCGGTCAGGATGGGCACAATCACCGCGCCCATAGCGGTAACGGCGAAATAGACCACTCCCCACTGGGGTGTGTTTTCCGAAAGAACGGCCACGGCGTCACCGAACCCGACGCCCAGCCCGGCCAGTTGCCTGCCCAGGGCGTCGCCGGCTTCTTTCAGCTCGGCGTAAGTCAAGCCGGTGCCGTCCATGGAGAGGAGGGCGGGGCGGTCGGCAAATTGTTCCGCGCTGTGGTCCAGCAATCGCTTCAGGGTGAGGGAGGAAAGGCCGGCGTCCGTCATGGGGCTCGTTGCGGGTCAAAAGGTTGGGCGGCGGCGAACAATACGGCGGCCGGGCGGTCGAGACGAACCGCAGGATAGCAAAGCGTCGCGCGATTGTCACCAGATTGTCGCACCCGGCCGCAGCCGGCCGGTTATGTTGTGGGCCGCGCGGAATGCGGCCGCTCCGGCCGGGGGTTGCCCTTCATGCCGCGCCCGAGCTACAACGGCACACGATCGTACCCGTTCCGCCACGTTTCCGGAGGCCCCATGAAAACCCTTTCCCTGCGCAACCGCCTGCTGTTCGGCATCTGGGCCCTGCTGCTCCTCACCGTGGCCCCGCCGGTCGTCTACCTGACCCTGTTCCTGCGCGCCGACTTCATGGAGGAGGCACAGCACGAGGCCTTCCAGGATCTGTCGATCGCCACCTGGCTGCTGGGCCGGCACGGATCATTTTCCGGCCCCGAAGAGCTCGACCGCCTGCTCAAGGATTACGAGGCCCGCACCGGCCGGCGGCTCTCGTATATCGCCTCCGGCAAGGTCATCGCCGACTCCAGCGTACCTTACCCCGAACTGGCGAACTTGGACGACCACGCCGCCCGGCCGGAAATCAAGGCCGCCGTTGAGTCGGGCCGGGGCCTGCACCGCCGCCTGAGCGCCTCGCTGGATCGGGAAATGATTTACGTGGCCGAGAGCGCCTCCGGCATCGACGGTATCCCGGCCGGCATTTTACGACTGGCCGTGCCGGTTTCGGAAGTGCAGGCCCATTTCAACAAAACCGCCTCGGCCTTTCTCTGGGTGCTGGCCGGGACATTCCTCCTGGCCGGGCTGGTCGCGCGGTTCGCCTCGCGCCCCTTGCTCGAAACGCTGGGCTCCATGGCCGGGGCCGCGCGTGAACTGGGCGCGGGCAACTATGAGCGGCGCATCCGGCATGTGCCCTGGGTGGAACTGCAACCATTGGGCGAGGCCGTCAACACGATGGCGGACAATATTTGCAGCCGCAACGCCGAACTGGAAGCGCGGCGCGCCCAGTTGGAGGCCCTGTTCAACGCCCTGCACCAGGGAGTGGTCGTGCTCGACGCCCAAGGCCGGATCGAATCCCTGAATCGGGCTGCCGAACCGCTGTTCGGCAGCGGGCGCTATATGGGCCAGACCCTTCTTGAGGCGTCCATGAACCCGGAGCTGCAACACGCCGTGGACATGGTCCGCCGGGGCGAGCGCCGGCAAATCCGGATTATTTTGGAATTCGGGCCGGGCAAGGCATACGAGGTCACCGCGGCGGCCATGCAGGCTCAGGAAGGCCGGATGCTGGCGGTTTTTCGCGACATCGGCGAGGAGCGGCGCCTGGAGCGTATGCGCCGTGACTTTACGGCCAACGTCTCGCACGAGCTGAAAACCCCGCTGACCAGCATCAAGGGCTATGCCGAGATGCTGCTGGACACCGAGCCGAATGAAGAGCGGCGTCGAGAATACCTGGAGACCATCCTGCGCAATGCCGAGCATATGAGCCGCATGGTTTCCGGCCTGCTGACCCTGGCCAGGGCCGAGCACGACGCCGACGGCGCCGAGCCGGCGGCGGCCGTCGACATCGGCCCGATCGCGGCGGAAGCGGTGACCGCGTTCCGGCCCAGGGCCGAAGCCAAGAATATCGAGCTGACCCTGGACCCGGACGTGGCCGGAATGGTCCCGGGCGGGCGCGATGCCTTGACCGAAGTGTTGAGTAATCTGCTGGATAACGCCCTTAAGTACACCCCGGCAGGGGGCCGGGTGCGGGTGCGCGCCGAGCGGCGGCCCGGCAGGCTCGTGGTGCGGGTGGAGGACAACGGCCCGGCCGTGCCCGAAGCGGATCGCGAGCGCATCTTTGAGCGCTTCTTCCGCTCTTCCGTTCCGGGAGCCCCCGAGGCCAAGACGGGCGGAGCCGGCCTGGGCCTGGCCATCTGCCGGCGGATCGTCAAAAGCCTCGGCGGCGATATCTGGCTGGAATCCCCCCTGGACACCGCCACAGACACGGGGGCGGCCTTCTGCTTCTCGCTGGAAGAACGGTAGAGTCCGCAGCTCCCACTCCGCATATTCCCATGTCTCCCGCAACGCCCCCCCGCCAAGGCGGGGGGGCGTTGCGGGCGCGGCCAAGCGACCTATTTCCGTTGCCGCGCAATACTGTGAATCACGGGAAAGCAATTTTTACCTTACTTGATGTTGTTGCTGTATCGGCAGGTTTTAATGGCTTATTCCCCTGCCGCCCGTTTCTTTATCTCCCGGAGAAAAAAACACCCCCGACCGTAAGGTCGGGGGTCAGACTGCTGACAAAGCCCGGATTTGGCCAAGCCAAATCCGGGCTTTGTGTCTTTTGGAAAGATGTCAGGCTCGTTGCAGGTTTTGGTTTTGTCTGGGCCAGATATAGATAAAAATGTCCAGCAAGATCCCGTAA
>JAVBQP010000050.1:0-32633 GCA_031548905.1 Desulfovibrio sp. | reverse complement strand
TTAAAACAGCATGTTAAGAACACATGAAAATCACATGCTATCGACCAGATAGCAGCATGATAATGGAACAAAAAAGCATGAAGCAAAAACGCAAAAATAAAAGCGCAGGATAGGTAAAGGTAATTACCTTTACTTTGCCTTCTCACAAGCTCGAAGGCATCCTGCCCTGCGGGGCTGCACGGCTGCCGCCTTTGTGTATAAACAAGACACTTCCAGCACGAAGCCATCAGTGAAAAGCCCTTATCCGGGAACTTCCAGCTAAGGGCTTGCTTTGCCTAACGGCGAAGGAAAAAATTTGTAATTCGGGAACAGAGAAATTTTAGCGGCTAAAATTTGTGGACGCTAAAAGCCGTACTTGGGCTCCCTCACTTTTTCGTAAGGCGGGCCAAGGAATTGGGCGCGTTTGGCATTACGGCAAAGCTCGTCGGCCTTACGTTCATCCTGCGGCTTCTGTTCACACTCAGCAATTTTGAGGTCAAGGGCCGCTTTATTTTCTGATAATCTATACCATTCTACCGAGCCTTCTTTCGGCTGTTCAGCAGCATCGGCAACGGCTATAGGCGAAGCGGCCAATAGAAAACAAAGAGCGAACAGGACAATTCTGATATTGAGAATGCGTTTCTCCGTAGGGTAATTGACCAGAAAAGGAATAATATATTATTCCTTCGGTATTCTCCTATTATGCAGGAGAAGGACACACTTAACTGGGCAATGGCCTCTGTTATCCATCAAGCCAGGAAGGACGCCGGATTGACGCAAGTCGAACTGGCGGATTTTTCGGGCCTGTCCAAGCCCTATGTCTCCGGCCTTGAACGCGGAAATATCAACGCATCGGTCTATGCCTTGGTGCGAGTTGCCGAGGTGCTCAAAATCGCTCCGTCAGAATTGATGATACGGGTCGAATGCGAGATTAAAAAAGGCCCGCAGAAGCCTGAAAAAGAAACCGGTCGTCCCAAGAAATAGTTGCTTTATCCTACGGCTGCGGCTTTCCTCACACTTTTCATTTGATTTTTAACCCTGCTCCGGCTACATTTTGTCGTTCATGGCAAATACGTTTGCCGAACCGGAGGAGTGGCAGAGCGGTTGATAGCGGCAGTCTTGAAAACTGTTGACGATGCAAGTCGTCCGGGGGTTCAAATCCCTCCTCCTCCGCCAATTGGATTGAAGAAAATAATCCTCACTCAAGACATTGAGTGAGGATTATTCATTTTGGCGGGTCCATAAGCCGGAGTGCCGCTCAAGGCGGGGATTTCCGGCAGGAATAGACCGAACCCACAGCCTGCCGGTCGACATTCTCTTGCTATTTTTCCGGAAATAGGGTTTTTATCGGCTGTTATGCACCGGGTTTATTCCCGCAGCCGAATTGTCGGCCGTGCATACAGCACAAATTTTGCACCCTGTCGAAAATATTCGACTTTTCGACATCGACGAGCCGCGTGGCCGGTATCCGCGCCCGCCCCTCGTGCGTGACACCATTTTACCGAACCGGAAACACATATGACCGATCCGAAGGGTTCCGATCTCAATCAGGCCGGCTCCGCCGCGACTGAGAAAAAGCCGGCCGCCAAGCGCGCCGGCACCAAAAAATCCCCGGCGGGCAAAGACACCGCCGAAAAGAAAGCCCCCGCCACAGCCGGTAAAAAAAACACCGCTGAAGCAACTTCCCCCAAATCCGCCCCCGCTTCCGAAACTTCGGCCGTGAAGGCCCCCGCGAACAAAACCGCCGCCAAGCCGGCAGCGGCAACAGCCTCGGCCAAAGAAGCCAAGCCCGCGGCCAAGAAGGCCGCCACCCCGCGCAAGAGGGCCGCCCCGGCTGAAGCCGCGCCCGCCAAGAAACCGGTTGAGAAAGTGGCTACCACGGCAGCCGGGGATTCCGCCCGCAAGCCCGCCGCCAAAAAAGCCGCCGCGCCCAAGAACTCTGCCCCGGAGACGGAGCCGGAAGCTGAAAAGACCGCTTCCGCAAAGCCCCAGGCTGAGCCGGCCGCCCCCAAACCGCGAGGCCGCGCGCCGAAAAAGGCGGCCGGGCCGGCCGCGTCCGAAAGTTCCGCCGCTCCCCAGGCCGCCGAAGCGGCTCCGGTCGAGGCGAAATCCGAGGCCGCGCCCAAAAAAACCTCCGCGAAAAGATCCTCCGGTAGGCGCAGGTCCGCCGCCGAAAAAAACGCGCAGGCGCCGGCCGTCTCTGAAGCCGCGCCCCCAAAGCCCCAGGTTGAAGAAGCCGCCCAGGCCGGCCCGGATGCGCCGGAAGGCGAACCCGGCACGGAGGAGCGCGGCGGGGAAAGAAAACGCCGCGGCCGTTCCCGCCGGGGGCGGAGAAAGTCCAAAAACGCCGCCACGCGGGACACCGCCGTGGAGGCCGGCGGCGCGGAAGAACAGCCGGTGGCGGAGGCCCCGGGCGACGTCGATTCCCCGGTCTCCGAACCGGAGTCCGATGATACGCCGGAATCGACCGAGCGCAAACCCGAGCAGTCCAGGAAGCTCCCCCGGCGCAAGATGTTCGTCTGCGTGCAACCCGAGGAGCAGGTCGAGGTGGTCATCTCCGAAGAAGGCCAGGTGCAGGAATACTATGTGGAAATGCTGCACCAGGCCAAGACCAAGGGCAACATTTACAAGGCCTCGATCAGCAACGTGGACGCCAACCTTCAGGCCGCCTTCGTCAACTACGGGGCGGTGAAGAACGGTTTTCTGCAGATCGACGAGGTCCACCCGGAATACTACGTGGCCTCCTCCGAGCCGGGCAAGGGCCGCAAGTACCCGCCCATCCAGAAGGTGCTCAAGCCCGGGCAGGAAGTGCTCGTCCAGGTCGTCAAGGAGCCTACGGGCACCAAAGGCGCGTTTCTGACCACCTTCCTTTCCCTGGCCGGCCGCTTTCTGGTTCTGACGCCGGGGCGCGAGCAAATCGGCGTATCCCGCAAGGTGGAAAACGAGGGTGAGCGTTCCCGCCTGCGCGAGATGCTCGGCGGCCTGACCCCCGGCCCCGGCCTGGGGGTGATCGTGCGCACCGTGAGCATGGGCGTGGACAAAACCCATCTGGAAGCCGACCTGGCCCAGTTGAAAAAACGCTGGACCGAAGTACGCACCCGCGGCACGGCCGAACCGGTCCCGACCCTGATCTACCAGGAAATGGACCTTGTGGCCCGGGCCGTGCGCGACTACCTGACCGATCAGGTGGCCGAAGTCTGGGTGGATGACGAAAAAACCGCCAAAGCCGTGGCCGAGGTCGCGGCCGGCTTGTTCCCGCGCAAGAGCGGGCTGGTGCGCGTGCACGGCAGGGATCAACACCAGACCCTGTTCGAGCGCTTCAACATCCAGCGTCAGGTCGAGCAGATCCACTCCCGCGAAGTGACCCTGCCCTCGGGCGGCCGGCTGGTCATCGACCCGACGGAAGCCCTCACGGCCATCGACATCAACTCCGGGCGGAGCGGCGGCAAGAATAACTTTGAAGACATGGCCTACCGCACCAACCTGGAAGCCGCCAAGATGATCCCCCTGCAACTGCGTCTGCGCGATATCGGCGGCCAGGTGGTGGTGGACTTCATTGAAATGCGCGACAAAAGCCATTGGCGCGAAGTGGAAAAAACCGTGCGCCAGGGCATGAAGGTCGACCGCGCCCGCTACGATGTGGGCAAGATGGGCCCCTTCGGCATGTTGGAAATCGTGCGCCAACGCCTGGGTTCGTCGGCCATTTCGGTGAGCACGGAGCCCTGCCCGCACTGCAAGGGCTCGGGTGTGCGCCGGAACATGGAATGGCAAAGCCAGCAGGCCCTGCGCGAGATCCAGGCCAGGATGCAGGCCGCCGCCGCCGGCGAGCACGCCAGAGATGATAAGGATGCGCCCAAGGACGCCAAGTCCGGCCGCGAGCATATCGATCATCTCGTGTACGAAGCCGAGCCGGATCTGGCCATGCATCTGATGAACCAGAAGCGCCGGCGCATTGCGGAACTCGAACAGGCCTTTGGGCTGACCGTGGAAATTCGTTTCAAGCATCCGGACGAGTAGGGGCTTGTCCATAAGCAAAACGTGATCTATGGAGAGGTTCTCAGCTGAATCCGCCGCCCCGGCCCGCATTTGGCCGGGGCGGTTTTACTTGCCCGCTGAAGGTATGCTATGAGCGAGGTCGTTTTCCGCACCCTGGCGTATTTCCTGTTTTCCCACGCCTATCTGTTCGGGCGCGGCCTGCTGTCGTGCCGCCGAAAACGGCGTTTTTTGCTTGCCTTGCCCTGGTTCGTCTGCATGGGCCTTTTCCCCCTCGTATACCGGCTGTTGCCGGATGACGGCACGGCCCAGCGCCTGTTCGGCCTGGCCGTTGAGTTCTGGCAGCCCGTCGCCTTTTTTGCCCTGCTTGTTTGTATCCCTTTCGATCTTCTCAGGCTTGTCGGGTGGGTGGGGGGCCGCCTCTCCCCTTCGTTTGGGTTCAGGCCGCGCCTTTCTTCCCGTCCGGCTCTTCTGTTCTTCGCGCTGTTTGCCTGTCTCTACGGCTACGGCCTGTATGAAGCCCGCGGCCTGCGCGTCTCCCGCCTGGAAATTCCCGTTCCCGATCTGCCGGTGGAGCGCGTGCGCGTGGTATTCGCAGCGGATCTGCACATCGGCCCGCAAACCGGCCGGGCCATGCTCCGGCGCACGGTGGATGCAATCCTGGCCCAGAACGCGGATGCGATCCTTCTGGGCGGCGACATGTTCGACGATTCCCGGCAAGGCACGCCGGAAGATCGCGCCTGTCTGGCCCGCCTGGCCGCGCCGCTTGGCGTGTATGGGGTGCTCGGCAACCATGACGCCTTCGGCGACCATCGCCGCCCTGAGGCGCTGCTCCGCGAGGCGGGCATCCACATGCTGTGCGATGAGGCAATCGGCGCCGGCCCCCTGTGGATTGCCGGCTTGACCGACCCCGACGTACGGGCGCAAAAGAATCTGCCGGAGCCGGATCCCGCCGCCCTGCTGCGACGGGACGGCGCGCCGCGCGCCGCGTTGCTGCTGGCGCACCGGCCCACCGTGTTCCCGCAAACCTTCGGGGCGGCTGCCGTGCAGCTTTCCGGCCATACCCACGGCGGGCAGATATTCCTGTTGGAGCCGCTCATGCGGGCCGAGTACAATACCCCCACAGGCGCGGCCGAGCACCGTTCCCCGGCCGGGGCGACCACGGTGTTCACCAGCACGGGGGTCGGGTTTTCCAAGCTGCCCATCCGTTGGCTCAGGCCGCCGGAAATCGTCGTGGTGGATTTGATCCGCCAAGAACCTTCGAGATCCGCCACGGGACGGCCATGACCCTGCTTGTGCATATCTGTTGCGGCCCCTGCTCCGGGGCGGTTCTGGAACGGCTGTTGGAAGAAGGCCGCAAGCCGGTGGGCTTTTTCTACAACCCCAATATTCAGCCCCTGTCCGAATACCTGCGCCGGCGCGAAGGCGCGGCCCTGACGGCAAAATGTCTGGGCGTGCCGATCATTTTCGCCGACGCCCTGCCGGAAAACGAACAACGGCTGTTGATCGGCGACGTTCCGACCCTGCCCACCAGACCCGGCCTGCCTTTGGCCGCCGACCCGCTGCCCTGGTTGCGCCGGACGGCCGGCAAAGAATCCGGGCGCTGCGCCCCCTGCATCGACCTGCGCCTGCGCGGCGTGGCCATGTTCGCCGGGATGCGCGGGTTCGCCGCCTTCACCACCAGCCTGCTGTATTCCCGCCGGCAACCCCACGATACCATCGCGGAACTCGGCCGAAGCGCCGCCGCCGGGCAGGGCGTGACCTTCCACTACGCGGACTGGCGCCCTCTGTGGCGGCGCGGCATTGAGTTGTCGAAGCAATGGGGCGTGTACCGGCAGCAATACTGCGGTTGCATGTTCAGCGAATACGACCGCCACGCCGGAGACCTGGACCGGATCGTCCGCGCCGGGGCGGAGGACGGCGGCGCGTGCTGATTTATATCCACGTCCCTTTCTGCCGCTCCAAGTGCCGTTACTGCGCCTTTTACTCTGAAACCCCCGGCCCCGGCGCGTTCGAGGCCTATGTCGAAGCCCTGCTGCGGGAATTGCGCCCGCGTGCGGAGGCCCTCGGCCCCCGGCCGGTGGAAACGATCTTTTTCGGCGGCGGCACCCCGAGCCTTCTGCCCACGCCCCTGCTCGCCCGGATTCTGGAAACCCTGGCGGCGTCTTTTCCCCTGGCGGCGGACGCGGAGATCGGCACGGAGGCCAACCCGGACTCCCTGATCGCTCCCGGCTATGCAGCGGAACTCAAGGCCCTGGGCTTCACCCGCCTGTCCATCGGCGCGCAGAGCTTTGACGAGGCCCGGCTGCGCCTGCTCGGCAGGCCGCATGACGCGGCCGGAACCCAACAGGCCGTACTGGCCGCGCAACGGGCCGGCTTCGAGAACATCGGCCTGGATCTGATCAGTGGCCTGCCCGGCGCCGGCACCCTGCCCGCGCAGACCAGGGAATCCTGGCAGAGAGAGCTGGAGCGGGCTGTGGCCCTTGCTCCGCGCCATATTTCCACCTACTGCCTGACCCTGGAGCCCGGCACTCCCCTGGCGAAGGCCGCCGATACGCTGCGCTTCCCCTCGGAAGAGGAGCAGGAGGCCATGTTCCACGAGGGCGTGGCTTTTCTGGAAGCGGAAGGGTTCGCGCAGTACGAGGTTTCCAACTTCGCCCGGCCGGGGTTCGCCTGCCGGCACAACCAGGGGTATTGGCGGGGTGAGGACTACCTCGGCCTGGGGCCGGGGGCCGTTTCAACCCTGGACGGCGTCCGCCGCGCCAATCCTCCGGATTTCGACCGTTGGCGGGCCGACCCGGCAGCGGCGGAAATGGAGACACTGAGCCCCGAAACCCTGGCTCTCGAACGCCTCATGCTCGGCCTGCGCACCGTGGAAGGGGTCGATATCCGGGCCTGGGAGGAACTCTCCGGCCGTTCTTTCCGCGAGGCTTGCGGCACGTTGCCGGAAGCCCTGGCCGCCGCCGGGCTGGCCGTGCTTTCCGCCGGCCGCTTCGCCCCGACCCGCCGGGGTCTGGCCGTGGCCGATTCGCTGGCGGAACACTTTCTGGAGTAAGAGCGCGTGAAAAAGTACGCCGGGCGGAGGATGCTCCTCCGCCCGGCACCTATTTTTCAGGCTTCGCCCGATAGGCGTTCCGGGCTTTCGCGATCGTGTCGCGGGCTGTCGCCGCATCGCCGAATCCGCGCAGCTCAACGACCTTGCCGCCTTCCGGCAGTTGCTTGTAGACCCGGAAAAAAGCCTGAAGACGCTCCCGCTCCATTGCGGGCAGATCCGTGATTTCTTTGATCCCCGCATAGGTGGGGTCGATTTTTCCGGCCGGCACTCCGATGACCTTGGCGTCTTCTTCCCCGCCGTCGATCATGCGCAGCACGCCGATGGGCCGGGCCTTGATCACCGCGCCGGGCACAATGGGCTCGCGCGTGTACACGAGCAGGTCCAGGGGGTCGCCGTCGCCGGCCAGGGTGCCCGGCACCGAGCCGTAGTTCGCCGGGTAGGCCACCGGCATGGACAGGTAGCGGTCCACGGCCACGTAGCCGGTTTCGGGGTCCAACTCGTACTTGGTGATGCTCCCGGCCGGGATTTCAATGATCACGTTGACTTCGGCCGGGTTGTCCGACTGCGGATACTCAACGGGTGAAACATACTCCCGCGCCAGGGCGGCGCCGGAAAACAAAACCAGCAGACAAGACAGAACTATTGTTTTCATGGGATCTCCTGAGGGGGGGCGAGCATGACCGGGAATTCCCGCATCGGGAGGCTTCCCAGGTCGCGCGTTCGACACCACCTTACGGGGAATCCCCGCGCCGCGCGTCACGATGCCGTGGCGATTGCGCGGCACTTTCGCGCCATAAAAAACGGGTGGGAAACAATCGCTTCCCGCCCGCCGGCTTGCCCGTCTTGAGGCAGTATCGCTTTTATTCTTTCCATAGTGTGGAGCAGCACCTGGAAACGCTGCGTTTTTTCGTTTGGCAAGGCGCGGGCCATTTTTTCAGGAGGGGCTGGACTCTTCCGTCCTGCCCCTCCTGAAAAAATGGTTCGCAACGCAGTCCAAACGGAAAAACTCAGCGTTTCCGCGCGGCTTCCACGGCGTCGAAGAGGGGCGTCGGATCTTCCACTTCCTCGCGCATGAGCCGGCCGATGAGTTGCTTCTGCCGGCGCTTGGCCTCATGCGTTTTTGTCCGGGCCAGCTCCAGCAGGGCTTCCAGCAGTTCCTCCGGCATGTCCAGGCGGCGCAAGACGGCGGGCGAAAGGCGGGCCAGATCTTCGCCCAGACCTTGCAGGGCGGTGCTCTCCCGCTTTTTTTGCGAACGGCTTTTATACAGATCGTCTTCTTCGCGCATATCCTTCCCGTTTGTCCGGCACGGGCGCGCCGGCTGTGCGTTATCCGATACGGAGTGTTCCCCGGCCGGGTTTCATATCCCCAGCAGCGTTCCCACAAGCAACAGCAGCGAGATCGGGCCGTTGGCGGCAAAGGCCGTGCGCAGGCGGGAAAGATCCGCGGGGGAAACGATGCTGTGTTCCCAATACAACACCCCGGCCGAAACCGCCAGGCAGGCGTACCAGCCGAACGAGAGGCGCAGGACGATGCCCGTGAGCAGCAGAAACACCACTGTGTTCACGTGGCAGAAAGCGGCGGTGGTCAGCGCCGTGCCCGCTCCGAAGCGTACCGGCAGCGAATGCAGGCCGCTTGTGTCGTCAAAGCCGAGATCCTGGCAGGCGTAAAGGATGTCGAACCCGGCGATCCAGAACAGCACGGCCACACCGAGCAGTACCTGATAAATATGAAACTCCGGCAGCACGGCCAGACTCCCGGCAATGGGCGCAAGACCGATGACCGCGCCGAGCATGAAGTGGCAGAGCCAGGTGAATCGCTTGGTATAACTGTACAGCGCGGCCAACAGCAGGGTCGGGATCGAGAGAATCAGGCAGGCCTCGTTCAGGGCCGCGCAGGCGACCACGAACAATGAGGCCATCAAGGCGCAGAATCGCCAGGTCTGCCAGAGAGTGATTTCACCGGTCACCAGCGGCCTGTTCGCGGTGCGCGGGTTCAAGCGGTCGAAGGGCAGATCCGCGATCCGGTTGAAGGCCATAGCGAAGGAGCGGATGCCCACCATCGCCACGGTCAGGATGAGCAGAGTCATGAAGTCCGGAACGCCCTTCCCTGCAAGAAGGGCTCCGGCGTAAGCGAAAGGCAGGGCGAAAATGGAGTGCTCGATCTTAATCATCCGGCAAATGGCGCGGAAGTTTCCGAACATACTCATGGCGGCCTCCCGGTTGAAAAATGGAGCGGGGACATGCCGGCCGCATCCGCGGCGAGCGTCCATCTAAACTAACAACAAAGCACGTCACGGGCAACCGCGCCCGCCCGTCGCCGGCAGATTATCACGGCCGTCAACATCGGTGGGAGCCGGAGTAATCCGGAGCAGATGAAGAGGGTGTTTGCATTTTGGACCTTCGGGACGTATACAGCAGCAGATAGGCACGTACCGTCCACCGGTGTTTCAGCTAAAGGAGCCCTTATGCGACACTTTGCCGGCGCTTTTGTTCTTGTCGCGTCCCTGTGCGCTTTCGCCACTTCGCTCCCTCTGCCCGCTTCGGCGGCGGAAGGCGCCCGCCCGACGCATCTGCGTCTGTTGACCGGCCCCAACGGAGGGCAGTGGTTCTTCATGGGCGAACCCATTGCCGAGGTGCTGAGCCGGAATGTCGCGCCCACCTCAAGCCGGATCGGCGGCGGAGTGAGCAATATCGACGCCCTCAACAAGCGCATGGGAGATTTGGGCTTCACCCTGACCTGCTTCCTGGGCGCCGCTGAATCCGGAGAAAAAGAATACGCGGATATCAAAACCGACAATGTGTCCCTGATGGCCAACATCTACCCGCAGGTTCTCTATGTTCTGGTCCGTAAGGAATTCGCCGCAAAACACAACATCACCGGCGTGGGCGACCTGCTCAAGGTGCGTGGCCCCATCCGGTTCGCCTCTCTCAAGCCGGGCACGGCTTCGGAGTTCATTGTGGGGATGCTCCTGAAATACGGGTACAACACGAGCTTCGCGCAACTGCGCGAGCAAGGCTGGAGCCTGGCCTTCAACAATTACGCGGAAACCGCCGACAACTTCGTGGCCGGCGATCTGGACTGCTTCGCTTACACGGCCGGCACCACCGTCCCCCTGATCAAGACTATGGAAGACCACACCGAAGTGCTTATCTTGCCGGTGGATCTCCCCGTTCTGGAAATGTTGGCGGGGAAGTTTAAAACCCATGTCTACACCATCAAGCCGGGCGACTACAAAAGCGTCACCACGCCCATCACCACCCTGGGCGACTACTCCTGCCTTGTCGTGCGCAAGGACATCCCCGAAGACATGGTTTTTGCGATCAACAAAGCCCTGTGGGAAAACCGCGCCGCCATCTCCTCGGTCATCAAGGATTTCGGCGCTCTTTCGCCCGACACGGCGCTGCCCAAGGGAATTGAGGCCCACCCGGGTTCAGTCCGCTTCTGGTCCACCCTGAAACAACAGTAGGGGCCGAGGCCTCCCTCGGAGACGGACATGCGGAGCCTACGCGCGAAACTGATCATGCCCTTTTTCCTGGGCGTTCTGGTTCTGACCCTGCTGTTGTCATGGTACACCTACACGTCCGCACGCAAGGCGGTGGACGACGCCATGGTGCTGATCTCCGAGGCCAGAACCAACCAGGCGGCCGGGTCCATGGCCCTGCTGTTCAAGTCCATGTCCACCAACCTTCAGAACATGGTGGCCGACCCGCATGTGACCGGGCTGTTCACCCCCGACGCGGACTTTGACGGGGCCGAGCGCAGCGCGGCGGACTGGTTCGGGATCATTACCCAGGGGAACGAATTTTACCGCGACATCTTTGTGGTCGATAAAAATGGAATCTGCATCGCTTCGAGCAACCCCGGGCACCTGGGCAACTCGTATGCCGACAAGATTTATGTCCGGCGGGCTCTCAACGGGATGTTCAACTTCGCGGACGCCGGCGTGGGCCGGGTGACGAAAAAATTCAGCATCACCATGTCCGGGCCGGTGGATTCCGAACAAGGCCTGGCCGGCGCCCTGGTGCTGGTCAGCGACTTTCCGAAAATTGTGGATTACGACGGGCGGGACTCCACCGGGGGTTCCCAGGTCATCTTCACCTCCCTGCTGACGCCCGAGGGCTTGTTCATGGCCCATAAGGACCAGGAGCTTATGGGCAACGCGGAGCGCTCGTTTCCGGAGCTCTACCGGTCGCTTGAGACGGTGGGGGAAAAAGGCGCCCGGGTGGAGTACACCCTGGGGGGCGAGGGCTATGTCGGCTTCGCCAAGGTCGACCCTTCCAGCAAATGGCTGATCATCACCGGCGGCAAGCAGGCGGAAGTCTTCGCGCCGGCCTACCGGGTCGGCTTTGTGGTTCTGGGCATCAGCCTGTTTTTCCTGATCGGGGTGTCGCTGGTCGTGTTCCGCGTGGCGGCCGGCATCCTTGATTCGCTCTTTTCCCTGATCACTTACGCCAAGGCGGTTTCCGAAGGTTCCCTGGATGCGGAGTTGCGCACGGCCGGCCGCAACGATGAGTTGGGCATTTTGCACAACTCCCTGCAAACCCTGGTTGCTTCCATGCGGGCCATGCTCGACAAAACCGAGGCCGCCGCCCGGATGAAGGGGGAATTCCTGGCCAATATGAGCCATGAGATCCGCACGCCCCTGAACGCGATCATCGGCATGACCCACCTTTCCCTGCGCGAGGGAAGCCTGCCGCCCAAGCAGCGGAGCTACCTGGAAAAAATCCGTGTCGCGGCGAAATCGCTCCTCGGGGTGATCAACGACATTCTGGATCTCTCCAAGGTTGAAGCGGGGATGCTGGTCATCGAAAAAGTCCCCTTCAACCTGCGGGAAGCGGCGCGGGATATTGTCGGCATCCATCGTCAGGCGGCGGAAGACAAAGGCCTTTCCCTGAGCCTGGATTTTGATCCCGCCCTGGAGGGCATGTTCGCCGGCGACGCCCTGCGCTTGGGGCAGATTCTGAACAATCTCATCGGCAATGCCGTGAAGTTCACCGAGCGGGGCGAAGTGCGGATCATCATGCGTCAGGAGAAAATCGGGGCGGCCGGCAAAATGTCGGTGCTCTTCTCAGTGGCCGACACCGGCATCGGCATGGATGAGGAGACCCGCAAGAACCTCTTCCAACCCTTCACCCAGGCCGACGCGTCGATCAGCCGGCGCTTCGGCGGCACCGGCCTTGGGCTGGCGATCAGCCACCGCCTGGTGTCGCTTATGGGCGGCGCTTTTTCCGTGCAGGCCGCTCCCGGCGAGGCACGACCTTCTCCTTCGCCGTTCCCCTGGAGCGGGTGGAACTGCGCCATGCCGAGGAGCCCGAGCAGGACACCTCAAAACATGAAAGCCTGGAATCCCTGAATCTGCGCGGCAAACGCGCCCTGATCGCGGAAGACAACCAGATCAACCGGTTTCTGTTGCAGGAGCTCCTCGCCCCCACCGGCCTGGAACTGTTGACGGCCGAAGACGGCCGGGAAGCCGTGGAGCTTCTGGAACACGAATCCGTGAATCTGGTGCTCATGGATCTTCAGATGCCGGTTATGGACGGCATGGAGGCGACCCGGATCATCCGGCAAAACGCGGCCACGGCGGATCTCCCGATTATCGCGGTCACGGCCAACGCCATGGAAGACGAAAAAAACCGCGGCCTGGCCGGCGGCATGAATGACTACATCACCAAGCCCATCGAGCCCAGAGAACTGCTGCGCGTCTTGAAAGAGTGGCTTTAGAGCGTTTTGCAGAGGAGTGCCGCCAAGAATGCAAAAGCGGGTGTGCGTGAAACGCACACCCGCTTTTGCGTCGGTGTGGAGTACCTGCCCCGGCTGCATTTGGTATTGCGCCAATGCCGCCGGTCGGCCCCGTGTTACCTCTTCAACTCCAGCGCCTTCTGCAGCATCTGGTCGGAGGTGGTCACCACCTTGCTGTTCATCTGGAAGCCGCGTTGGGTGATGATCATGGTCGTGAACTCGCGGGCGTAGTCCACGTTGGATTGCTCCAGGGTCCACTCGGCCAGGGTGCCGAAGTTTTCCGTTCCGGCCACGCCTTCCTGCACATCGCCGGCGTCCGGAGTGGCGGAAAAACGGTTGGAGCCCTCGCGGCGCAAACCGTCCTGGGAGGTAAAGCGATACAGGGTGATTCGGGCCAGATCCAAGGTTTCCCCGTTGCTGTAAC
Organism: Desulfovibrio sp.; assembly: GCA_031548905.1. Lineage (GTDB taxonomy): Bacteria > Desulfobacterota > Desulfovibrionia > Desulfovibrionales > Desulfovibrionaceae > Frigididesulfovibrio. The sequence goes on along the minus strand of JAVBQP010000050.1, from coordinate 19,442 downwards.
TGCCGCTCAATACGCCGTTCTTATCCACCTCCAGGCCGCGCAGGTAGCCTTCGGGATAGCCGTCGTTGCTCTGGAAAATTTCCGCCGGGCTTGAGCCGTACGCCGTTGAAGCCCTGCCCTTGCGCGTCGCGCCGGACGCGGCGTCGTACAGATCGGCGGGAGTGGCGGCGGCGGCCGCCGCGGTGGCGAACCCGCCGCCGGCATCGGAGCCGGAAAGCGTCAGGCCCATGTCGAGGGCCACGGTTTGCGAACCCGCGCCGGTGAAGTTCACCGTGAAGGTGGGAGTCCCCTTGACCAGGGGCGCGGCCGTGTACGAGGAAAGGTTGGTGGGATCGTTGCCCGAAAACTGAAAACCCGTGACATTGATCAACTGGTTGCCGGAACTGAAGCTCACGGTGCCGGCCATGATCAGGCCCGCGCCCTTGCCGCTGCCGGAGGCATCGTCGGCCGGGTCCATGCCGATCACATATTCCATCGCTTCCACGCCGCCCTGCTTGTCGACATAGTCATAGTAAATATAAGCTTGGCGGGCGTTGCCGTCGTTGTCGTAAATCGTCAGGGGCTGGCGGTAGCCGTAAGACGCCAGGGGGGGCTTCTGGGTGCCGTCCCAGGCCGCGGCCATGGAGAAATACGGGTTGGCCGGGTCGTTGTGCTTGTTTTCCACGCCGCCGAGTTGGGCATAGGCCGAAAGGTTTTCCGTGGCCTTGCCGTCGATGCGGCCGATGCCGCCGGGGCCGGTGGAAAAATCCAGGGAGATCGGCTCCGCCGTGGCTCCTTCCTTGCCGTTGCGGAACATCCTGCCGAGCAGGTTCCAGCCGTCGGGAGAGACCAGATCTCCGTCTTTGGTGAAGCGGAAATTCCCGGCCCTGGTATACTGAGTAACGCCGTTGTGGGTCACACCATAGAAGCCGATGCCGCTGATGGCGATATCCGTGGCCGCGCTGCCGTTCTCGAACCCGCCCGCAGTGAAAATCTTGCGGGTTTCGCCGACAAAGGCGCCCATGCCCTTCTGGGAGATGTTGGTGATGAAATTGGAACGGGCGCACTGCTCCTGGCTGACCAGATCCTGGTACATCATCATGGTCTGCTTGAAGCCCAACGTGTTGACGTTGGCCAGGTTGTTGGAAACAACCCCCATTCCTTCGCCGTGGGCTTTCAGGCCTGTGGCCCCTATGAACAACGAACTCATCATGGCGAGAACTCCTTGCGGGTGACGGGCGAGGGGCAGAAATTGCCGCCTCCACATCCACTCCGCGCCCGGCTATGCCCGCAAAAGGCGCGGTGCCGGGATCCGTTTTCAGCCGCCGCGCCCGCGAAAAGCGGGGTTCCGCCGAGAGTTTCCCCATAGCGGGACGCCCGGCAGACTTTGCAGCCTAGCCCATAAAAGCAGATTTCGTGCCGGCCCGGGAACGGCCCATCGTGAATTTTATCGTATGGAGCATTGACCCTCACCGCGGATTAGGATAAAAAGCCCTCTCCCTTGGGTCGTTAACTCAGCCGGTAGAGTATCTCCCTTTTAAGGAGAGAGTCGAGTGTTCGAATCACTCACGACCCACCATTTTACAGAAAGCCGGAAGTCTTGAATCCAAGACTTCCGGCTTTTTCTTCTGCCGCTCAGGTAGGCCACGCGCCGATCTACACCGGCCGAACCACCCCGCGCAGCAATTCCACCAGCGAACGCCCCGCCAGGCGTGTGGATGCCGCTTTTCGCCGCGCCTCCTCGTCACGAATATGGGGGAGGGCCAACTCGTTCACGGCCGCGTCCCGCGCCAGGCGGAGCGCATCACGAGCGGCCGGGCTTTCGTTGAACCGTTCCCACTCCAAAATGTAACCAGCGGCCCCGGCCAACTGCCGGGTGAAGCTCCGCAGGGTCAGGCCGTTGCCGGAAGCGAACGGGTGCAGGTAGTCCACCTCACCATGCAGGGCGGCGATTTCTTCCACAAATTTGGCCATGCCGAGCCTGCCCAACCGGGCGGCGTCGACTCTGGCCAGGGCCCCGTCGAGCCGGGCCCGTAGGGAAGGCGCCGGCAAGGCGTACACGGCAAAGACGGGTTCGCCGGCAGCCTCAAGGCGGTGTTCCTCAACCCACACCCCGCCCGGCCCCCGCGCCTCGTCGGCAAACGCCCGCGCCCGGGTCGGACGGGGTGAATCCTGCGCGATCCGGCGGTTGACTTCCCGCAGATGCGCCGCGTCGAACCGCCCAGGGGTCGGCGACAATTCCAACTCAACCACGCGCCGCCTGACGCGTTCACCCTCCAGGGCGTGGCGCGACTCATCCTCCGCCTTCACGGCAGATGTCGTCGGCGGGCCTTCCACCAAGTCCTCCAGGCTCATCTCCCCGTTGCCGAAGCGAGTCAGCCGCGCCCGCTCCTCAGGAGGGAGCCTGAAGCCGCTCAGCCCGGCCGACGCCACGGCAAATCGCACGGCCGCGTCCCGCAAACGGCGCTCCTCGGCTGAGAGGGCGACCCTGGAAAGCTCGGCGGCGCCGACCCGCGCCACATAGCCGCGCATCAATTCGCGCAGGATTTGCGAAGCCGGGCGATGCTCGGACGCCGCAGCCCGCATGAAGCCGGAGCGCAACTCCGGCTCGATGCGGAAACTCATGGTTGCTTCCTTATTCACGGCGTACTCCCGAATTTCGGCGTGAGCGGCATTTTTTTCCTTGCCGCACAGTGTGTTGGTATTTTGTTATGACATTGTCTGTGCAATGTCCATACGTGAATATATCACCATGAATTTATTATGATTAATCTAAAAACCCGTATGGGATTGCCCGCCGCCTGCCGGAACCCCGCATTTCTTCGACTTGACATTGGCGGCAACAATCCTATATTTCGACACATAGCGAATTGACGAATTGTCGAAGTGAGGTTGCCATGTTTCATTTCATGACCGTGGTCCGGGCCCTGACCGACGAAAACCGGGTGCGTATCCTGTCGGCCCTGCGCGGGCGCGAATTATGCGTTTGCCAGGTAACCGGTCTGCTCGATCTGGCCCCGTCCACAACGTCCAAGCATCTGTCGGTGCTGCGTCAGGCCCGGTTGATCGAAAGCCGGCGCCGGGGCAAGTGGGTGTATTACCGCACGGCCGATCCGGCCTCGGCCCCGCCGTATGTGCGTGAGGCCCTGCGCTTTGTCTTCGAAAGCCTGCGCGAAAGCCCGGAACTTGCCGCCGATGAGGACCGCATCCGTCTGCTGCTCCAAAGCGACGCCTGCGGCGGCTGCCCCGGCGAAAACGGCGAGGAGGCGCATTCGCCACTCCTCCATTCCCTGATTCAGGATACCGACGAGTTCCAATCCTAGAGCGTTTCCATAATGGAAATGCTCTCATCCGGAGTAGATTATGAGTTTCGCCGATGGAAAATGCGCCTGCTGCGCCGATCATGCTCCCGTCCAAACAACCTCCTGCTGCGGGACCGCTCATGGCTCCTGCGCCGCGGATGAGGACAACCCCAGAAAAGAACTGATCTTCCTTGCCGTCTGCTCGGTGATTTACGCGGCCGCGCTGATCTCCGAGGAACGCCTCGGGGCGGCCTTCGGGCCGTGGGGGCTCTATGCCGTTTTCGGCGTTCCTTATGCGTTGTGCGGCTTTTCAGTGTTCCGGGCCGCTGTGGCGGCCATGCGCCGGGGAGATGTATTCAATGAATTCACACTGATGTGCGGGGCCACAGTGGCCGCGTTGTTCCTGGGCGAACTCGGCGAGGCCGTGGGTGTCATGCTCTTTTACCGCATCGGCGAGCACGTGCAGGAGCGGGCCCTGTCCGGCTCGCGCCGCTCGATCCGCGGCTTGCTGGCCTCCAAGCCGACCACGGCCCGCGTGATCGAAGGCGAGGGCACCGTCGAGACGGCTGTGGAATCCGTGATCGTGGGCGCGGTGGTCCGGGTTCTGCCCGGCGAGAAGATTCCCTTGGACGGCCTGGTGCTTTCCGGCTCCTCCCTGGTGGACACCGCTCCTCTGACGGGCGAGCCGGTGCCGGTGGAAGTCCGGGTGGATTCCTTTGTCCCGGCCGGGGCGGTCAACCTGGAAGGCGCCCTTACGGTACGGGTCACCGCGCCCTTCGCCGACACCCACATGGCCCGGATTCTCGAGATGGTGGAACACGCGGCCGCGCGAAAATCCCCCACCGAGCGCTTCATTACCCGTTTCGCCCGCTGGTACACCCCGGCCGTGACCCTGGCGGCGGCGGCCACGGCTGTGCTCCCCCCCCTGCTTCTGCCCGGTGCGGCCTGGAGCGACTGGACTTACCGCGCCCTGGTTCTGCTGGTTATTTCCTGCCCCTGCGCGCTCTTGATTTCCATTCCCCTGGGGTATTTCGGAGGCATCGGCGCGGCTTCGCGCCGGGGTATCCTGGTTAAGGGCGGCAACGTTCTGGACGCCATGCTCCATGTGGATACGGTCATATTCGACAAAACCGGCACCCTGACCAAGGGTGTTTTTGAGGTCGCCGCCGTCGAGCCCCGGCCGGGCGTTGATCCGGCCCACCTGCTGGACGCGGCCGTCCGGGCCGAGGCCCACTCCAACCACCCGGCGGCCCGCTCGATCCTGGCGTACGCCGTGGCGAACGGCCTGCGGGACAAGGTTGTCGAAGCGGAGCGCTCCGGCGCCTCGGCCAAGGAATTCCCGGGAATGGGGCTGAAGGTGGAAGAAGGCGGCCGCACCTTCCTGGCCGGCGCGGCCCGGCTTCTGCGCCAGGAAGGCCTGGACCCGGAAGAAACCCCGGCCGTGGGCGCGGTGGTTTACGTGGCTGAGAATGACCGGGTTCTGGGACGCATTGTGGTTTCCGACGCGATCAAGCCCGAATCCCGCGAGGCCGTCGGCCGGCTGAAGAACATGGGTATCCGCGTTCATATGCTCACGGGCGACAACGCCACGGCTGCCGCCTACGTGGCCGGCGAGACCGGGCTGGACGGTTTTGACGCCGACCTGATGCCCGAGGGCAAAGTCGAGGCCGCGCAGCGCCTGGGCGACCCGGCCCGCACCGCTTTTGTGGGCGACGGGATCAACGACGCCCCGATCCTGGCCCTGTCGCGCGTGGGCATCGCTATGGGGGGGCTCGGGGCCGAGGCGGCCGTGGAAGCGGCGGACGCGGTCATCCTGAACGACTCCCCGGCCAAGGTGTCCGAGTTGGCCGTTCTGGCCCGCAAAGTACGCCGCGTAGTGCGCGAGAACATCGTTCTGGCCCTCGGCGTGAAGCTCTCGTTCATGGCTCTCGGCGTTGCCGGCGTTGCCGGCCTGTGGGAGGCCGTGTTCGCCGACGTGGGCGTGGCCCTCCTGGCTGTGCTCAACGCCGTACGCACCATGCGTGGGTAAGGCGAACAGCCAAGACGCATCCGTCCTTACGACGGGCGAAGGGGGCATCTCCCTTCGCCCGTCGCGCGGTTTTCCGCTTTTCTTTTACCGTGTCCGGCTCGCGCCCTCGGGAGTGGAGCCGGTTTGACTTGCCGGCCGGGGCGTTCTTGTGGCATTTTGCAAAGCCGTGCCATAAAAAGAGCGCTTTTTCGGCCGGCCGAATTCATTTTTTTCAAGGAATACGCAGATGAGCCTTCCCTCCGATTTCCGACCGGATTTCGCCAAGGGCGGCGGGCTGTTGCCCGTTATCGCCCAGTGCGCCGACACGGGCGAAGTCCTGATGCTGGCCTACATGAACGAAGAGGCCTTTGCCGCCACCCTGCGCAGCGGTGAAATGCATTATTGGAGCCGCAGCCGTAACAGCCTCTGGCATAAGGGCGGGACTTCCGGCAACGTGCAGAAGGTCCGCTCCCTGCGCCTGGATTGCGATGCCGACTCCCTGGTCGCCCTGGTCGAGCAGGTGGGCGGCGCGGCCTGCCATACGGGCTTTCGCAGTTGCTTTTACCGTGAATTGAAAAACGGCGAGATTTCCACCTGTTGCCCCGAAGTGTTCGACCCCAAGGAGGTCTACAAATAATGTCCGGTACCGTGCTCAAACTCGGCATTCCCAAGGGTTCCCTGGAAGAAGCCACCCTCAACCTGTTCGCCCGGGCCGGCTGGAAGATCTCCATGCGGCACCGCAACTATTTCCCCGAGGTCAACGACCCGCAACTGGCCATCCGCCTGTGTCGTCCCCAGGAAATGCCCCGCTACGTCAACGACGGCGTTCTGGACGCCGGCCTGACCGGCAAGGACTGGATCATGGAAAACAACGTGGACGTGCAACTGGTCACGGACCTCGTATACTCCAAGCTCAGCAACCGTCCGGCCCGCTGGGTTCTGGCCGTTGCCGGCGACTCGCCCTTCCAGAAGCCCGAAGATCTGGCCGGCAAGCGCGTGGCCACGGAGATCATGGGCCTGACCGAGCGCTGGTTCAAGGAGCGGAACATCCCCGTCAAGGTGGAATATTCTTGGGGCGCCACCGAGGCCAAAGTGGTTGAAGGCCTGGCCGACGCCATTGTGGAAGTCACGGAAACCGGCACCACCATCCGGGCCCACGGGCTGCGGGTCATTGCCGACGTGCTGGAAACCAACACCCAGTTCATCGCCAACCCCCAGGCCTGGGCCGACTCGGGCAAACGCCGCAAGATCGAGCAGATCACCATGCTGCTCCAGGGCGCCCTGCGGGCCGAATCCCTGGTGGGCCTGAAAATGAACGCCCCGGTCGCCGGCCTGGACGCCATCCTGGCGGCCGTGCCCGCCCTGAACTCCCCGACCGTCGCCCCGTTGCAAGACAAAAACTGGGTCGCGCTGGAAATCGTGGTCGGCACCGGCGTGGTGCGGGATCTCATCCCGGCCCTGGTCAAGGCCGGGGCCGAGGGTATCATCGAGTACCCCCTGAACAAGGTGGTCTAAGATGCCCATGGAGCCCCGCCGTTTCGAGCGCCTGTACGGCGTGATCGGCGACCCTTTGGAGCACAGCCTGAGCCCGGCTTTGCACAACTGGGGTTTTTCCCTGGGGCGGTTGCCCGGCGCATACCTGCCCTTCGCCCAAAAGGCGGAAAACCTGGAGGCCGTCGTCGCGGCCGTGCGCGTTTTGCCCTTTCACGGGCTCAGCGTGACCCTGCCGCACAAGACCGCGATCATCCGTCTGCTCGACGGCGTGTCCACACGCGCGGAGCGCATCGGCGCGGTCAATACCCTGTACTGGGAAAACGGCCTGCTCCTTGGGGAGAACACGGATCTTGAAGGGGTGCTCGCGCCCTTGCGCGGCCGGCCTATCGCCGGCGCCCTGGTTCTCGGCGGCGGCGGTGCCGGGCTGGCCGTGATCGCCGGTCTGGTGGAACTGGGAGTCCCACGCATTACGGTGGTTGTGCGGGAGCCGGCAAAGGTCGGAAAATCCTTCCGGCTCCATGACGTGGATCTGCAACCGTGGAGCCGGCGCGTGGAGCTGATGGACGACTCCCTGGACGTGGTGATCAATACCACGCCCGTGGGCATGTTCGGCCATTCGCCGGAAGAAACGCCCATGCCGACCGAGGGGTGGGAGCGGGTTCCTCCTTCCTGCACGGCCTTTGATCTGGTATACAACCCCTTGGTGACCCGCTTTCTGCGCGAAGCCGCCGAAGCCGGGCTGCAAACCCAGGACGGCCTGGATTTTTTCGTGGCCCAGGGCTTGGCTCAGTTCCGTTTTTGGACCGGAGTGCAACTTCCGTCCGGCGCGGCCAGAGTCTTTCTGGAGCAGGTGCTGCAATCGCGGGGAGGACGGCATGAGACCGGCCGGCCCGGCGGGCGGACGCTGTAACGCGCGACCCTTGAACGTCTCAGCGAGGTGACACAGGGTGCACACACGCAGACGCCCCAAATTTCCCAACCGGGAACGCCGTGCCCGCCGGATGGTTCCGGCGGTGCCGATACTGCTCGGGGTCGCGCTTCTGGCGATTTTCGGCCTGTGGTTTTGCGGCGGCTCCGACCCCGTGGCCGACGGTCTTGACGACCTCGCCCGGAGTGTGGCCGAAGAGGACCGGGGGAGCCCCCCCGGCATCCCGGCGGCACCCACCCCGCCCGCGGCTCCCGCCCCCACAACGCAACGGGCCCCCGTCCCGCCCCCTGCCGGCCCGCCTTCGGACGCCAACGGCCCCTCTCTCTGGAACGTGCCGTTCGTGGGGCACGGCTACACGGATATCGCGGCCGAGTTGAGCAGGCGTTATGCCGGGCGCAAGCCCAAGATTTGGGCGGAAAAAATGCCGGGGATCACCAGCCGGATCACTCCGGAGCCCAAAGGCGGCAAACCGGTCATCGCCCTGACCCTGGATGCCTGTTCCGGGGCCTACGACGCGGAGTTGATCGCCTTTTTGCGCGCCCGCAAAATCCCCGCGACATTGTTCGTCACCAACCGGTGGCTCAAGGACAATACCGAGACTTTCAAAAACCTGGCCGGAGATCCCTTGTTCGAGATCGCGGCCCACGGCGCCGCGCACAAGCCCTGCTCGGTGGATGGCCGTGAGGCTTACGGTATCAAGGGCACAGCTTCCATGCAGGCCCTGGTGGAAGAGGTCGCGGCCAACGCCCGCGAGTTGCACCGCTGCGGCGCGTCGCGTCCCCGCTGGTACCGTTCCGGCACGGCTTTTTACGACGACATTGCCGTGGCCGTGATCCACGATCTCGGCATGGGTGTGGCCGGGTATTCCATCTCTGTGGACGAAGGGGCCACCCTGCCGGCCGATAAGGTACGCGACAAGACGTTGGCGGCCAAAAACGGCGATATCCTCCTGGGCCACATGAACCACCCGGAATCGGGCACCCGTCGGGGCCTGATGGAGGCCCTGCCCCAGCTTCAGGAGCGGGGGTGCGTGTTTATCCGTTTGTCGGAGATGTAGTCAATTTTTTCCCGTGGGCGGGTTTCGTTCCCCTTTCACCTCAGGAGCCGAACATGCGGATTGCCGTCTTCCCTCTGGGTTCCCTCCAGACAAACTGTTATCTCATCCACAACGATACCCACGCCGTGGCCGTGGACCCCGGCGGCGACCCGGCCCCTGTTATGCGGCTCCTCGGGGAGCAGCGCCTGAACCTGTCGCATATCCTGCTCACCCACCTGCACTTCGACCACACCTTCGGGGTGGCCGCCCTGGTTCGGGAAACCGGAGCGGCCGTCCTGGCCTCGCCCGAAGATTCCTATATGCTGGAGACGGACCTCGGGCGCGGCGGCGTCTGGGGCCTGCCCGAGGTGGAACCCTTCACTTTTGCCCCGCTCGCGGCGGGCGATATGGAGTTGCCCGTGGGCGCCTGCCGGGTGCTGGCCACGCCGGGCCACACGCCGGGCGGCTTGTCCTTTTACTTCCCCGAGCTTGCTTCCGTGTGCGCGGGCGACGCCCTGTTCGCCCGCTCCGTGGGGCGTACGGATTTCCCCGGCGGCAACCTGAAAACGCTGATGGATTCGATCCTCACGGTGTTGTATGCCCTGCCGGACGAGACCGTGGTGTATCCGGGCCACGGTCCCAAAACGAGCATCGGAGACGAGCGCCTGAACAATCCCTTTGTGGGCGAGTTCACCGAGCTCTGAGGCGATCCGCATGGCAGCCGCGCCGCCCCTGATTCTTTCATGCAGCCCCAGGGCGGGCGGCAACTCCGACCATGCCGCCGCTCTCGCGGCTGAAATCCTGGGCGCACCGGCGCTCCGTCTGCGGGAGTATTTGATAACCCCTTGCATCGGCTGTGGGGCCTGCTCACGGGCCGCCCCGCGCCGGCCGAGCCTTGAACCCCGCGCCGGCAGGGCGTATCTCGGCTGCCCCCTGAGCCGTTCCGACGATTCCGCCCGTCTGCTCGCGGCCTTTGCCCACGCTCCCTTCGTGTTTCTGACCGCGCCCATCTTTTTTTACCATCTGCCGGCCGGGTTCAAGGCTCTCATCGACCGGATGCAGCCGTTCTGGGCTCTGCGGGAGGCCGGGGACGAACGTCTCGCCGCTTTGCCCGAGCGGGGGTGCGGCGTGGTGCTCTGCGCCGGGCGGCCGAAGGGAGAGCGCCTGTTTGAAGGGAGCCTGCTGACTCTGCGTTGGGCCTTGGGATTGCTTAACCTGCGCCTGCGGGAACCGCTGCTTTTGCGCGGGGTGGACGCGGCCGGGGATCTGGCCGGAAACCCGGAAGCCTGTGAGGCGATCCGGGCCTATGCGGGCGTGTGCGCGACCTCCTCCGCCTGCTGATCCGCGAGCGCCGCTGCGCCGCCTGCCACGAGCCGTTTGTGCCCGAGGCCGGAGAGGCGTTGTGCGGCAGATGTCGCGAGTTGCTGCGGCCACGCACGGGCGGGTATTGCCCACTGTGCGGCGAGCTTGCCCCCTGGCCGCTGCTGCCGCCGGCACCGTGCGGGCATTGTTTGCAAAAGCCTCCCCCCTGGAAAGGGTTTGTTTTTTACGGCGCGCATGACGGTTTGTTGCGCCGGTTGCTGATCCGTCTGAAATTCGGGCATGAGCCGGGGTTGGGGCGTGTGCTCGGGGCGTTGACGCTGGGGCGCGTTCCGGATGGGCTGACGGCTGATGTGGTGGTGCCCGTGCCGCTTTCCGGGGAGCGCTTGCGCCGGCGGGGGTACAATCAGGCCTTGGAGCTGGCGAAGCCTATCGTCGGGGGCCTTGGCGGGAGAGAGCGGCGTGTGCGGCTCCGGCCGGAGTTATTGCGGCGGATTCGCCCGGGCGTGCCGCAGACCGGGCTTTCCCGCGTCGCCCGGCGGGGGAATCTGGCGGAGGCGTTTGCGGCGGTGCCGGAGGTTGCCGGCTTAAAAGTGGTGCTGGTGGATGATGTGTTGACCACGGGGGCGACGCTGGAAGCGGCGAGTCGGGCGTTGTTGCGGGCCGGCGCGGCGGAGGTGTTCGCGGTCGTGTGCGGGAGAACTCCGAGACGGGTTAACTTGTGAGGGGGGGGCGGAACGCTCCCGCGTCACAGCGGAACTTTGAGGGCTCTCGGGCGGACAGAGGTTGTGCGATTGTAGTCTGCATTCGGCGTGGGAGGAAGTGATATGCCGTGACTTTTATGAAATTGACTTTTATTTTCACTAAAAGTACAACCTGTCACAACGATTTTTATTCAGCTTGGGAAAGGAGCCGTTATGACGCCCAGCCGGATTGTTTCCGCCCTGCATACCTTGCTTGCCGTCCGGCAGCCCGTGTTTTTGTGGGGGCCGCCGGGCGTGGGCAAAAGCAGGGTGGTCGCCCAGGTGGCCGAAGAACGCGGGCTGGCCCTGAGGGATATCCGGGCGGTGCTGCTGGACCCGGTTGATTTGCGGGGTTTGCCGCGCATTACCGGCGGGGGCGTTGCCGAATGGTGTCCGCCCGCCTTTCTGCCGGGCGATTCCGATCCGGCGGAAGGCATCGTGTTCCTTGACGAGTTGAACGCCGCTCCGCCGCTGGTTCAGGCTGCGTGTTACCAGCTCGTGCTCGACCGCCGCATCGGGGAGTACCGGCTGCCCGCCGGCTGGAGCGTCATCGCGGCCGGAAACCGTGAGTGCGACCGGGCCGTGACCCACCGGATGCCGTCGGCCCTGGCCAACCGCATGGTCCACCTCGATTTTGAAGCCGACCTGGAAGACTGGACCGCCTGGGCCCAAAGCGCGGGCATCCGGCCCGAGGTGGTGGCGTTTCTTCGTTTTCGGCCCAAGCTGCTGCATGATTTCGATCCGCTGTCCTCGGGCGGGGCCTTCGCCTCGCCACGTTCCTGGGAATTTCTCTCGGGGATCCTGTCGGCCGGGCCGGAGCCGGCCGTGGAGCATGAAGTGTACCGGGGAACGGTGGGGCCGGCCGCGGCCGCTGAGTTCATGGGATTTTTGCAGGTCTGGCGCGATCTGCCGGCCGTTGAGGACATTTTGGAAGACCCGGACGGAGCCCCCGTGCCGGAAGAGCCCGCGGCCGTTTACGCGCTGTGCGAGGCCCTGGCCGGGAAGGCCGCGCCCGAAAGCATGGATGCCCTGACCGCCTATGCGGCCCGCCTGCCCGTGGAGTTCGGCGTCCTGCTCATGCGCGACGCCGTGTGTCGCGACGAGCGTGCCGTGGACACCCCGGCCTTCGCCCGTTGGGCCGAAGCCAACGCCCAAGTGCTGTTGTAGGCATGGAAGGGAACTCGGACATATCCATGCGGGCCGCCCTGGCCATGACCGGGGCCAGGGCCGAATTGCTGCTCGGGCATCCATTTTTCGGTTCCCTGGCCCTGCGCTTGAACCTGAAGGAGGACTCCGGCTGCGCCGACCTCTGGACCGACGGCAAAACCCTGGCTTACAATCCCACCTATGTGAACGGACTTTCCAAGGCCACGCTTGTGGGCGCGCAGGCCCATGAAATCATGCATCTGGCCTGTTCCCATCACGTGCGTCGCCAAGGCCGCGACGAGCAACGCTGGAATCAGGCCTGCGATCACGCCGTCAACCACCTCCTGCTGGAGGCCGGGTTCAGTCTGCCCGAGGGGTTCGCGCACGAACCCGAGTACGCGGGCCGCTCCGTGGATGAAATTTACGGCATTCTCACCCGCCTGCAGGAAGAACAGCAGACTCACGGCAATGCCGAGGCGGCCCTGGAGACCGGTTTCGGCCGCGCGGCGGAAGCCGGCGGCAGCACCGATCTCGGCGGCGGCCGGGAGGATGACGAAGCCCCGGACCTGCCTCATGCCGGCAACACCGAATCACCGCCCGGAGAGGGCGAAGGCCCGGCCGGGCCCGGTCTCCGGGCCGACAAGGGGAGCGACGAGGCGGAATTGAAAGACGCCGCTCCGGCCGCCTTCCAGGGTGAAGTACGCGACCATCCGGGAAGCAAAGAAGGCGACGACGGCCAGGCCCAGGCCGAGCGCGAGGCGCACATCGCCCTGGCCCAGGCGCTGCACCGCGCCCCGAACATGGGCGATCTGCCCGCCGGCCTGGCCCGCCTGCTGCGCGAAACCCTGCGCCCCACCCTGGATTGGCGCACCCTGTTGCGGCGTTTCCTGGAGAGCTGCTCCGGCGGCGACTACACCTGGACCACACCCAACCGTCGCTACCTGTTCCAGAATATTTACCTGCCGTCCCTGCGCGAGCCGCGCATTCCCGAACTGGTCCTGGCCGTGGACTGCTCCGGCTCCATCGACGAAGACATGTTGTCCGCATTCTGCGCGGAACTTTCCGCCATCCTGGAAGCTTATGACACCCGGATCACCGTGCTCTACCACGATGCCGCCGTGCAGGGCGAAGCGACCTTCACCCGCTGGGATCTGCCCCTGCGCCTGACCCCGACGGGGGGGGGCGGCACGGACTACCGCCCGGTCGCCGCCCGCATTGAGGAGCGCGGGCTCCAGCCGGCCTGCCTGATCTGGCTCACCGACCTGGAGTGTTCCCGCTTTCCGGAACAACCCGCCTACCCTGTGCTGTGGGCCGTCACCGGGGGCGAGGAAGACCCGCCCCCCTTCGGCGAGGTGGTCCGCCTGTCCGCCTTCGCCGGAACGCGATAACGAGGAGCATCCCATGCGTATTGAATGGAGCATCGACAAAAAACGCGGCAACCTCCGGCCCATTCTAAGCTACACGGTCGCGCTGGAAGAACACGAGAAGGCCCTGGCCCTCCCGTCGGTTTGCATTGAGTCGAGCATTCCGGAGCCGGCCGACTCCTGGCAGGAGCATTGCCACCCCGGCCAATGCGAGCGCGCCGGCCTGCCTTCCAAAGGGTTCTACCGCCTGGAATCGCCTTCGCACCAAGGCCGTTCCCACCCTCAGACCCTGCGCCTGCCCTGGCGGGAAGACAACGCCTACCCCGAGATCGAAGCCTCCTTCGCAATCCTGCGTGACGCCCTCGAGAAAGAGCTGGCCGCCGCTTACGCCAGCGCTCCCATGCGGGAACACGGCTCCCTGCGCACCGGCGCCTCCGCCAAAGCCCACATCGCCCCCGGTGTCCTGGCCGAGCGCCTGCTCACCTTCGCCCAAGGCCGCAAGGCGGGCTGACGGCCCAAAGCAACTCCCGTTCCGGCGGCAGCCGGTTGCCTCCGTTGGTGATTACGGAACCTCAAAAGCTCCGCTGTGACGCGGAAGCCCGAAGGGAGACCCCGCGGACGGTTTTTTCGTCGAGGAGGCTCCCGCAGCCCCGGAGGAGATCCTCACCGGCCAAAGGCCGGGGAGAGCTCCGAAGGGATTTGCCCTGCCGCCGGAGGCGTTCATGAGGGAACATCGCACCGGTCTTGCCAAGCGCATGTGATTGCGCCCGCGAGAGTGCTGCGGGTGTGGGCGGCCGAGGGCGCGTATAGGCTGAAAAGGGAAAAAGAGCGTTATCACCCTCGGCCGCCCACGCCAAAACGGGAGTGGGGTCCAGGGGTGAAACCCCGGCGCGCGGAGATTCCAAAGAAGATGCGGCCCGGCCCACTGCAAGATGAGCCCTTCATGCCACAAATTGAGAAAGGAGAACGCCCAACGCAGCCCTGTTTTGCAGCCCCCCTTTGGCCCCTGGAGGGTGCAACGAGATTTCAATCAAAACAAACGGGCTTGCCACACCCGGCAAACCCGACCACGCAAAGCCATCACCCGCCTCAACGGTCCTTCTTACTCCGCCGACGCCACCGGCCCCCTGGCCCTGACTACAATCGGCGTGCCGGTACGCGGCACCCCCATATCAATCCGTAACGCGGCAACAGCCCCGAGCGGCAGCGGCAGCAGCGGCGCGTTCAACCGCTCAAGCACAAACCCTTCCCCCCAAGTTCGGGAAGGCCCCGGCAACACCGCGCCCCAGGTGCGCCGGCCCGGCCCGAACACCCGCCGCGCTTCGCGCCGTACCACCCTTGGGGAAAGAAACCCCGCCGCGCGGGCGGATTCCCCCCGGCGCAACCGATGCTCCAGGGCCGCGGCCGACCAGGCCGAGGCGAACAACAGCAACACCCCCCGGCAGGCCACGCGGCGCAGTTCCTCCAGCAACGCGGGCAGCGACCCGCCCGCCCCGGCCTGGGCCACGGCGAAATCGAACGAGCAATCATCGACCGGCAAGTGATCCGGCGCGGCCAGAATCCGCTCGGCCCGGTTCTTCAACACACCGGCGGCAAGGCCGAGCGCTTCGGGATCGTTGTCCTGCACGGTCAGGTCGAAACCGGCCTGCCAGAGGGCTTCCAGAAACGGAGCGCCCCCGGCGGACACGGCCAGAAGCCGGCGCCCGCGCCGGGGCCAGCCCGAGGTCATGCCCGCGAGCAGGTATTCCAGGCGTTCCGCTGCGATGGGATTCTCCGCGAATGCGGTGAGAGGGGTTCCAATTGGAGTGGGCATGGTCCGATCCGAAGGCAACATCAGGGTGAAACCGTTGCGCCCCATATTCAGTGCGCGAGAACAGCCGGGCCGGCCGCCGGCGGGCGGCCTATTTTCCGGCGGCGCCGCCGAGATAGGCGTTCTGCACTTCCGGGTTGGCCAGAAGGTTTTCGGCTTTATCTTCCATGACGATGTGCCCCACCTCCATCACATAGCCGCGCCGGGCCAGGCGCAGGGCCGCGCGGGCGTTCTGCTCCACCAGGACGACCGTCACGCCCGTCTCGTTGATGGCCCGGACGGTCTCGAAAATGGAACGCACCAGAATGGGCGCGAGGCCGAGGGAGGGCTCGTCCAGCAGCAGCACTTTCGGCGCGCCCATGAGCGCCCGGCCGATGGCCAGCATCTGCTGCTCGCCGCCGGAAAGCGTCCCGGCAAGCTGGCCGATCCGCTCTTTCAGGCGGGGAAAGAGGTCGAAAATCCAGTCGAGGGTGGCCTTGATCCGGTTGCGGTCCCGGCTTGTGTAGGCCCCGAGTTCCAGATTCTCCAGCACGGTCAGGGTGTTGAACACCCGCCGCCCCTCGGGCGACTGGGTGATGCCCCGGCCGACGATCTCATGGCTGTGCAGACTGTGCAGGGGCTCACCCTCAAAGTAAATGCCGCCTTCGGAGGGCTTGATCAGGCCGCTGATGCTCATGAGCGTGGTGGTCTTGCCCGCGCCGTTGGCCCCGAGAATGGTGATGATCTCGCCCTTGCCGGCCCTGACGTTGATCGAGTGCAGCACTTCCACGCTGCCGTAGCAGACCCGAAGATCGCGCAGCTCGAGGTAGGCGTCGGATTGGCTCATGGCGTCCACCTTATTCTTCGTCCGTGCCCAGGTAGGCTTCGATAACCTGGGGGTTGCGCTTGATTTCGTCCGGAGTGCCCTCGGCGATGACAGCCCCGTATTCCAGAACCACCAGCCGGTCGCAGACCCGCATGACCAGATTCATGTCGTGCTCGATGAGCAGCACCGTGGTGCCCCGGGACCGGATGGCCCGGATCAGGCCCATGAGGTCTTCGGTTTCCTGATCGTTCATGCCCCCGGCCGGCTCGTCCAGGATCAGGAAACGCGGGTCCGTGGCCAGGGCCCGGGCGATTTCCAGCAGCCGCTGGTTGCCGTAGGAAAGATTCCGGGCCAGATTGTTGTATTGGCAGTCCAGGCTGACAAAGGCCAGTTCGCGCATGGCCCGCTCGACGGCGGCGCGTTCCTCCCGGCGTTGGGACGGGGTACGGAACATGGAGCCGAAAACCCCGGCCTTCATGCGACAGTGCAGGCCCGCCAGGACGTTCTCAAGCACGCTCATGTCCGGGAACAGGCGGATGTTCTGAAAGGTTCGGGCTATGCCCAGGGAGACGATCCGGTGCGTGGGCAGGCCGGTGATGTTCTGACGGTCGAAAAGCACTTCGCCGCCGTTGGGTTTGTAATTGCCGGTGATCAGGTTGAAGACCGTGGTCTTGCCCGCGCCGTTGGGACCGATCAGGCCGACGATGGCGTTTTCCTCCACGTCGAAGGAAACCCCGGCCACGGCAACCAAGCCGCCGAAGGTTTTCATCAGGTTGCGCAGGGAAAGCAGGCTCATGCTCAGTCCTCATCCTCGGCATAGGGATTGTAAGCCGCCGCGCATTGCCTGCCGACGGCCGATGGGAACATCCCGTTATATTGCCTGGCGTCGTACCGTCTGCGCCGTACGGGCAACAATCCCTGCGGGCGGAAAATCATCATGGCCACCATGGCCGCGCCGAAAATAAGCTGCCGGGCTCCGGCGAACTCCCGGAACACCTCCGGCAGGCCCACCAGCAAAAACGCCCCGAGGATCACCCCCGGAATACTGCCCGAGCCGCCCAGGATTACGATGGCGAACAGCAGCACGGACTCGAAAAAGGTAAAGGAGTTGGGGTCCACCAGCTTCATCTTGGCCGCGAACAGGGTGCCGGCCATGCCCGCCCAGAAGGCCCCGAGCATGAACGCCGCGAGCTTGTAGCGGGTCACGTTGATGCCGCTGCCGGCCGCCGCCAGATCGTCGTGTTTGATGTAGTTCAGGGCCCGGCCGAAGCGCGAGTGCTCCAGCAGATAGAACAGAAAGACCGTCAGGGCCGTGAAACCCCAAATCAGATAGAACATCATGGCCGGGGAGCCGAAGCGGATCCCGAACAGTTCCGGCCGGCTGATGCCGTAGATGCCGTTGGACCCGCCGGTCAGCCCCAGGAGGTCGTTGACCAGGGCGATGCGCACGATTTCCACTATCCCGATGGTCACCACCAGCAGATAGTCGCCGCGCAGGTGGATGATCGGCACAGCCACGAAGAAGGCGAAGATCCCGGCCAGGAGCCCGGCCAGGGGCATGGTGGCCATGACCGGCCAGCCGTACATCGTGTTCAGGATGGCCGTGGTATACGCCCCCACGGCAAAAAAGGCCGCGTGCCCCATGTTGAACAACCCGGTGTGCCCCAGGATGATGTTCAGGGACAGGGCCAGGATCGCGTACAGGCCGATGTCGCTCAAAACCCCGAGTTGGGGGGCTCCGCCGCCGTCCACTTGGCACATACTCAACAGGGTGGGCACGGCGGCCATCAGGACGAAAAAACCGATGCCGCTGACGGCCGGGAACAGTCTGTGCCGGACGATGCGCGCTCTCATATTTTCTCCGCGACCCGTTCGCCCAGAAGGCCGGTTGGTCGGAATATGAGGATCAGGATCAGCACCGCGAAAGCGATGGCGTCCTTCCAGGCAATGGAAATGTAAGCCGCGCCCATGGCCTCGATGACCCCGAGCAACACCCCGCCGACCATCGCGCCGGGGATGTTGCCGATACCACCCAAAATGGCGGCGGTAAAGGCTTTTAAGCCGAACGTCAGCCCCATTTCGTACTTGATCTGCCCGTAGAACAGGCCGACCATGACCCCGGCCGCGCCGCCGAGGGCCGGGCCGATGACAAAGACCAGGGAAATGATCCGGTTCACGTCGATGCCCATGAGCTTGGCCGCGCCCTGGTCGATGGCCACGGCCCGCACGGCCGCGCCGGTCCTGGTCTTGTGGATGAACCACCAGAGCAGCACCATCAGGGCCACGGAGGCCCCGAACATGAGCATCCGCACCAGGGGCACCTGGACGCCGAAGATTTCAAACACCGCCGTGGGCAGGATGCCGCCGGGGTACACCTGCACCTGGGCGCCGTAAACCAGCATCATGGCGTTCTGGAAGAAGATCGAAGCCCCCAGGGCCGAAACCACGGCAGCCAGCCGATTGGACTTGCGCAAGGGGCGGTATGCCACGCGCTCCAGCAGATAGCCGAACACCCCCACCGCGCCCATGGCCAGAACGATGAGCAGCAGAGCCAGCACCAGACCGCTTGCCACGCCGGACATGCCCCAGGACACAAGCATGGTGAAGCCAAGGTAAGAGCCGAGGGTGAAGAGATCCCCGTGGGCGAAGTTGATCAGCCGCAAAACTCCGTAGACCATGGTATAGCCCAGGGCGATGAGGGCATAGATGCCGCCCACGGCCAATCCGTTGGTCAACTGTTGCAGGAACTCTTCCATTTTCCGCTCCTCGGGCGGGAGTGATGCTGCGGCGGCGGAGCCGCCTCCGCCCGCCCTTCGTCGCTCCAAGCGCCTATCGGCGCTGTCGGGGCGGGCTTCGCCCGTGCCGCCCCCCTCCGGGGGTTATGGTGCTGCGCCCTTCGACTCAGAATGAGCAAAGCTCATTTCGCGCGCCCTTCGTCGTTCCAAGGCCCTACCGGGCCGGCCTGCGCTACGTTCGGCCCCCTCCGGGGGGTTACGGTGCTGCGCCCGTCGCCGCAGGCGGACACCGACGGGGCGGCTGCACACTCCCGGAGTGCCATAGCAAGCTCGATGCTCCGGGAGCGCGCTTCTCTTGAACGTTTCGCCGAAACCCGCAATAGGGCGGATTTTTCGTCAGGCAAGGAAGGCAAGGTTCGGGCGCAGGGAGTGGACTCTCCCGTCCGCAACCGAACGCCGGGCCGCCGCCTGACACCGCATGGCGGAAAAAGACGCCCTATTGCCTCGGTTGGAGAGTGAAGGCGCCGGTGGCGTCGACCTTGTAAAGACGGTAGAGGTCGCCCACGCGATCGCCCTTGGCGTCGAAGGAGATCTTGCCGGTCAGGCCGTCATAATCCTTCAGGTCTTTGTGCAGATAGCCGGCAATGGCCTTGGCGTCCGTGGAGTTCGTGGCCTTGACGGCGGCGGCCAGCACGTTGAAGGCGTCGCCGGCGGTCACCGACCAGATCGAGCTGGGTTCGGCATTATACTTGGCCTTGTAAGCGGCCAGGAA
>JAVBQP010000069.1:0-13701 GCA_031548905.1 Desulfovibrio sp. | reverse complement strand
TTACTGGCCCCGCACCCACGGGGTGGAGGTGGCCTGGGGCCGCATCGGCACCCTGCACCGGTAAATATCAATACAAATCGGGGGGAGTAACCACACGGGTATGACCCCATTGTGGTCCCTCCCCCACCTCCTTATCCGCGATTTGGGGTAGGATACAAAAGCCATCCACCCCAAGGACTATCGGCATGAGCTTGTTGACCCGTTCTTTCCTCGGCCTGTACCGGGGCCTGTGGACGGCCGCGACCCCTCTGGTCCGCCGGCACAAACGCCTTGCTCAAGGCTTTGAAGAACGCACAGCCCTCACCGGCGAGCCCTTTACCGACTCCTCCCCCTCAGGGGGGCCCCTCATCTGGATCCAGGCCGCCTCCGGCGGCGAAGCCGCCCTGGCCCGTACCCTGACCCACGCTCTGGGCGCTCTCCCCGAGCTTGCCGAACGTCACCCCCGTCTTCTCTGCACCACCTGGACGGCCCAGGGCCTCAACGTACTCCGAAAAATCCCTTTGCCGGCCGGTTGCTCCCTCCATTCGCGCTACGTGCCCCTGGACGATCCGGCCCTGATGCGCGAGGCCGTCGCCCTGGCCAAACCCGCCTGCGTCATCCTCCTGGAAACCGAACTCTGGCCCGGCCTGATGGCCGCCTGCCGGGAAGCCTCCGTTCCTCTCCTGGTCCTCAACGCCAGGATGACCCCCAAAAGCCTGTCCGGGTATCGCCTGTTGCGGCCCCTGCTGCGCGATATCCGCCCCGCCCGTGTCCTGGCCATATCCGAGGACGACGCGGCCCGTTTCGCCGAAATTTTCGGCCCGGACGGCATCGGCGTCATGCCGAACATCAAGTTCGACGGCGCGACCGTCGCCCCGCCCGAGGGGCCGGACCCCTTCGCATCCCTCCCCGCCGGCGCGGATCCTTCCCTGCCCCGCCTGGCTCTGGCCTCAGTCCGCCAGGAGGAAGAAGCGCTCCTGCTTGACATCCTGCCCACTCTCCTTCACGGCAACGCCGTTGCCATAGCCCCCAGGCACATGCACCGTGTTGACTTCTGGCGCAAGGCCCTGGCCCCTCACGCACCCATTCTGCGCTCGGAACTTCTCTCCGGCACCGCCGTTCCCTCCTCCGGCCCGCTGATCTGGGATACCTTCGGAGACCTGCCCCTGCTCTATGCCCACATAGATGCCGCCTTTATCGGCGGTTCTTTGGCCCGCTTGGGCGGGCAAAACTTTCTCGAAGCCCCGGCCCTGGGCACTCCGGTCTTTGTCGGGCCGCATCTGAACAATTTTCTTTGGGTGGGCGAAGAAATTTTTTCCACCGGCACAGTCGAGCGAATACCCAACGCCCAGACCCTGGGCAAACTCCTTCCCAAAGCGGCCGCCCACCGGCGCACTCTCGGTCCCGCCGCCGTCCTCGAAACCCGCCGCCGTTTCACCGAATGGCTCGTCCCCCGCGCCGGCGGCGCCCAACTGGCCGCTCAGGCCATCGTGGACGTCCTCCAGCGATAATATCCCGGCCCAGACGAGCAACGCCCCGCTTCACCGCTCCCCTAAAAGCTCCGTTGTGACGCGGGAGCGCGAGCCGGCATTCAGGCAGGGCGGCGAAGGGAGACCCCGCAGCCCGCTTCGGGCGAGGATGCTCCCGCCGCCCGGAGGAGATCCTCACCGGCCGCAGGCCGGGGAGAGCTCCGGAGGGTTCGGCCCTGCCGCCAAGAGGCGCTCATGAGGGGGGATCGCGGATCCTGCCGACCGCGTGTGGTAACGCCCGCGAGAGCGTGAATGGTGTGGGGGGCCGAGGGCGACAAAATCCCGCGCCCCATTAACAGACACTAACCCCCCCCCACCCCCCCCCCCCCCCCCCCCCCCCCCCCCCCCGCCCGGCCGGCCGCCCGCCCCCCCCCCCCCCCGCGCGGAGAGTCCAGGGATGGCGCCGCGTAGCGCCCTCCTTGGCCCCCGGAGGGTGCAACAGAGATTCAAGGCGCAACAGAACGCTGCCGGCACAACCCTCCTCCGCCGCCACCACTCCTCAAAACCGTCGATTCCCCCTGCCCCCCCATTCTTGACCTTTCCCCCCGCCTGCCATACAACCGCAAACATCGGCGAAACACCACCACGGAGGCCCGTATGTCCCGCATATCCAGACGACTTGCCGCCCTTGTCCTTGCGCCGGCGTTTCTCATCTGCCTGAGCGGCCCCGCTCCGGCCGCCGAGCAAAGCAAACCCGCGCAAACCAAGATTGAAGACACCCCCGCGCCGGCCAAAGCCGCCTCCCTGCCTGTGGCCGTTGAGCTTGAAGGCACGGATACCGTGGGCGCGAAACTGGCTTTCCAACTCAAGGAAGCCTTTAACGGCAGCTCCCTGTTCGCCTTGACGGACAAGGAGCAACCTAAAATCAAACTGCTTATTTCGAGCGTTCCCGAATTTTCCGAGCGCCCGGCCGTGGGCTCGGCCTATGCGGTGGTCTGGGTGTATTATGAACGCTCCACCTCGTTCGCCAGCCTGCTGACCCGTGAGGTCGGCACCGTAACCACGGAGGACGTCCCCAACCTGGTCACCCGGCTGGTGGAGCGCACCTCGGGCCTGGGGGCCAGGTACGGCTACCTCTTCGAGTAGCCGCGAGACACGCGCGCAACAACGGGCGGGGGATGATTCCCCCGCCTTGTCGTTCGGGCCGGGCGCCGCCGCCGGACAGATATTTCACAGGACAACATTCTTCGCGTCATGGTCGGCTTGAATATGACGTCACTTCAGCAAGAATAGACCAACCACATGGAATCTCTGCTCCGCGAACTGTTCATCATCGCCCTTCTGTCCACCGTGGTCATTTTCGCCTGCGCCAAGGTGAAAATCCCGCCCATCGTCGGCTTTCTGATTACCGGCGCCGCTCTCGGCCCCTCCTCCCTCGGGCTGGTGCAGGATCTGCACACCGTGGACACCCTGGCCGAGGTCGGGGTGGTGTTTCTGCTTTTTTCCATCGGCATGGAATTGTCCGTGGGTGAATTGATCCGCCTGCGCAAGCCGGTGTTTTTGGGCGGCACGGCCCAGGTATTCCTGACCATCGGGGCGTTCTGGGTGCTGGCCCAGTTCGTTTTGCACATCCCCCTGGGGCCGGCCATATTCATCGGTTTTCTCATGGCGCTCTCTTCCACGGCCATCGTCCTGAAGATTCTCCAGCAGAAAGCGCAGATGGAAAGCCCCGCCGGGCGGATCAGCCTTTCCATCCTGATCTACCAAGACTTGATCATTGTGCCCATGATGCTGGCCATTCCCCTGCTGGCCGGACGTATGGAAGCCGACATGACCGGCGTGGCCGTGACCGCCGGGCGGACCCTGTGCATCATCGGGGCGATTTTTTTGCTGGCCCGCAAAGGGGTGCCCTGGCTGCTGGCCCGGGTGGTGCGCACCAAGAGCCGGGAGCTGTTCCTGATCAGCATCATCGGCATCTGCCTGGGAACGGCCTGGCTGACGGCGCAACTTGGCCTTTCCCTTTCCCTGGGGGCATTCATCGCCGGCCTGGTGGTGGCGGAATCGGAATACAGCCACAGCGCCCTGGAAGGCATCCTACCCTTCAAGGACGTGTTTACCAGCGTGTTCTTCATCTCCGTGGGTATGCTTCTGGACATGAGTTTCTTTCTGGACAACCTGCCGGAGGTCATGGTCATCACGCTGCTGGTCCTGGGAGTCAAGGCGCTCATCGCCGGGGGCGACGCCCTGCTCCTGGGCTACCCCATCCGGCCCGCGATCATCGTGGGTCTGGCCGTGTGCCAGGTCGGGGAGTTCTCTTTTGTGCTGGCCAAAAGCGGCCTGGATTTCAAGCTCCTTTCCGCCCAGAATTACCAGTTGTTCCTGGCTGCGAGCATTCTGACCATGGCGGCCACGCCCTTTCTGCTCAACGCGGCCCCGGCCGTGGCCGCGCGCGTGGGCCGCAAGCGGAATTTGCCCGTTGAGGCGGACGACGAACCGGACGAGGGGCTCTCCGATCACCTGATCATCCTGGGCTACGGCGTGGGCGGCAAGCTTCTGGCACGGGCCGCGCGCATGGCCGGCATCCCTTACGTGATTCTGGAAATGAACCCGGACACGGTGCGCCACTATGCGGCCGAGGGCGAGCCCATCTTTCACGGCGACGCCATTCACCCCGCCCTGCTGCAGCAGCTCGGCATCCAGCGGGCCAGGGTGCTGGCCGTGGTGGTTTCGGACCCCGCGGCCGTCCGCGCGGTTACCGAGATATCCCGGCACCTCAACCCGCAGTTGCATATTCTCGTGCGTACCCGCTTTCTCGGCGAGATCGCCGCGCTGAAGGAACTGGGGGCTTCGGATGTGATACCCGAGGAATTCGAGACCAGCATCGAAATCTTCAACCGGGTGCTTTCCAAGTACTTGGTGCCTGTGGGCGACATCAACAGCTTCACCCATGAGGTGCGGGCCGAGAATTATGAAATGCTGCGCTCCACCGGGCCGGCCGGGGCCTCATTGGCCTCTTTGCAAAAACATATGCCGGATCTTACGGTCACGGTGTATACTGTGGAAAAGGGCAGCCCGCTGGAAAATACCACCCTGCTGGATGCGGAACTGCGCCAGAAGGCCGGAGTGACCGTGGCCGCCGTGACCAGGGGCGAGGAACTGTTCGCTCACCCCGGTGGGGAGTTTCGCTTTGCCGCCGAGGATCTCGTCTACCTGTTCTCCAGCCCTTCCAGGGCGGCGGCGGCCGCCCCCCTGTTCACCGGAGTGGGGGCGGGGGAATAACAGCCGGAGCGACCCGCGCCGTGCGCCACCCCATAAATTATGTGGCGCGGCAGATTATCATGCGCTACTATCGCGGTATGCATAAACATTGCGCGAAATATATCACCCCTCCCGCGACATCCGTCACGCGGCAAGACCGAGAGCAACGCCAGGGCCACCGGGGGGCTGTCTTCTGGCTGACCGGCCCCTCGGGCGCGGGCAAATCCACTCTGGCCCACGCGGCGGAAAAAGTCCTTTTTGATAAGGGCATGAACGTTGCCGTTCTGGACGGCGACCGTGCCCGCTCCGGGCTATGCGGCGACCTGGGGTTTTCCCCTGTGGCCCGGCAGGAGAACCTCCGGCGCGTCGCCCATCTGGCCCGAATCTTCGTCGAGCAGGGGATAATCTGCCTGTGCTCCTTCATCAGCCCGGCCGCGGCGGATCGGGGGAACGCCAGGGAGATCGTCGGGCCGGCTGATTTCAGCGAAATTTATGTTTCCTGCCCGTTTGAAGTCTGCGAGCGGCGCGACTGCAAAGGCTTCTACAAGCTGGCTCGTAAAGGGGTCATCAAGAATTATACCGGAGTCTCCTCGCCTTATGAGGCGCCGGAGGCCCCGGATCTCGTCCTGGAAACGGACCAGATCCCGGAAGACGTCTGCACGGATCTGCTGGCGCGTTTCATTATATCCCGCCTGTGACCCCGCAACGAATTCTCCCGGCCACAGCCGGTAAGGAGGCCGGCGCCATGCGCTGCCCGTCGCTCTTTTTACTGTCGGCGCTTCTCTTTCTCGCGCCGGCTCCCGCGAACGCGGCGGGAGCTCGTTCCGTTCCCGTCGACATCATCTTGAACTCGAGTACCGCGCCGAAGGAGGATAACCCCTTCCTGGCCTGTGCCGGGCAGCGGTTCTCCGCGCGTGACGCGGAAGTCCACAACAGAACCGTGGCCAATTACCTTTCCCGCTTTTACGGCCATACGGACGCCTTCCACAAGGCCCGGCGCTGCGATTCGTTTCTCTTGCGCCGGCAGGAGCCCGCGCCGGATTCGGACCACGCGTACCATGTGGCTGTTTTCAGCTATGACGACGCCACCCAGGTGGAGCGGGTCCGCCGGCTGGAACCCGGGGGAATCAGAAATTTACGCACCCCCGCAACCAGCACCGCGCCGGGGCTGCTGACCTTCAAGGGGCCGCCTGAACGGTATCGGGTATTCTTTCTGGGTAAGCGGATCGTCTTCTTTTTCTGGGCGCCCCCCGTGGTTGGGCCGTCTCACGGTGAAGACCCGGAACTGCAAGCGGCGGCTCTGGAGTTTCTGGAAGATTGCCTGCGCTGACAAGCCCCCGGCTCGGGAACCGGCCGGGGGGCATCAGACCATCTCCGCGAGGATTTCGTCGCGCAACGATTCCATCAGGGCCACGTCGCCCCGGCTCTCGACGTTCAAGCGCAGCAGCGGCTCGGTGTTGGACATGCGCAGGTTGAAGCGGGCCTTCTCGAACTCCACGGAAAGCCCGTCGATATGGGTCACGGCTTTGGCTGCCGGGGCGTATTTCGCTTCCATCCGACGCATGATGCCTTCCGGGTCGGCCACGGAGCGATTGATCTCGCCGCTGACCGGGAAACGGGCCATACGATCGTCCAGCAGGGCGGACAACGGCACGCCCCGTTCCCGCAGTAGGCCGAGCAGGACCAGCCAGGGCGGCATCCCGCCGTCGCAGAAGGCGAAATCGCGAAAATAGTGATGCCCGCTCATTTCCCCGCCGTACAGGGCGTTCTCGGCGCGCATCCGCTCTTTCATGAAGGCGTGGCCGGTCTTGCTTTCTATGGCCGTGCCGCCCGCTTCCGCGACCATTTCCATAGTGTTCCAGGTCAGGCGGGAGTCGTAGAGAATTTTTTCGCCGGGGGAGCGGCCGAGCAAGTATTGGGCCAGCAGGCCGACCATGTAGTAGTTTTCGATGAAAACGCCGCTCTCGTCAAAAAAGAAGCAGCGGTCGAAATCGCCGTCAAAGGCGACGCCCAGGTCGGCCTTGTGCCGGCGCACGGCTGATGCCGTGAACTCCCGGTTTTCCGGCAACAGCGGGTTGGGCACCCCGTGGGGGAAGTCGCCGTCCGGCTCGCCACGCAGAATGACCAGCCGGCAGGGCAGGAGCCTGCCCAGTTCTTCCAGCACCGGCCCGGCGCAGCCATTGCCCGCGTCGGCCACGATGGTGAAGCCCGCGAACCCGGCCAGGATCGCGCGGCCCTCTTCCAGCCCCACCCCTTCGCCCTCGACCACGGCCTGGGCCTGCCGGGCGCTCAGGCCGAGAAAGCCCAGCAGGATCGCAAGGTACTCTTTACGCAGGTTTTTCCGTTCGTATCCGCCACGTCGCAAGGCTATCGGAAAGTCACCGGCAAGGATTCGGTCATGCAGGGCGCGCAACCCGGAATCGGCGCTCACGGGCACGGCCTCGGCGCGCACGAACTTCATGCCGTTCCAGTCCTTGGGGTTGTGGCTGGCGGTGATCATGATTCCGCCTTCCAGCCCTTGGCCCGCCACGGCCTGATAGACTTCCTCGGTGCCGCACAGGCCGATGTTGATCACATCCGCGCCACCGTCCTGTAAAGCCGAAGCCAGGACCAGGGCGAAATCCCGGCTGGAGTGGCGCACATCATAGCCGACAGCCACCGTCCGGGGGGCAAATTCGGCCGCGAAGGCCAGACCGATGTGGCGGACAAGTTCCAGGTTCAATTCCAGGGGAACCCGGCCGCGAACATCATAGGCCTTGAAGCAGGAGAGAGGGGAAAGGGTCATGGGCGCGTTTTCTCCGACGGACGGGGCCGTTCCTGGGGCGTTATCCGTCCACCCTGCCGTACACGTCGTCCAGCCTGACGATGTCGTCCTCGCCGAGGTAGGAGCCGGTCTGGATTTCAATCAGTTCCAAGGGAATTTTGCCGGGGTTTTCCAAGCGGTGGGTGCCGCCGATAGGAATGTAGGTGGATTGATCCTCATGCACGAGCATCACCCGGTCGTCCAGGGTGACCTTGGCCGTGCCCCGGACCACGACCCAGTGCTCGGCCCGGTGGTGGTGCTTCTGCAGGGACAGCCGCTTGCCGGGCGCGACGATGATCCGTTTGACCTGAAAACGATCGCCCAAGGCGATGCCCTGAAAACTGCCCCAAGGCCGGTGCACTTCGGCATGTTCGAGCAGTTCCCGGCGATCGGCCGCGAGCATGGTGGACACGAGTTTTTTAATCTCCTGGCAACGCTCGCGCGGAGCGGCCAGGACGGCGTCCGGGGTTTCCACTATTACCATGTCGGCAAGCCCCAGGGCGGCTACCAGGCGGGAGTGGGCCATGATCAGCGTGCCGGAGCAGTCCTCGGCCGTGACGTCGCCCACCAGGGCGTTGCCCGCCGCGTCCTTGGCCTCGGTCTCGTAGAGGCTGTCCCAGGAGCCGAGATCGCTCCACAGGGCGGGCAAGGGCACGACCACGGCCCGCTCGGTGCGCTCCATGACCGCATAGTCCAGGGATTCGGCCCGACAGGCCGTGAACGCTTCCTCGCCCAGGCGGATGAAATCCAGATCGATGCGCCGGGTTGCCAGGGCGGCCCGGCAGGCCTGAAGGATGTCCGGGGCGTGGGTTTCGAATTCCTGGATCAGGGTTGAGGCCTTGGCCAGGAACATACCGCTGTTCCAGAGATATCCGCCGGAGTTCAGAAAAGTCTGAGCCGAGGCGGCATCGGGTTTTTCCACGAAGCGCTCAACGGCAAAGGCGCCGGAGGCGGTGGCCGCTCCCTGTTTGATATAGCCATAACCCGTTTCCGGTCGATCCGGAACAATGCCGAAAGTCACGATACGTCCGTTTTCGGCTGCGGGCAGGGCTGTCCGCAGCGCTTCGGCCAGGGGGCGGGGGTCGGCGATGCGGTGATCCGAGGGCAGCACCAGCAGGAGCGCGTCTTCGGCCTCGCGGAACAGGGCGGTCACGACCACGGCCGGGGCGGTGTTCCGGCCTATGGGTTCCAGAATCACGGCCGCGCGCTCCGGGCCGGGGCGCAGGCCTTCCTCCTGCATCTGGGCCGCGGCCAGAAACCGGTGCTCGCGGTTGCAGACGACCAGGGGCTCGGCCTGCGGAGCCAGAATGCGGGCCCGGGCCAGAGTGCCCCGAAACAGGGTCGAACCGTGCAGGGGCATGAATTGCTTGGGCAGGCCCCGGCGAGAGGCGGGCCACAGCCGGGTGCCGTCGCCGCCGCAAATGATCACGGGTTGTATCATGCTTTGTCTCACGTGGCTTTCACAGCCTTGTATCCGGTTTCCAGGGCCGCCGCGTTCAGGGGAATGAGCTTGGCGTAATGGCTGCCGATCACCCGCTCCAGGGCCGAAATCACGGTGCGCAGGGGCAGGACGCCCGTGGCCGCGAGATAGGCCCCGAGGGCGACCATGTTGGCCGTGCGGGCCCCGCCGTGGGCCTCGGCCAGGGTGTTGGCGGGCACGGCGTGCGTGGTGATGCCGTTCTTTTCGATGCTTGCGGCCTCAACCAGGTCGGCGTTGACGATCTGGATGCCCCCTTGTTCCAGGCGGGGCTGGAACTTGTCGAGAGAGGGCTGGTTCATGATGATCAGGCTCTTGGGCCGCTTGATGATCGGCGAGCCGATGTCGTCGGAGGAAACAACCACCGTGCAGTTGGCCGTGCCGCCGCGCATCTCAGCCCCGTATACCGGGATGAAGGTTACGTTCAGGCCCGCCTCCAGGCCCGCCTGGGCCAGCAGGTTGCCGATGAGCAGCACCCCCTGGCCGCCGAAGCCGGCGATAATCACATCGGTATATGCGCTCATGCCGTCACCCCCGCGCAGGAGCGGGCGTCGGCATCATCCTTGTACACGCCCAGGGGGAAGGCCGGGATCATCTCGTTGGCGATACGTTCGTTGGCCGCAATCGGGGAAAGGCGCCAGTTCGTGGGGCAACCCGAAAGCAGCTCGACAAAACCGAGGCCGAGCTTGCGTTCCTGCACCTCGAAAGCCCGGCGCAGCGCCTCTTTGGCCCGGCGGATGTGCTTGACGTCGTGCAGGGAAACGCGGGCCGCGTAAGCCGTGCCGGCCAGCCCGGCAATGATTTCGGTCATCCGGATGGGGCCGCCCTCGCGTTCGGCGCAGCGGCCGTCCGGGCAGGTGGTGGTTTTTTGCCCCGGCAGGGTGGTGGGGGCCATCTGCCCGCCGGTCATGCCGTACACGGTGTTGTTCACGAACACGATGCTCATGTTCTCGCCCCTGGCCGCGGCGTGGATGATCTCCGCGATGCCGATGGAGGCCAGGTCGCCGTCGCCCTGGTAGGTGAAGACAAAGGCGTCCGGCCGGGCGCTCTTGACCCCGGTGCCGGCCGCCGGGCCGCGCCCGTGTGGGGCTTCCAGCACGTCCACGTCGATATAGTTGTAGATGAAGGCCGAGCAACCTATGGAGGCGATGCACACGGCTTTTTCGCGCAGTCCCATCTCGTCCAGCAACTCGGCCACCAGGCGGTGGGCGATGCCGTGGTGGCAACCGGGGCAAAAGTGCGTGGAGCGTTCAAGCAGGGCTCGCGGATGGGTGTTCACGGCCCGTTCGCCCGGCAGGGGCGCGCAGGTCGAATCGCAGGCCGCGATATCTTCCGGCTCGGTGAAAGAATCAATATCCGGGCTCATTATTTCCTCCCGCGTGTACGGGTGAGTTCTTCCAAGATGGGGCCGGTATAATCGTCGGAGGCGGGCAGATCCCCCGGCATCCAGCCGAAAAAGGCGGAATCCGCGTGTTCCCGCACGGCCAGGCGCACGTCGTCGACCATCTGGCCGGTGTTGTGCTCGATGGTCAAAAAGCGTTTGCCCCCCTTGGCGAGTTCGGCAAGAATCTTGTCGGGGAAAGGGTACAAGGTCACGGGCCGGACCAGGCCGACCTTGTGCCCCTGAGCCCGCAAAGTCCGCACCGCGCTCTTGGCGATGCGCCCGGATGAGCCGAAAGCGACCACGATCAAATCCGCGTCGGCGGTTTCAAAGCTCTCGGCCCTGGCCTCCTTGCGCATGGAGGCGTACTTGGCCGCAAGGTGCCGGTTGTGTTTGCCGAGCGCGCCTTCTTCCAGGCGCAGCGACTTGATCAGCCGGGCCGCCCTGCCCGCGCAACCGCAGAGTTCCCAGTCGGTGGAGTCGGCGTTTTGGGGCGCTCCGGGCGCCCAGAGGGTGACGGCCTCTTTCATGGTGCCGATAATTCCGTCGCCGTGGAGAATGACCGGCGTATGATACGTGTAGGCCAGATCCAGGCCCAGGATGGTCAGGTCGTATGCCTCCTGGCACCCCGAGGGAGCCAGGACCAGGGTGCGATAGTCGCCGTGGCCGCCGCCGCGCGTGGACTGATAATAGTCGCCCTGGCCGGTACAGATGTCGCCAAGGCCCGGGCCGCCCCGGTTCATGTTCACGATCAGGCAGGGCAACTCGCTTCCGGCCATGTAGGAGATGGATTCCTGCATCAGGGAGATGCCGGGGCTGGAGGATGAGGTCGCGGCGCGGATGCCCGCTCCGGCCGCGCCGAGCAGCATGTTGCCGGCGGCCACCTCGCTTTCGGCCTGCACGTAACGCCCGCCGATTCGGGGCAGCTCGACGGAGAGGTATTCCGGAATCTCATTCTGGGGCGTGATCGGGTACCCGAAGTAGCAACGCACCCCGGCGGCGATCATGCCCCGGGCCACAGCTTCGTTGCCCTTGAGGAGCAGCTTCTCGCCCGTGGGCATGGCCGGGGCGCCGGTAAGAAAATTGACGTCGGCCATGGCTTACTCCTTTTTCCCCTTGGAAGTGAAAACCCTGATGGCCATGTCCGGGCAGATCTGGGCGCAGGAGCCGCACCCCGTACATTTGCTCATATCCGAAACGCCCGCGACTTTGTAGCCTTGGCGGTTCAGCGTTTCGGTTTGGACGATGATTTTTTTGGGGCAGACCGTTGAGCAGAGCATACAGCCCTTGCAGCGATCCGCGAGAAATATGGTGCGGGAAGACATAGGCATCCTTGGGGCGGCCACGGCCGGCCGCCTCTGTAAGAATGTGTCGGTGAAATAAAGAGCGGACCGCCGCGTTGCGGACCTAAAGAGGAAATATATATCCATTCGGGGGAAATGGAAAGTCCGGCGGGTGGCGGCGACGGGGCGGGCGGGGCTGAAACCTTGGTCCCACCCAAGGGCTTTCTTGGTGTGAAGGTGGTCGTGGCGCGGGACTCTCGGGGCGCGGCATGATTGCCGGTTACGCCGGGCGAGGTTTGTTGTTCCGTGAATTTTTGTTGCACCCTCCGGGCGCCAGAGAGGGGGCTACGCAGAGCAGGGCTGCATCGGGCATTCTCTTCCATAGGTTTCGGCATATTTGGGGCGGCACCCGTAATGGATGGAGGAAAGGAATCCGCTTTGTACGGACGCTTCCGCCGCTTACTTCCGATTACAGACCGCTTCCGGGCAGAAGGCCCGCGCCTGGGGGGTCAGGGCGCCGCCGGGGCGTTGGTGCAGCGCGAGCGGCGGCTCGGCAACGGGGGAAGCGCAGGGCTCGGCCCGTGCATCTGCCAGCAGAAGGGTGTCGGGGGAATCCGCGTACGGGCGTACGGGGCGGAAGCGGCGCGGGTACAGGCCGGCGGCTTTGAGGGCGGTGTGGAGTTCCGGCAGGCCGGCGGCCGGATGGATGACGATGAAACGGCCGCCCGGGCGCAGAAGAAAAGCCGCCGCCCGGCAGAAGTCCGGCAGGGTGTGGGGGCCGTCCGCGAACAGGGCCCGCCGGCGCAGAGGGTTGGGGGGGAGCCTTCCGTGCCCCTTCTTTCTGTAAGGTGGGTTGGCCAGGACAACCGCCGCGCTTGCCCGGAAATCCTCGG
Source organism: Desulfovibrio sp. (assembly GCA_031548905.1). Taxonomy (GTDB): domain Bacteria; phylum Desulfobacterota; class Desulfovibrionia; order Desulfovibrionales; family Desulfovibrionaceae; genus Frigididesulfovibrio. The sequence goes on along the minus strand of JAVBQP010000069.1, from coordinate 1,158 downwards.
GTAGTGGATTGCCGAGATCGGCCTCAAACACGCGGGTTTGGTCGCTCCAGCCCAGGAGGGTGGCATTCCGGCGGACGGCGGCGCAGAGTTCCGGTTCCCGTTCAATGGCGAGGACTGTCAGATCCGGCTTGCGCAGCAGGGCGGCAAAGCCCCCTACCCCGCAACCGGCGCCGAGATCCGCCAGGGTGCCGTCTTCCGCTCCAAGCCGGGCGAAGGCGGCCGGCAGGAGGGAATCCAGCGAAAAGCGGAAGCTCCCGGCGGGTTGCTCCAAACCACGCGGAAAATAAGCGCGCGCCGCCGAATGCGCGGATATGCCGCCGGCATCGGGAGCCTTGGCGTCGTTCTTATCGAGCGCTTGCGGGATCGGCACGTTTTCGTATGATAAATCGCCGAGTTGGATTTTCATCGGACTTGCCGGGCGGCCCGGTTTTTGCTAGGTTCCCGCGCATGGGGAACCCTATGGATATATCTGAGCCGACGGGCGGGCGCGCCACTCAGGAACTGTACAGTGCCGATGAGGTGATCCGCAACTTCGAAGCCCTGTTGGGTTCTCTCGATTTTAAAGCGGAATTGTTGGAACTGGGCATCGGCGCCCTGCAACTCGGCCGGCGTAAAAAAGCCCTGCGGGAGTTGACCGCCCTCAGCGTGGGGCTCTGGAACCTGGCCTTGCTCCGTTCCTTTCCCGACGATGCGGGCGCTTTTTTCACCCGCTTTCGCGAAACATCGCCGCGCCTGAACGCTCCCGGCAAAGAACCCAAGCTCCTGCAAAGCCGGGTGGGCATTTATGTGGATCTGCTCAAGGACAAGAAGGAGACGGATTTTCTGCCCGTGGCCTCCTACCTTGCCGAAGTGCTCGCCCTGGATGCGGAAGACATGCGCCGGCTGCGCCTGAAAGTTTCTCTGATTACCCGCTCGCTGTATACCCTGATTTTCGATCGCCTCGTTTAGCCGGCGCCGTCACAAGGCGTTTTTTGAGCATCGCCGGAGTGAAACGCTCTTCCGTGGGTGCGATCTCCTTTTTACCCGCCCGCCATCGCGCCTTGGGGAAAACCTTGCCAATGTTTCGCGGCCGCCCGCCCCGGGGGGGGGGCACACAACGCGGGCGGCGGCCAAACAACACAACCCCCCACGGTGTAAAAAAGTGTTTAGGGGAGAAAA
>JAVBQP010000026.1:0-9125 GCA_031548905.1 Desulfovibrio sp. | reverse complement strand
CGATGGCCACGGGCTCGCCCTTGGCCATGAGAATACAGCCGCCCTCGCACTGGCTTTCCTGGGGGCAGACCCGGCCGCAGACCGCCGGCAGGCTGTTGGTGCTCTTGATGATTTCGTACGCCTTGGGCAGGTCGCCCTCGGCCAGGGCCTTGATAAACTGCGGGATGGGCACTTCCACCGGGCAGCCTGCCACGCAGCCGGGTTTTTTGCATTGCAGACAGCGCTTGGCCTCTTGCAGGGCCTGGCCGGGCGAGTAGCCGAGGGCCACCTCGTTGAAATTCTTGACCCGCTCCTCGGCGGGCTGACAGGGCATGTCCACCCGCTTGGGGAAGGCTTTTTTCAGCTTCTTTTTGGGGCCGTCGCCCATGCATTCGCAGTAGTCGGTGTGGGACTGGTGCTCCTGGTCCTTGAAGGTGCCCAGGCGCTGGCGCAGTTCGGCGAAATCGACCTGATGGCCGTCGAATTCCGGGCCGTCCACGCAGGTGAACTTGGTCTCGCCGCCCACGGTCACCCGGCAGGCGCCGCACATGCCGATGCCGTCCACCATGATCGAGTTCAGGCTCACGGTGGTGGGCACGCCGAAGGGCCGGGTCGCCTCGGCCACGGCCTGCATCATGGGCACCGGGCCCACGGCGATGACTTCCTTCACGCTCTTGTCGTTTTCCAGGCGCTCTTTCAGCAGCTCGGTCACAATGCCTTTGCGGCCGAAACTGCCGTCGTCCGTGGACACGAGCACCTCGGGACAGAAGGCGGAAAGTTCGTCGTAATACAGGAGCAGATCCTTGCTGCGCGCACCGATGACCGCGACCACGTGGTTGCCGGCCTGATGATGGCCCTTGGCGATATGGTGCATGGCCGCGATGCCGGTGCCGCCGCCCACACAGATGACCGTGCCGCTCTTTTCAATATGGGTTTCCTTCCCCAGGGGACCGCACAGGTCGTGGATGGAGTCGCCTTCTTTCAGGGACTCCAGAATGGCCGTGGTCTTGCCCATAACCAAGTATACCATAGTGATGGTGCCGTTTTTCTTGTCCGTGTCGGCAATGGTCAAGGGGATGCGCTCGCCCTTGTCGGTAACGCGCAGGATGACGAAGTTGCCCGGCTTGGCGGCGGCCGCGATCTGCGGCGCATCCACGATCAGCCGGGACGTCCGCCCGGGAATGAGCGATTCCTTCTTCAGTATCTTTGAAGCCATTACGTGTCCTCCGATCTGTTGTGCCGTGCCGTCCACACGGAAAGTAAAGATATTATAGGAATCCCAGGCGCTCCGCAAGTTTGGGCAACGTCCTGATACCTTTGTCCCAGAGCCGGTTCTGAACCCGCCACCAGTTCATGCCGGGCAACAGCGCGGCCACGCGCTCCACCGCCCCGGCCAGGCGGGCGTCATTCGGGGCTTCCGCCTCAAGTTCGGCCAGAAGGGCGCGCTCGGCCGCCCCCTCGGCCTCCCGGCGTTGGGCCGGGCTCAAATCCTCGGCCAGGAAGGCCGCCGGAAGCTCAAGTTCCTCGATACCGATGCCCTCCGCATCAATCGCGGCGGCCGGCAGATACGGAAGAACCGCCGCCCAGCACTCCGGCCGGGTGAAGGTGCGCCTCCCTTCCTCCGGGCGCGGGAACAGGGCCAGGGCTTGCCGGGCCTGTTCGAGCAGGGTTTGCCGGCGTTCCTCTTCCAGCCGGGCCATGAATCGATCCAGCAGATATTCGCGCAAGGGGTGGGAGAGATCCGCAACGCTCCGCCGCGCCTCTTCCCCGTCCTCCCGACGGACGGCAACACCCGTCCGGGCCAGGACCGCAAAGTCGCCGGCGTCTTCGGCCAGACGCCAGGAAAGCTCCGCGCCCCCGCCCGGCGCGAGGGCGGTGCCGCGCCCCCGCTCCGTCACCCGGATCTCCACGCCCGTCACGTCGCAACAAGCGCTTTCGCCGGGAGCGGGCGAACGCCCGTCGGCTTTCAGGCGCAGCAGGGCGACCAAAACCAAGGCGGTCTCGTCCAAGCGGCGGGGCAGGATTTCGTTACGAAGAATGTCCGCCCCGGTGCCGCCCCGGTTCGAGGGCGCTTGTTCCAGTTCCTTTTCCATGCGGGGCAACAGATCCGGGCCACCGCACCGCTTGAGCAGATCCAGGGCGGCCAGGGCGAAGGAGAGGCCGTTTTGCGGCTCGATCCGGCTGATGTCGTCGAAAAACCAGGCACAACTGGCGAACGCGGCCAGAGCGTGCTCGCGCATGGCCAACAGGTTGCGGCAGAGCCCCGCCTTGCCGGGCCGGTAGAATTCTTCGGCAAAGGCGGCTTCGCGTTCCGGATCGGCCAGAACTTCGCCGTAGCGCAACAAAGCTTGTTTCGCGTCCGTGAAGCACGACGACCCAAGGGTGTTGTAATGGGCGCGCACCCCTTCGTTCATGATGTCCAGGGCCGTCCGCAAGGGGCCGCGCCAGGACTGCCGCCAGCCGGGGTGCCCGCCGTCGGAGCAGCCGCAGTCCGAGCGCCAGCGTTCCACGCCGTGGACGCAACTCCAGGAAGACAGCGGGTGCAGGCGGACTTCCGCAACGGGCGGGTGCGCCGCGACATGGGCGGCAATGTTGGTCAGGCGCACCCCGTCGCGCCCGGCGTAGCACTGGGCCAGCACGTAGGCCAGGGCCATCTCACCGAAGGGAAAATGATGCCCGTAGGTTTCGCCGTCCGTGGCGATGGACAGCAGGGGGGTGTCCGCCCGGCCGTTCTCCAGCCTCCGCGCCTCGCGCGCGATGCGCTGCCGAAAGGCTTCGCCGTCGCGCAACAAGCCTTCAAAGGCGATGTCGCGGGACAGTCCGCCGCTGTAAAAGACCACGGTGATGGAAGCGCCGGAAGGCAGACGCACGAGGTAGGGCTTGCCGATATCCAGACTCCCTTCATCCACGGGCCGCCATTCCCCGCCGTCGCGCACGGCCTCGGCCTGCCGGGGGGCCAGGATGCCGAAGCCGATGCCTTCTGCCGCCAAGGTTTCCAGGCTGGGGAGATCCACGGCGCACTCGGAAAGCCACATGCCTTCCGGCTTGCGCCCGAAATGACGCTCAAAGTCCGCGACGGCCCAGCGGGTTTCCAGGAGCCTATCCTCGGCCGAAGCCAGGGGCATGATCACATGGTGGTAAACCTGGGCCAGGGCATTGCCGTGCCCCCAGCGGGCCAGACTTTGGGCGTCGCCCTCGCGCATCCGGCGCACGAGATTCGGTTCGGCCCGGCGCAGCCAGGACAGGAGCGTCGGGCCGACGTTGAAGCTCATCCAGGCATAGCAATTAAGGATATCGGCAATGCGGCCCGAGCCGTCCAGGCGCCGGGCCCAGGCCAGAGGGGCGTAGCTTTCGGCCGTGATCCGCTCGTTCCAGTGCCGAAACGGCGCGGCCCCGGCCTCGATCAACATCCGACCGAAGCCGGGGTCTTGCCGGGGAGGTTGGTAGAAGTGGCCGTGAATGCAAAAATCCGTGCTCATGGGGAGCTCCTTTCCTGAAACAATGCCCACGCGGGAACGCGCGGCCGGACAGTGTCCTCAAGGGAAAGGGGGGCTCCCCCCTCTCACTTCTTGGGCACGGCCTTTTCCACCGCAACCCGGAATCCGCGGATCTGGCTCTTGCTCATGATCAATACGACTTCATCGGCCACGTCGTTCGGCACGTCCACAAAAGAGAACCTGTCGTGCAGTTCGATGGCCCCGATACTCCGGCCGGGGATGCCGCACTCGCCGGCGATGGCCCCCACCAGATCACGCGGGCCGACATTCATCTTGCTGCCCACGTTGAAGAACAGGCGGGCCATGTTCGCATCCCGGCCGCGCCGCTCCCGGAAGCCCGGCTTGCCGTCGCGGGGCTCGCGGCCGGGGCGGGGATCCCTCTCCGGCCGGCCGTCGCGGCGGAAGGACTTGCGCTCGTCTTCGGCAAAGATGTCGCGCTCGTCTTCGGCCCCGGCCCCGAAATCGCGCTCCATGAGCAGTTTGAGCAGGGCGGCGGCCATGTCCATGCTGGTGGCGTCGTCGTCCAGGAACTGCTCGACCAGGGTGGTGTAGCGCTCCAGGGAGCCGGCCTCGATGGCGGCCCGGACTTCGTCGAGCAGCCGGCCGGTCTTGATGGCCGTAACGTCGCGCAAGGTGGGCAGCCGGCTTTGGGTGATCTTCGCCTTGGTGTAACGCATGATATCGCGCAGGCGGTAATGATCCCGGGCGGTGACGAAGGTGAAGGCCGTTCCGGTCCGGCCGGCCCGGCCTGTGCGGCCGATGCGGTGGACGTAGTTTTCCACATCGTTGGGCATGTCGTTGTTGATCACCGCGTCCACGTCGTCCACGTCGATGCCTCGGGCGGCCACGTCCGTGGCCACGAGGATCTCGATACCGCCGGTGCGAAAGCGGCTCATGACCCGGTCGCGCTGGGGCTGAGCCAGATTGCCGTGCAGGCCGTCGGCCTGGTAGCCCCTGGCCTGGAGGTGAACCACCACCTCGTCCACGCCGCGCTTGGTGGAACAGAACACCAGGGCCTTGCGGAAGCCTTGGGAATCCAGCACCCGGCACAAGGCATCGGGTTTCTGGTGCGGCCGGACCTCGTAATAAATCTGCTCGATGGTCGGCACGGTCAGAAGCTTCTGGGCGATCTTGAGGATCTCCGGCTCGTTCAGAAAGCGCTTGGCCAGTTCCAAAATGGCCGGGGGCATGGTGGCCGAGAAAAAGACTTTCTGGCCGCTCTCCGGCGTCTGCTCCAGGATGGTTTCGATGTCTTCGCGAAAGCCCATGTCGAGCATTTCATCGGCTTCGTCGAGAACGGCCAGTTCCAACTGGGAAAATTCAAGGGTGCCGCGCTCCAGGTGGTCCATAACCCGCCCGGGCGTGCCGACAATGACCTGGGCCCCGCGATCCAGGGCCCGGAATTGACGGTCGATGGGCTGGCCGCCATAGATGGGCAGCACCTGCAGACCGCGCCGGCGGGCCGCCAGTTTGCCGATTTCCTCGGCCACCTGGATGCACAGCTCCCGCGTGGGGCACAGAACCAGGGCTTGGGGGGCGCGTTTTTTCACGTCCACCCGCTCGACGATGGGCAGGCCGAAGGCGGCGGTTTTGCCGGTGCCGGTCTGGGCCTGGCCGACCACGTCGCGGCCGGCCATGATGGTGGGCACGGCCAGCACCTGAATGGGAGAAGGTTCCTCAAACCCGAGGTCTTCCACGGCTTTCAGGGTGTCTTTGGAAAGGCCCAGATCCTCAAAACTTGTACTCATGTAGGTCTCTTTTCCGTCCGCTGCGGCGCTCGCGGCGCCGGCGGATTACAGTTCAATGGTTTCGCCGGGTTTCAGGGTGATGCCCCGGCAGTTCGGCGCCCGTTCGGCCAGCTCCCGCAGGAAGGCGTCCGGACTTTGTTCCAGAATCGGAAAGGTGCCCCAGTGCATGGGCACTGCGGCCTTGGCTTTGAGCATCCTGGCGGCGAGCGCCGCCTGACGGGGATCCATGGTGAAAACCCCGCCGGCCGGCAGCAGCGCCAGATCGATGTCGTACAACTCGCCCCACACGGCCATGCCGGCGAAAATGCCGGTGTCGCCCGCGTGGTATACGGTGAACCCGTCCGGGAAAGTGATGATGAACCCGGTGGGCGCCCCGCCCTCGGTGGTATGGAAGGCTTGGGTCATGGTGATTTTCACGCCCTTGACCTCCACCGTGCCGCCGATGTTGAAGCCGATGCCGTTGATGATCTGCTCCTGCGGAACACCGTTTTTCTGCAGAATCTCCGCCGCGCCGACCACGGTTCCGAGCATGGCCCCGGTTTTTCGACAGATATCCACGGCGTCGCCCGCGTGATCCGCATGAAGGTGGCTGACCAGGACGACATCAGGCTTGGAGATGGCGTTCCAGGTGTTTGTGGCCGTGGGGCACCCCATAAAAAAAGGATCGATCAGTATATTGCAGGCCGGGTGCGCAAGCTGAAAGTTGGCGTGACAGTGCCAGGTAAGGGATATGCTCATGCCTTCCTCCTTCAAGGGCGGGCGTGGAACGGGAAAAACCAGCCGGAGTAAGGTACGTGCTTTCACGACGCGCGGCAAGGAGAAACTCTGCTCCCCACCGTGGAAGGCCGCCGGCCGAAGGCGGCCGGGCGCTGCGGAATACGCTTGACAGTCTTCGCCGCAAGGACTATTAACGCTGTCTCACGCGCAGTTAGCTCAGTTGGATAGAGCGTTGGCCTCCGGAGCCAAAGGCCGCAAGTTCGATTCTTGCACTGCGCGCCACATGAGAATCCGCATAAGTCCGCTAAAGTCCGTAAGGCCTTGGCGGACTTTGTTTTTGTGGCGCTTTATTGTCCGCCATGCTCCGGGGGGGCAGATCCCTCACCATCCGGCTTTCTCACGCTTCCCAAGCGCACCGAAATGAAGCAAATCGCTCCGGCCAAGAGAAATCCCGCCGCAGTCGAAAGGGCAATTTTCGGTCTTAACGGCGCCCGTACCTTTCCAAGCGTACCCGCTCATCGTTTTAGAGATATAAAATTTGTTTTGCAAAAATGGCATGTATGTCCGAAAATGGCGAGTTCTTTTGCAAGGAAGGGGTACTATGCCGGGAAAGGAGGCTGACTATGCAAAGCACGGACAGCCGTTCGTGGTATGCCGCGTTTAAAGCAAAAGACGCTCGATTCGACGGACGTTTTTTCGTTGGCGTTTCATCCACCGGTATTTACTGTCGTCCCATATGCTCGGCAAAACTGCCGAAGGAAGCGAATTGCACATTCTATGAGTCCGCCGCCTCCGCCGAGCAGGCCGGGTATCGACCGTGCCTGATGTGCAGGCCCGAGCTGGCGCCCGGCTCGGCCCCCATTGACGCGACTTGCGCGTTGGCCGGCAACGCGGCAAGGTTGCTTGAGGAAAACTGTGGAAGCGGACAAGGCCTGGAGGAATATGCCCACCGACTCGGTTGTTCGGCTCGGCACCTTCGAAGAGCCTTTACAACGGCTTTCAAAGTCTCACCCATCCAGTATCTTCAGACGTGCAGATTGTTGCTCGCCAAAAATTTGCTGACGGATACGGATCTTGCGGTGACGGACGTTGCCATGGCGGCCGGTTTCGGCAGTCTGCGACGATTCAACGATCTGTTCAAAACGCAATATCGCCTGTCGCCCACGGCCCTGCGCAAGCAAACTGCAAACATAAAAGGGAATGGCGGCAACATTACGCTGGCCTTGGGCTATCGTCCGCCGTATCAATGGCGGCATATCATCGGCTTTTTGGCCCAACGGGCCATTCCCGGCGTGGAATCAATCACCGACGACAGTTACATGAGGATTGTTCATTATGTGAATGGAGAACAAAAGCATGTTTACGGATGGATGCGGGTAGAAAACCGCCCCCAAAAGAATGCGCTGACCGTCACAGTCGGCTCGGCACTGTTGCCCGCGCTGCCCCATCTGCTTGCCCGCGTCCGCAATTTGTTTGACCTATATTGCCGGCCGGACGCAGTTTACGAAATCTTGTCTGTGATGGACAACCTCAAACCCGGAATTTGTGTGCCCGGCACCCGGCTTCCCGGCTGTTTCGAACCTTTTGAGATGACCGTTCGGGCGGTGCTGGGTCAACAAATAACGGTAAAAGCGGCGGGCACCCTGGCCGGGAGGCTGGCGGAAACCTACGGAACGCCTGTTGAAACGGACGTGAAAGGTTTGACTCATACCTTCCCTTCCGCCCATGATATCGCGGCCTTGGGCGGCGATATCGCGAATCACCTCGGCCCTCTCGGCATCACGCGCGCGCGGGCGAACACCATTTTGGCCTTGGCGCGAAAAATCGTGGACGGCGAGATTGATTTCACACTCTGCGGTCAACTGGAAACAGGAATCAAGAAACTGCTGTCTATTCCGGGCATCGGCATCTGGACGGCCCACTACATTGCAATGCGGGCGATGGGCCTGCCCGATGCATTCCCGCATACTGATCACGGCGTCAAGAAAGCTCTCGCGCCCTTGTCTGAGAAGGGGATTTTGGAAATGGCGGAAGCCTGGCGCCCGTGGCGCGGCTATGCGACGATCAACTTGTGGAATACTTTATAGGAACAAGGAGGCCGCCATGTTTTATTCCACCACCTATGCATCCCCTTTGGGAGCGCTCTCGCTGGCCGGCGACGGTGAAAACCTTGTCGGTCTCTGGATGGCCGGGCAAAAGTACTTTGCGGCAACGCTCAAAGGCGTTGTTGAAGAAAACCCCGCACTGCCGGTCTTTGCCGCGGCAAAAAAGTGGCTGGACGCGTATTTCGCCGGCAAGAAACCCGCGATTGTCGCATTGCCCCTGGCTCCCATCGGCAGCGAGTTCAGAAAAACAGTCTGGGGCATTTTGTGCGAAATCCCTTACGGCCACTGCACAACATATGGAGAAATCGCAAAAAAGACGGCCGCCCGAATGGGCAAGAACAGCATGGCCGGCCAAGCGGTCGGCGGCGCGGTGGGGCATAACCCCATTTCCATCATCATCCCGTGCCACAGGGTTGTCGGCTCCGGCGGCAGCTTGACGGGCTATGCCGGGGGTATCGGCAAGAAAGTCGAACTGCTTGAGCATGAAGGCGTCGATACATCCAGATTCTTCATCCCCAGCAGAGGAACGGCCCTGTAGCGGAGCGGGCAGAGCCCCCCTGAAGATTCATTTGGGGTGGGTGCAGGGTCAAATCCCCGCCGGGTTCCGTCGCAATGATCGCGCCTTTGATGTGGGTATTCTTCTCGACGTAGATGTCGACTTCTTTGCGGCCCACGATGGAGGTCTGTTGCCCCACCCAGTCCATGTCGGACTTGCCCTGGCCCATGCCGAGGTTCACACCGACGTTCACCCCGTAACCAACGGTCACGTCGGCTCCGGCGCTCCAGTTGCTTGCCTTGCGGTCGTAGGTGTCTTGCAGGCCGGCCACGGTCAGGTCGCCGCCGACGTCCATCCAGACGCGCTCGCCTTCGAGGTGCGCGCCGGCGATGGTCGTATCTCGTCCCGAGCTTGTCGAAAGCAGGTCGCCGGCCACGATCAGGGCGTTCAGCCAAGTTGTGGATTCGTCTTTGCTCTTCGAGCCGGAGGCGTTGGCGTACAGGTTGATGCCCGCGAAGACCCCCAGGCCGCCGTCGGCTTTCGGGCCCACGCCGGCCTTGAGGCCCAAGCCCGCGCCGCTGCT
>JAVBQP010000066.1:0-3670 GCA_031548905.1 Desulfovibrio sp. | reverse complement strand
GCTTCACCTTTTTCGACACGGCCAACAGGTAAGATATGTACCCGCAGTCGCTCTCAGCCGCGCAACAGGTGGACTTCGCCCTGCTGCTGATCTTCGTCTTCGCCGGGGTGGTGCTCGCGGGGCTGACCCTGACCACCCTGTGGTTTATTTTCCGTTACAACCACAAGCGCAACCCCACGTCGTCCGACATCCGGGGCAACACTCTGATCGAAGTGCTCTGGACCATCATCCCCACCTGTATGGTCATGGGCCTGTTCTATTTCGGCTGGACCGGCTACAAGGCCCTGCGCACCGTGCCGGACAACGCCATGACCGTTCAGGTCACGGCCAAGATGTTCTCCTGGACCTTCACCTACGAAAACGGCAGGCACAGCAACGTCCTGGCCGTGCCCACAGGCAGGCCGGTACTGCTCAAGCTGAGCACCACTGATGTGATCCACAGCTTTTTCGCCCCGGCCTTCCGGATCAAAATGGACACCGTGCCGGGCATGGAAACCTACACCTGGTTCAAGGCCGAAAAAGACGGCGACTACGACATCTACTGTGCCGAATACTGCGGCACCGGGCACTCGGTCATGCTCTCGACCATCAAGGCCATGCCCATCGAGCAATTCAACGCCTGGCTGGAAACCAAAGAACCCCTCACCGGCCCCGAGGCCGGCCACTCCATCATGGAAGCCCAAGGCTGTTTCGGCTGCCACGACATGAGCGGGAACACCGACATCGCCCCTTCCCTGGCCGGGTTGTACGGCGCCCAGGTGCCGGTCATTCTGGAAAACGGCAAGAAAGAAACCGTTACGGCCGACAACGACTACATTCGGGAGTCGATTCTCGACCCCGGCAAGGCGATTACCGAGGGGTACGACAACACCATGCCGCCTTACCCGGACTTGAAGGATGAGGAAATTACCTCGATCCTTGCCTATCTGCGGCTGATCGGCAAGGATTCCCCGGCGGACGCCCGCCCCAATGGGCATGACCATGAAGGCCACGGGCAGTAGGATGTTCCCGGCGGAACGCCTGAAGGACGCGCGCCTGCTCTTTCGCCCGGTCGTGGCGGCGGCCGCCGCGGTTTTGGCGGGCCTCGGTTTTGTGCCGGTTCGCCAGGGGCTCTCGCCCGATCTGGCCCTGACTCTGGCCGGAGTGTTCCTGCTGGTCTGCGGGGCCTCCGCCTGTAATCAGGTTCAGGAGCAAGACCAGGACGCCCTGATGCGCCGCACCCGCAATCGCCCCCTGCCCGCCGGGCGGATGCGCCCGCTCACGGCCCTGTGTCTGGCCGGCGCGGCCCTTGCCGCCGGCATCGCCCTGCTCTGCGCGGCCGGCGGCCCGCGTGCCGGTGTGGCCGGGTTTGTGCCCCTCATCCTCTATAATGGGCTGTATACCCCGCTCAAGCGAAAGAGCGCCCTGAATCTTCCCATCGGCGCCGTTGCCGGGGCGGCTCCCATTCCGCTCGGGGCCGTTGCGGCCGGGGCAAGCCCGGCGGAACCGGTGACCCTCATCCTGTTCGGCATCGCCGTGCTCTGGCAAATGCCGCATGTCTGGCTTCGAGCCCTGCGCCACAAAGAAGACTGCCTCCGAGCCGGCTTTGTCGTGCCTTTCCTGTGTTTTTCCTCCGGCATCGACGCCCGGGCCGCCCTGCTTTGGCCGGCCGCTCTGGGCGCTTCGCTGCCGCCCGCCCTTCTGTTGTGCCTGCCGTTGCTGCACGTTCCGACCGTGGCCTTCCTCGGGTTCATTGCCCTGGGCCTGGCCGCGCTCCCCCTGCTTGCCCTTCGCCGGGCCGGCCTCGAACCGGTCGCGGCCCTGCGGGCGGCGGACGGCGCCGTGTGCGTCGCCCTGGCTCTTCTCCCTGTGGACATCCTCCTGAAAGCGTTGCACACTTGAATACCCCATACGCGGGGTGCCGCCGGCTCGCCGTTACCGCAACCACTCCTTTTTCAGACCACCCGTAAGGATTTTCGAGGAAGCTCCCATGACCGTCAGCACGCTCGCCGGCTACATTCACCCCATTCTCATGGGCCTGGCCCTGCTTGCCGCTCTGGCCGCGACCCATTCGGGTCTGCTGCGGGCCATATGTCTGCATCTGGGCAAAAAAAAGCTCTTTCCCTGGAAACGGCACGTGCGCTTCGGCACCTGGGCCGCCGCCCTCTGGCTGCTCGGCGTGCCCAGCGGTCTGATGGGGGCGCATGTGGCCTTTGGAGTCACCTTTTTCAGCGGCGCCCACGTCACGGTCGGCTGCGTGATGTTGGTCATGGCCGCGTTCGCCCTGGGCTCCGGACTGGTTCTGGACCGGGTGAAAAAACGCCGGACCCTTCTGCCGGCCCTGCACGGATGCAACAACATCGCCCTGGTCGCGCTGACCGTGTGGCAGGCCGTCGACGGATTCGCCCTTGTTCAAATGCTCTAAAAAAGCATATACAGATCGCGCGGGACGCCTGCCGGTGGCCCGCCTCTCTCTCGTTATGGCGATAATTTCTTGATGTTACGCACAATCAATCTGCCTTGAGGACTATTCCATGAAGACTCTCGCCCTCGGACTTTGCCTGCTCCTGCCGGCCGGCGCGGCCTTTGCCGCGGAAAAAAGCGCCGCCCCGACCGCCTCCGTCACCGACATTGCCGACTACGACGCCGCCGTCAAGGCCGGGCACGTCATTTCCCTGCCCGCCAAGAAGACTTTTGTGTTCCCCGAGCGCCCCCTGCCAGCCGACATCACCCAGTGGACCCTGGCTGCCCCCGACGGCCCGGTCGCGCTGAAAGGCGGAGCCCCCAACGGCCGCCTGCTGCACACGGAAGTCGAGGAGGCCATGTTCAGCTTCACCGGCAAAGGGCCGATATTTTTCACCGGCTTCAGCCACGTAGGCGAGGACAACATCAAGGAAAAAGCCTGGGGCGGCGCTTTTTACGCGGCCAACGGCCTGACTCTGAATTCCTCCGTTCCCCTGGTGTTTCTGGGCAACCACGCCCGGGGCGGTGAGGCGGCGGGCGGCAAGACCAGCCACTCCTCGGGCCAGGGCGGCGCCTTCTGCACGGACGGCAAACTCCAGGCCGACGGCAAGGGGCCGTTCATCTTCGCCGGCAATGGGGCTGAAGGCGGCAGGGCCGGCACGGCCGGCTCGGTGGAGAACTCCGGCCAAGGCGGTGCGGTGTATGTGGAAAAGGGCCTGTATCTCATGGGCGGAGACTGGATCTTCACCGGCAACCTGGCCCGGGGGGCCGACGCCCAGTCACTGAAGACCGAGGCATACGACTCCGGCTACGGCGGCGCCCTGAACTCCACCTACGAATTCGTTCTGGATCGCCGGGGGAGCTACACCTTCATCGGCAACCGGGCTATGGGCGGCAAAGCTTCCCTGAGCGGCAACTGCGACGCTTCCGGCCAGGGTGGCGCCGTCTACTGCGTGGACAACATGGAAATCCACAACGGTGTCTTCCTGCTCAACTCGGCCGGCACGGAGAACGCCAAGGACATGTCCAGCGGCGTGGGCGGGGCCATCTATCACGAAGCATACGGCAACGACTATGTGATCATGCTCAAGGCCGGCAAGGACAAGCCGTTGGTCTTCGCGGGCAATTCCCACAACCCCGGCAACCAGGGCCCGATGCTGAACAGCGTGTACTTCGGCAACACCGAGGACGAGAACCGCTCGAGCACCACCTTTGTGGTGGACTGCGA
>JAVBQP010000070.1:0-37552 GCA_031548905.1 Desulfovibrio sp. | reverse complement strand
CCCTTGCCCTTGGCGACATGCGCCGCAAGCTGGAAGATGTCTCCGCCGGTTCCTGGTTCTCTTCCACCACGGGGGAAGCCAAAGACCTGCTGCAGACCGTAAGTCTGGTGGAAGGCGGCGTGGGCAAGCTGCTCGAAACTCTTTCCCGGCTCGGCACAATGCGGCTTGATCTGCCCTCCGCCCTGCCCGATTCCCAGCTCGGCTTTGCCGAATACAATAAAAAAGTCGCCGAAGCGCGGCAACAGACGGAACAGCTTTTCGCCCAAACCAAAGCCGGCCGCCAAGCCCAACTGCAGGCCGCCCTTGATTCCGCCGCCGCCAACAATTCCCTGCTCAAAACCAAAGAAACCGCCGCCGTTCTGGAGCAGGCGCAAAAAAACTTTGCCGATTTCCACAACAAAGGCGCATCCGCCGCCGGCCGTTCCGCTTCCGCCTTCGACGCCCTGAAAAGCAAGGTGGAAGAACTGCGCGGCAAGCTCAACGAAGACGCGGGCGAAACCTACCTTGCCAAGGTGAACCGCGAACTTGCCGACATGGGCCGTTCCGCCGCGAAACTTTCCGGCACCCAGCGGCAGCAGTACGAGGCCATGATGGCCGAATACAACACGCTGGCCAACCAGTACGCGGGCAAGGAACGCGAAAAAGAGCTGGAAAAAACCATGCAGGTGCGTCTCGATTTCGAGCGCGAATACGCCGATCTGGTGGGCCTCACCGCCGATGCCGTGTCCAAGAGCCTGCAACGCCAGTACGAAGATTACCGCAAGGCCGGGGTGGATATCGTCGAGCTGGAACAGTGGAAGGCCGATAAAATCCGCCGCGCCTCCCGTGAAGGTTTCGACGGCGCGGCCGTGTACCTGCACGATTTTACCCTGGAAGCCACCAATCAGGCCAAAAACACGGCCACGGCCCTTTCCGGCGTTTTCGACGGCATGGGCAACGCCTTTGAAATCACCACGGAAGGCATGAAGTTCAACTGGCAGAATATGTTGAATCAAATGCTGAATCAGGCCGCCAAGTCCATGGTGATCAACCCCATTTTGGGCGGCCTCTCCGGCGGACTTTCCAGCCTGTTCGGCTCTGTCTTCGGCGGCGGCAGCGCGGGCTTTATGTCCGATGCCGGAATGTCCTCTTCCGGCACGGGCGGCGGCTGGCTCAATTTCGATTCATGGACGCCTTCCGGCTTTCACGATGGCGGCCGCATCGGCGGCGCGCCCACCTTCACCCGCGCCATGCCCGCCGATCTTTGGGGCGATGCCCCGCGCTTCCACCAGGGCGGCCCCATCCTTGCCCCCAACGAACGGCCCATTATCGCACAGGTGGGCGAAGTGATGCTTTCCAACAAGGATGTTGTGGATATCGTCCGGGCCAAAAATCAGGGGGGCGGCGAAGGCCCCATTGATCTGACCGTGATCCTCAAAAACGAATCCGGGCAGGAACTACAGGCCAAAAGCCAACAAACCCAATGGGGCGGCGACATGCGCAGCGCCGTGGTTTCCATCGTGCTCGACGCCGTCAACCGCAACTACATGGGCGCGCGCGACACCCTGAAGGCGTAAACCATGGCCGATCTGCCGCGCTTCCCCGATATCGCCCTGCCGCAATACCCCCTGCGCGATCCTTTGTTCCTGCCCAAGGTGCGCACGGATTTTGAAAGCGGCAAGGTGCAGTCCCGGCCCCGCTTCACCCGATCCAAACGCCGTTTCGCCCTCAAGTGGGAACGGCTGCCCATGGAAGATCGGCAAACGCTGGAAGCGTTTTTCACCCAAATAGGCTCCGACAAATTCATCTGGACGCACCCGGCCACCGGGCAGGAATACACCTGCATCATGTCCGATGATGAACTCGACGCCACCTGGACGGAACTGGACGATTCGGACGTAAACCTGAACATGGAAGAGGCGTAACCCATGCCCCTGATCCTTGATGAAAAAGTCATCCGCGACAAAAACGCCCTGCACGGCGGGCATCCCTTTTTGTTGCTGCTGGAAATCGCCGCCCCCGGCGTTTCCGACCTCTTGCGCGTGGCCATGAATACCGAAGATGTCGTTTGGCGCGGGGAAACGTGGCAGGCCGTCACCTTCGAGCTGGAAGAAATCAGTCAGGGCGGCGGCGGGGAAGTGCCGCAGGTGGAACTGCGTATCGCCAACCCCGACAGGATGATTGAACCCTACATCGAAATGTATGATCTGTGGGTTAAAAAGAACGGCTTTGAGCCCATCGTGGTGCATATCATCGTGGTAAACACCGTTGATCTGGCTTCCGGCAAGGCCGTGGTCGATCACGAATACGAGCTGATCAGCCCCAAAACTTCCGACAAATGGGTGTCGTTCACCCTGGGGGCTTCCAACCCGTTCAATTCCCGCTTTCCCAAAGATCGGCTGCTCAAAGATCACTGCCGCTTCAAGTTCAAAGATCGGCGCTGCAAATACCAAGGCCCGGCCGCATCCTGCGGCCATACCCTTGCGGCCTGCCGCAAACTGGGCAACTCGCACCGCTTCGGCGGCTTCCCCGGCATCGGCAAGCCGGGCATTTATCTGGCGGAACTGTAATGCGCGCCCCCAAGCTCAAAGACTTCCGGCACCTTGTGGGCGTCCCCTTCATGAGCGGCGGGCGCGATCCGCGCCTTGGGCTGGATTGCTGGGGGCTGATCATGATCGCCGGCCGGCAGTTCGGGCATGATATTCCCTCTCTGGACGCCTACTGTCATGAGGCCCTGCGCGTCAACCGCCACGCGGGGCGGCTGATCCGGGAACTGTGGCGGCCCGCGCCCGGCCCCGGCCCCGGCATCTATCTTTCCATGGCCACCAACCACGATCACCCCGGCATAGCCCAGCACTGCGGCATCATGCTCGATTCCCGCACCGTGCTGCACAGTCTGCAAAACACCGGCTCGGTGGCCGATAACCTTGATATCCTGCAAGGCGCCCTGTGCGTTGAGGGGTTCTACCGATGGCACGGGCCGTTGATTTAGCCCCCGTGCCGGGCGGGCCAAAGCCCGTTTCCGTCACCTGGGTAAGCAATATTTTCGATCCCGTGGCCTCGCGCCGCACCGTGGCCGCCCCGGCGGGCAAAACCATCGGCATGGCCCTGCTGGAGTTCATGCCGCTTGCCCCGCCCGGTTTTGAGGTTGTCGCGGTTTTGAACGGTGAACTCTTGCCCGTTGCCCGGCATGATCTGCTTTTGCTCCCCGGCGACAACCTGGTCATGGCCGCCCGCCCCCAAGGCGGCGGCGGCGGCGGCTCAAACCCCCTTGCGACCGTGGCCATGATCGCCGTTATGGTGGCGGCTTCGGTTATGACCTACGGCGTTTCCAGTCTGGTGACCACCGGCGCGTGGGGCTGGGGCATGGGCATGGCGGCCGGGGCAAGCGCCGCCGGCATGGTGGCCGGAGCCGTGGCCGGCGCCGCCGTGATAGGCGTCGGCGGCTATCTGGTCAATAGCACCTTCAAGCCCAACCAACCCGATTTCGGCCTTGGCGGGCAAGAGGCCCTGGGGGCCTCGCCTTCCTATTCGTGGCAGGCACAGGCCAACCCCACGGCAGAAGGCACAACCCTGCCTGTGCTGTACGGCCGCTTCATGGTCACCCCGCCCATGATGGCCCGCTATGTGGAAAGCGCGGGTAAAACCCAATATCTGAACATGCAATACGCATTGGCCGGGCACCAGATAGACGCCGTGGAAGCGGTCAAAATCAACGATCAGCCGTGGGAATCTTACACCGGCACGCAAATGGATGTACGCCTCGGCTACGTCGATCAGGAACCCATCCCCTATTTCAGCGATCTGCGGGAAGAAATCGGCATCGGCGCCAAGCTTACAACCGATTGGACCGTGCGCGAAATCCCCGGCAGCGTGCAGGGCTTTGCCCTGGGCTTTGCCTACCGCCTCTATTACGCCAACGATTCCGGCGGAATTTCCCCCATTACCGCCTATGTGGAGGCCGAATACCGCAAAAAGGGCGCAACCCAATGGACGCGCTACCGCCAAAGCACCACGGCCCCGGTCACCGTGGCCGAATACCGCTGGTCCGCCGGCTACTGGCAAGACCCGACAAAATGGGTGGAACTGGCCGCCGGTGATACGAATCGTTCCGCCCACACGGAATACGAACCCTACTACCCGCCGGACTGGGAATCCACAGACAGCGACGCAAGCCGCACCTACTATTTTTGGCGCTGGATGGGCGCGGAAACCGTGTACGCGCCGTCAAGCGGCGGGCTCGATTACTTGCCCCTCACCGGCCGCGATACCAACAACCAACGCTACACCCTGTTTTGCGACTACCTGCCGGAAGGCTCCTACGAAATCCGCGCCCGGCTGCGCAACTCCCTTACGGAAGATTCCCGCCACGGCTCGGATGTGGCTTTAGAATTTATTCAGGCCATCCAATACGACGATTTCACCTATCCCTGTACGGCCGTGGGCGGCCTGCGCGCTTTGGCCACAGATCAAATTTCCGGCGGTCTGCCCCGGGTGCAGTGGCTTATCCGCCGCGATTACGTGCGGGTGTATGATCCTATCGCCCGCGTGTACCTGTACAAATCGGCCCGCAACCCGGCCTGGGCCTGTTACGACGCCCTGCACAACGGGGCTGTGGGCCACCCGGACCCGGCCGCCTACGGTCAGGCCGTGCCGCATACCCGCATCGTGTACGCGGATTTTTTGGAGTGGGGCGAATGGTGCGATAAAAAAGGCTACACCGTCGATCTCTATTTTGAATCCGGCCTTTCCGGCAAAACCACTTTGGATATGCTTGGCCTCCTGGGCCGGGGCCGGGTGGAACAAATCGGCTCCCGCTTCACCTGCATTGTAGACAAACCCCGTGAACTGCCCCGGCAAACCTTCCTTGTAGGCCTTGGCAACATCACCACCGGCTCCCTCGAAAAAGCTTGGCTGCCCATGCAGGATCGCGCCAACGTGTTGGAGCTCACCTACTTTGACGCCGAAGCCGACTACCAGCGCCAAACCGTGGAAATCTATCAAGACGGCTTCGACACCGTAGGCCGGGCGGAAATCAAGGCCCAGCGCACCCTGTACGGCTGCACGGATCGCAAAGCCGCCCTGGTCTTCGGCCGGGGGCAAATGCTGCGCAACCGCTACCTCACCTTTATGCCCAGCTTTGAAACCGGTACGGAAGCGATCCACTGCCTGCCGGGCGATCTGGTCGATCTGGCCTTTGACGAGCTGCACGGCAGCGCCTCCGGCCGGGTGGTGGAAAACGGACAAGACACCCTGCAACTCGACCGTGAAATAACCCTGCACCCCGGCACGCAATACGCCGTTTCCGTGCAGCACATCGAAACGGACGAACGCGAATACGCCTACGTGGTGGGCGTAACGCAAACGGAAACAACCGATACCCTGTTGCTTTCCAAACCGCTGCAAAGCGAACTGCCGGTGGATTCCAAGTACGCTTTCGGCGAAGTGGGCCGGGTGACCAAATCCTTTACCGTGGAAAAAATGCAGACGGCGGCGGATCAAAAAAAGCGCCTGCAGCTGCTGGAATACGTCCCGGAAATCTACGACGATGAAGTGATCGACGTGCCGGAAGTGGACGATGCCGGCGGCCTGTTCATTCGCGGCCTGAAGGCGGTGGAAATCTGGCAACCCGGCGGCCCGGACGGCTCCGGGCGTTCCTGCATCGGCCTTTCGTGGCGGGGCAACGCCCTGTTCTGGAACGTCTGGTATCGGGAGCAAGGCACGCTGGAATGGAAGCGGGCCGGCCGCGCCACAACGCCCAACTTTGAAATAGCCGATCCCCTGATCGTGGGCGCAACTTACGAAGTAGCCGTTTCCGTAGGCGCTGCGGAAACCGGAGAAAAAGCGACCATAACCTTGCTCGGCAAACTGGCTCCGCCGCACGATGTATTGAACTTCCGCGCCGTGGCACAGGGCGATACCGTGCGCTTTGACTGGGATCATGTGCCGGATGCGGACCTCTGGGCCTATGAAATTCGCCTGGGGGTTTCCTGGAACGCCGGGCAAGTGATTCTCGACGGCGTAACCGCCAACACGGCCGCATGGAACCCGCCCATGGACGGCACCTATCGCTTCTGGATCAAGGCCGTGGATCAAAGCGGGGTGTACTCCATAAACGCGGCGGACGCCCTGCTGACCATCGACATTTCCGGCACCCTCAACGTGGTCTGGCAATCCGACGAACTCCCCACCGGCGTGCCCACGGCGGATCTGTTCTACCTTCTGCCGGCAAACAACGATACCCGCGTGGTCTGGGTCCCCGGCCTGGTGGATACAGACAGGCCGGACTATACGGACCAATCCCCGGAAATCACCGCCTACACCGGCGATTATCAACAGGGCGTGTACACTTCGCAAATCTACGATATCGGCGTGGAAACCGTTTTCGATTTCCGCATGCACGCGGAATTTTCTTCCCGCATTCTTTTTGTAACGGATCAAACCGTACCCCACCGCACGGATCAAACCTTCCCGCGCGATACGGACATCCACGTTTCCACCTTCGCTTCCTACCGGGCCGCCTTCCGCTGCGCGGGGGAGGATCAAGCGTGGTCAGACTGGCAGGAATGGACAAGCGCGCTGGAAATCACCGCCCGGTATCTGCAGTTTCGCTACACCACGGCCATTGACGAAGCGGGGGCAAACTACGCCTTCACCCGCCTTTCCGGCATTGCGGACGTTGAGGAACAGGAAAAAATATTCGAGGCGGATATCCCCGCCGGCGGGCTCACCTTCGCCATAACCGGCATCGGCCTGCGGCCCATGCTGCACCAACCCTATTATGTGGGCGTTACCGTCTTGGGTACGCTGCCCTACACCCCGGCCGTGGAAGATGCGCCGGATCAATTCACCGTGCGCTGTTTCGACAGGGACGGCAACGCCCACGCGGCGCGCGTAAAAATCGAAGTACGGGGGTTTTAATGCAGGATTTTCGCAAACTTATTTCCGGCGTCACCACCTTTGGCGAGCTGTACGGCATTCTCAACAACAACCTTGACGCCGTGCGCTCCCAGTTTTCCGGTATCCAGTTCCCGGAAAACCCCACCACGGGGCAACCCTGCTTTCGCACGGACATGAACCCCGCCCGCCTGTTCCTGTTCGACGGCGGCGCGTGGGTCGATTTCGCTTCCGCCTCTCCCGGCGTGGCTGCTCTGACAACGGAAGTGACCGCCGCGCGGGGCGATGCCGCCACCCTGAACGCCCGCCTTTCCGTGTCCCTGAACCCGGACGGCACCTTAAAAGGCGATGCCCCGGCAAGCGACTGGTGGAACCCGGAGCCGGACCCGGACGATATCGCCCGCGTGTCCGACACGGCCTTTTCCGTTGCCGGGGATAAACGCCAAATCTACACCCCCCGGCGTGGCCTGCTGCTCACCTTCGAAGGCGACGCAACCCTGGGTACCTGGGTGCAGGAAACCGCCTACGATACCGGCGCGGACAGAACGCAGGTAACAATCAGCGCCGGGGCCATAGCCACAACCCCGGTGGATGTGGAATTCGGTCAACCCGTGGGCAACGAGCCGCGCATATCCACGGCCACGGATACCGAGCCCGGCCTCACGCGGGCCATAAAGGACAGCGAAGCGCAGGCCGGCGCGCTCGACCCGGCCCTGTTCGGCCTGCCCTATATCACCCTTACCGCCCTGAATATCCTGGTGAAAAAGGCTGTGTCTCCCCTGTTTCAGGGGTTGATTTTGCCCCTTCCCTACCGCCTGACGGAACTACCCTTCGGCTGGCGCTTCTGCAACGGAGATCTGTATCCGCTGGATTCAGACGTGGGCAAGGCGCTTTCGGCTTTTTCCAACAATTACAAGGTGGACTGGGGCATTGCCGTGTACGGGCAAAGTATCGGCATTCCCAACATGTTCTATACGGACGGCCGGGGATATTTCGTGCGTATGGTCAACGGCAGCACCCGGCAGGTGGGCAGCGTGCAAAATGACACCATGCGGCCGATAACGGGAACAGCCCCTCTCTTGCGCTCCGGATCTGGTCCTAACTTTAACGGAGCTTTATACGGCACCGGCACAAACATCATGGCGGGAGGAAGTACCGCAGGCGGCGGCGTGGCCGGTATAATGTTGGACAGCTCGCGCATGGGCCCCAACTATTCCGGCACTGAAACTACCCCCCTCAATATCGGCATGATTCCCGCCATCTACCTTGGAGTATAAGCCATGAACCAAACCAACCATTATTTCGACCCCGCCGATCCCCTGCACCCCTACACCCACTCGTTGCCCGCCTCCCCCGGCACTCTGCCGCCGCCCAACGCCCTGCGCGGTGAAATGCGCCCGGCCCCGGCCGGGCTTTGGCCCTGCGAAAAAGACGGCGCATGGGAAATGCAGGAAGATCACCGGGGCAAACAGGGCTGGATCGACGGCGAACCCGCAACCGTCAATCAGGTGGGCCCGCTGCCTGCCGGCTGGTCCGATGCCCCGCCCGCGCCCAAATATACCCTTGCGCAGGTCAAAGACATGAAGGGGGCGGAAATCATCGCCGGGGCCAACACGGTTAAGGCCGCGCTTTCGGCCCGGTTTTCCGAACTGGAAGAAAAAAGCTGGCCGGAACAGGAAGCCGGAGCGCG
Organism: Desulfovibrio sp.; assembly: GCA_031548905.1. Taxonomy (GTDB): domain Bacteria; phylum Desulfobacterota; class Desulfovibrionia; order Desulfovibrionales; family Desulfovibrionaceae; genus Frigididesulfovibrio. Next base: position 28,986 of record JAVBQP010000070.1, on the reverse strand, counting down.
TTCCCTGCTGGGCAATGAGGCGGACGTAAAAGACCCCCTTGCGCGCGGCATTCTGGCCGATGCCACGGCCACGGCCCGCGCCGTGGCCAGAGTGCGGGGGCTGGCCGAAGCGGACAACACCGCGCCGGAAACCTTCGCCGCCCGCATCGTGTCCAACGCGGAAGCGGCGGACGCGGCCGGCTGGGGCTCCCTCTTGGAGCAACGCGCCATGGAACGCGCCGTGAACGCGGCCAAAACCGTGAAAGCCGTGCTGGCCGTGGAAGTGAAATACAGCGTTCTGGAACATCTGCAACAATAAGGAAGGTGAATCATGTGCGGTACAGGGAAAATCGGCGGTGTTCTTGTGGGCCTTGCGGGCATCGGGGCCGGGCTGTTCCTTTTGGGACTGGGCTTCGGCCGGCTTTTGTGGGGGTAGGTGTGGCCGTCAACGGCTGTTCCTGCGGGGTATCCTGGCTGTGGCGCGTCTTCACCGGCGCGCCGCCGTCTTTTGAATACTGCTGCGATGAACACGATCTCTTCTATGATCAAGGCGGCAGCGGCGCGGACCGCCTCTTTGCCGACAGGCTCTTCCTCGCCTGCATGCTGGCCGATCTGCAAACGCGCGGCAAAGGCCCCGCCCTGGGCCGGCTCTTTTATCGCGGCGTCCGCGCCTTCGGGTGGATCAACTGGGCGTGGTGCGCCGTGCTGCGGCGGGCGGGGGCGTTCAAAGAATAATTCGTTGCGGCGCAATCAATCAAGCGAAAGAGGACTTGAATAATCTTCTTTCCGTATTATGTATTTTCCTGTTGCAAGAGGGGGAAATCAACCGCAATGGGAGGATACACAATATGGTTATGCAGGCTACGCCGGATGACGGCATGCCGCTTTTGGACTGGCTGGAAGAATCGCTGGGAGATTTCGACGCGCTGCGGGAAATTATCCACCGCACAGAAGACGGCGCCACCACGCGGCAGCTTGACGCGCTGGTGCGGTTTTCCAGATCGCGGCTGATTGCCGTCATCCGGGCCACCAGCGACAGCCGCGCCGCCTCGGGCATATCATCGCCGGCGAACATGGTGAACTTTTCCCCGCCGTAGGGTTCGATCCAAAATTTCGGTTTTTCGTAAGCCATGTAGCTGTAAAGGCGCATCAACCATTGCCGCGTGTTTCCGGGGGCGTGAATCACGCCGTAGGCCGCGCGGCGGGTGTATTCCAGACCCACGGGCGGTTCCTCTTTGAGCAGAGTGCGGAGCAGTCCGGGGATGTCGTTTTCCCATGCGTACATTTCTTCGATTTCGCGGGCCAATTTCGCTTCGGGGTATTCTTGTTTCTCTTCCCTCCCGAGCAACAGGGCAACCAATTCGTCGCTGTGGTAAAACCGCCCCTTCGAGGGCACCTTCACCTTGCTGGAAATCTTTTGCGTGTTGAAGTGCCGATAATCACCGCGCAGGGCGCACCATCCGTAAAAGAAATACTCCCCGCCTTCATCCTCTACAATGCGTTCAATGCGCACGTCCCGCCGGGTGCGTTCGCCGCCCCATTTATAGGCGAAATGCGCGTCAAAACTGCCCGTCCAAAGCGTTTGCAGCGATTCTTTCCACAGTTCCACCATGGCGGCGCGTTCCTCTTCGTCGGATTCCGTTTCGTATTCCTGTATCCCGGTTGCTTCCGGCCGCTTCGCAACCTTCGGTACGAGCAGAAAAAGCACCAAGACGCAAAGAAAAATAAATACCCAAGCCGACATATCTACCGCCCGCCCTTGTGCTCTTTCATGCGCGAATCCCATAACGAATTGATGCACGCCCCGCCTTCAACGGCGTTGGTCAGGTACTCGGCTATGCGCCAATTCCGCGCCCATATGGTGATCGTGGTATGCCCGCCCTGTTCCCGCGCCTGCATAACCACGGCCGTGCCGTTGGCGTCCGGGCCGAAAAGAACGGCCTCCGTGTCCGACAACGTTTCAAAATTTACAGCGCCTTCGGTCATAATGGGCAACATGCCGCAGCGCATTTTATATTCTGTGAGATGTTGCCGCAGCCCGGCAATGTTTTGTTCGGGGTAGATTTTCGTGCGGTAGAGGTTTTCCGGCTTGCGCACGTCCGCCGCCGTGTAGGTGACCAAGGGCACACCGGCGCAACCGAAGCACAAAAGCGCACAGAGAAAGCAAAGACCAAGTGCCTTCATCTCTTCCTCACAGCCTGCGCCGGACGAAGATCACCGGCGCGATGGCGTCTATCAGGGTTTCTTCCACGTCCAAAATAAATTCCTTGCGCCGGCCGTTGTCGTCCGGCGGCAACCAGCCGCGAAAAGATTGGAACCCCGCGCGTTCGCCCGCGCCGATGTAGCACTTCAGCGCCCCCAAGTTGTCTTTGCGGCGCAAAAACACCGCTTCCTCCGGGGCCGGGGGCTGATCCGGGTCGCAATAACACACATGCCCGGAGGCGATCCCGGCCGGGGCCATGCTTTCGCCCGAAGCGATCACCGCAAAGGCGCGCGGCCCCAATACCAACGGCGAAGCGGCCACGGCAAAGGGCATGATCTGTTCCAACCCGCGCACCCCGCAGGAAGCCAACCCCATCAAAGGCATGGGCCGGGGCGCGTCCAGTTGGGGCGCGGGCCGGTGGGCGGCCTCCCCGCCCTCGGGGTCGCCCTCGCCGGTGACAAGCCAAATTAGATTAAAATTAAGCTTCTTGCTGATTGTCCAACAATCTTCCGCTGAAGGCCAGTTGCCCTTTTCCCAGTATTGCGCTTTTCCGTGAGAGACATCCAAATAGCGCCCGAGCGCCAATTTGCTGGCCGGAACATTTTTTGATTCCGCCAGCTTTGAAAATTTTTCATAAATCATTTTGAAGTGTTGGCGAAAATCTCGCATAAATAGATTTAATCCGCGTTGACTATTGGATTAATTTTAAGCTATTCATCATCTCACACGAACTCGCCTTAGTTTTTCCTGATTCCGGAGGTCGAATCCATGCAATCAATGTATGAGCATACGCAAACCCCGCCGCCCGTGCAAGACATTCTGGCCCTTGCGGGTATGGATCGCCGCACGGCCTTTCGCCTCTGGCAACAGCTGCCCGGCGGCAAGACCCTTACCGAACTGGGGCAGGTGCTGCACATGACCGGCATGGGCCTTTCCCGCGCCCTCAACTGCGAATGCATGCGCCCGGAATATGTCGAGGTCCTGATCGCGGCCGGTGTTCCCGCCGAACTGTTGCCGCGCCCGGAATACGTCCGCCCCGGCCCCAAGCCCAAAATTCCGCGGCAATAGGCAAGCCGATTATCTCATGCCTGGTCTTACGGGCGCGGGCAATCAACGTGTATTTCTCTCTGGGAAGGCATCATGGAACACCTGTACGAAACATACCCCCTTGGTGGGGCCGTGCCCAACCTGCGCGGCTATTCCCTGCCGGCGGCCATGCGCATGGCCTTTCACCTTTCCGGCAAGCCGGAGGATGAAATAGCGGCGGCAATGAGCTGGAACAAATCCACGGCCAACCGGATTTTCCATAATCAGGACTACTGGCCCTCGCTCCCCACCCTGCCCAAACTCTGCTGCGTGCTGGGCAACGCGGTGATCCCCCGCTGGATTATCGACAACGCCGATTTCCTCATCGACAAGGCGCACCCCATGCAGGCCCCGGAACTGTTCCGCGACCTGCGCAAAATGATGGCCGAAACCGCCCGCCTGATCGAAGAGGGCGAAAAAGCCCTTGAAGACGGCCGCATCGTCTCGCAGGAAGCCCGGCGCATCCTCCGCGCCCTCGCGGAAGTGTTCCAGGTGGGCGGCATGATGATCGCCGGCCTGCAGGCCGTCATCCAAGACCACAAGGGGGAAATATGACCCACCACGATGCCGTAAAAAACCTTGCCCGCCTGGCGATCATCCTTCGCGCCTGTCAAGAAATCAGCGAAACCCCCGGCCTTCCCCCGGTAGCCTCCTTTGAACTGGCCTGCCTGCTCAAGGCTGGCGGGGAACTTGCCCGGCACATGGAAAACCACGCGAACGGCCTCAACTTCGCCCGCATAGTGGAAGAACTGGATCAGGCCGCGAAACTGCGGCAGGCCGAAGCGCAAACGGAAAGGGTGCAGTGAGATGAACGATGCTTCCAGTTCCCGCACCCCTGAAGAAGATCACGCCCGCCTGCGCGAACTTGCCGACACCGTGGGCCGCGATCTGCTGATCCGCATCGCCCAAGCCGTATGCGCGGCCCGGCGCAAGCATCCGCAATTCGCTTCCTGCTTCAAGGAAGGCATGCACGCGGTGGAATCCGAATTCTACGAGTTCAAGGCCCAAGCCATCCTTGGGCAAAAGGAAAACGGCGCCCTGCGGCAAAACCGGGTGGATAAGTCCGAAGCGGAACTGCTGGATCTGATCGCCACGGGCATGCGCCAGTTGAACCGGGAGTGGGATTACCGTCCCAATGTGAATATTGCCATCCAGTGTGTGAACAACATTCCTCCGGCATTTCACTGCGGCGGCATCGTCGGTCGGCCGACAGGCGAAATTTACCCTTCCCGGCTCGGAAAGTCCCGGTGGTAGCCATGAAAATCTACATCGCCTCTTCCTTCCGCAACCTCATGGCCGTGCTGCTGCTGCGCGATGCCCTTGCCGCCCTCGGGCATACCGTGCTCGACTGGACGCAAAAAGCCCCACCCTTGCCGGAAAACATGAACCCGGCAGAACGCCGTTTCGTGCTCGATTCCGACGAACGCGGCGATATCTACGACTTTTGCGCCGCCGCCTGCACCTCTGCCGATCTGGTGGTGTTTCTGGAGCCGGCCGGCAAAGACGCGGCCTGTGAAGCCGCCATGGCCATGGTTTCCGGCCCCAAAGTCTACGGCCTGTCCGGCCCCCTCGACAAGCCCGGCCTTATCCTGCACCGCTGCGCGGACAAATGGTTTTCCACCCCCGCCGCCCTGCTGGAAGCCGTCGAGAATCTGCAATTTGAACTTGCCAACCCTGAACAGGAAGAGGTGTAGCCGTGAAACACGATCCCGTCACCGCTCCCGGCCATTACACCGTGTATCCGGTGCAGCCCATAGAAATTACCAAGCATATGGGATTCTGTTTGGGGAACGCCGTCAAGTACGTTCTGCGCGCTCCTTACAAAGGCGAAGAGGAAGACTGCCGCAAGGCTCTGCAATATCTGATCTGGGAAGAAGAAACGCCCCATTGCACTATACTCATTGGCAAATATCGAGAAATCGCCGACCCGTTGGATTTTTTGGCTCAACATCTACGCGCCACGGAAAACCACAATCCGCACCTTGACGATATCACGGATATTCAGGCTGATTTCCTTGTTGCAGTGGACGCATACCTGGTGTCCGGTGAAGTGGAGTACCTGCACACTATGCGCGATTTGATCGCCGAACTCAGCGGGGCGATGATCAGCACTACCCGCGAAACGGCAACGCGGCCGGCGGAAGGGGAATAATCATGCCCACCCCCGTTTCCGTCTACACCTGCCCCCATTGCCTCGATCTTTTTGAAGATGAGGATGAATGCCGCATGTGCGCGGAAGAGTGCGCCCGAGATGCGGCCATGGATGAAGTGGAAGCCTGGGCCTGTATCCGCTGCGGCGAAATATTCCGCTTTGAAAGCACCTGCCGGGGGCATGAAAAATGCTGCGCGCACCCGGAACCGGCCGGAGAAGAATGCTGCCTTTCCTGCGGCTGCCGCAGCGCGGAAGGCCACCGCTGGGAACCCTGCCCGCAACCCCACTTTTCCCCCATCCGCCCGGCGTGTGGGGAGTATTGGCGGAAGAAGACGGTATGAGTAAAACAACAATCGAATGGTGTGACCGCACATGGAACCCGATCACCGGCTGCCCCGGCCCGCTGGTTTCCCCCGGTTGCGACAACTGCTTTGCCCGCCGCGTGGCCGAAACCCGGCTGCGCGGCCGGTGCGGGTATGACGCCGTGGACCCGTTCAAGATCACTTATCACCCGGATCGCGCCTACGATCCCTTGGGGTGGAAAAATCCCCAACGCATCTTTGTGGGCAGCATGGGCGATATGTTCCATATAGACGTGCCGTGCAATGAACTGAATTCCGTGTTTTCCATTATGGCCATGTGTCCGCAGCATACATTCATGATGCTGACCAAGCGGCCGGAGGTGGCGATCAATTTCATGACCGCCAAGCGGGAAAAACGCGTCGATGACAGCATCCCCGAAGACGCCGTTTATGACTCCGTCGGCAGGGCGGGATGGTGGGGGGTGTGTCCGAACTGGCCGTGGGAATGGCCGCTGCCGAACGTCTGGCTTGGGGTGACGGTGTGCGACAACAGCGAACTGTGGAAGGTGGAAGCCCTTTGTCACATTCCGGCGGCCAAACGGTTCGTTTGTTTTGAACCGCTGCTGGGTGAAGTGGACGCTTCGCTTTACCTTGCCCGGTTCCGTTGCGCGGGATGCGGCTTTTTATCGCTCTCGCCTGTAGAGGGCTTTATCTGCCCCGAATGCGGTGAAACCCATGCTGACAGCAAACACTTTTCCCCGCAGATAGACTGGGTGATCTGCGGCGGCGAAACCGGCCCCAACGCCCGCCCCATGCATCCCGCTTGGGCAAGACGCCTGCGCGATCAGTGCGCGGCTTCCGGCGTGCCGTTCTTTTTTAAGGGATGGGGAGAATATCACTGGGTGGGTGAGCGCAATATTCAGTCCGCAAAAAACTGCACCACAGCATGGCCTGACTGTTCCATTGGAGACGGTACGGCCGAAGCAAACGGCGGACTGGGGACGAACCTTTACCGTGTCGGCAAGGCCGCTGCGGGTCGGCTTTTAGACGGCATTGAACACAACGGGATTCCGGTCTAGCCATGCCCACCTGCGCCCTCACCTCCCGCCGCATTGCCGCGCCTGAATGCTATGCCCACGTTCTGGGCGCGTCTTCGGGCGCGGATCTGGCCGCCTGCCGGGAACAATGCGCCCACGGCCGGGAACTCATGGCCACCGTGCCGTTTTTCCGGGCCGAAGGTTTCCCGGCCCTGCGGGCGGCCCCGGCTGTTCCCGCGCCTTCGGTGTCCATGCGGCCTTTTCCGGCCTGGCTGCTGGAGCGGGCGGTCTCCATTCCGGCAACGGCTTCCACCGGGCTCGCCACCGTCCGGCCGACGGCGGCGAGCCCGGTGGAAGCCGTTGCCGGCCGGGGCAAAAAGTCCCGGCGTTCCAAGCGGGGCGCGGCATCCGCCCCAGCGCCCGCCGTCGTGTCCAAGGTTGTCCAACATCGCCCGCGAACCAAACGAGAGGCCGGGAAAACGGCGGTTCACCTCTCGCCGCCGCCTTCCGTCCATGCCCCCTCCCGGCCTCCCGCCTGGCTCGCGGCTGTTTTGGCCTACCTCATTCCCCGCTACCCGGCGGCGGATCTGCACGGCCTGCGCTTTTTCCGCATGGTGGCCCGCAACCACGGCTTTGGCGGCGATCTCGCCGAATGCCGCGCCGTTTGCGAATCCTGCGGGCTGACCGTTTCCGGCAAGGCCCGCCCCTACGTCAAGATCGACGCCCGGGCGCGGGAAATTGCCCGGATGGGGGAAGCGATATGACCCCCTTTTTCACCGCCCCACACGGCGCCCTGTACAACGGCGATTCATTGGCCGTGCTTTCCGCGCTGCCGGATCAAAGCGTCCAGTGCTGCGTTACCAGCCCGCCGTATTGGGGGCTGCGCGATTACGGCGCGGAAGGGCAGATCGGCCTTGAAGAAACCCCGTTTGCCCATATCGAACGCCTGTTGGCCGTGTTTGCCCAAGTGCGCCGCGTGCTGAAAAATGACGGCACCCTGTGGGTGAACTACGGCGATACGTACCTGTGCCAACAGGGCAAAGGCTTCAACGGCAATGCCTGTTTGAGTGATGCCGACAAAGCGATCAAGGTCAAACGCCCGCTGCCGCCCAAAAACCTTCTCGGGCTTCCGTGGCGTCTGGCCTTGGCCCTGCAGGATGCCGGGTGGATTTTGCGCGCCGATATCATTTGGCACAAACCCAACCCCATGCCGGAAAGCTGCACGGATCGCCCCACCCGCGCTCACGAATACCTGTTCCTGTTCAGCAAACGCCCCAAATATTTTTACGACGCCGAAGCGATCCGCGAACCGATATCCGCCCTGACTAAGAACGACGCAGACGGAAACAGTCCCCGCAAGCAAAGCTCCCAAGCGTTGAGCTTCGCCCGGAGCGTGAACGAGCTGGAACGGCCGGGGCAGGCGCACAGCCAACACCGAAAGAACCGCGCCCCCCGGCCCGGAATCGACACACGCGGCGGCAACCAAGGCACGGGCGGCATTCCCGCTTTCGGTAAAGGCAATGCCAAAACTTTCCGGGGTGGGGGCGCCTACACCGGCGGCGCCAGCTTTGGCAACGATTCCGACAAGGAACGCGAAAGCCACGGCAATGCGCCGAATTTGACCCAAACCCGCAACAAGCGTTCCGTCTGGACCATTCCCACTTTCCCTTGCCCGGACGCCCACTTTGCCACCTTCCCGCCAATATTGGCGGAAACCTGCATTCGTGCCGGTTCCCGCCAAGGCGATACAGTGCTTGATCCCTTCATGGGCTCCGGCACCACCGGCATGGTTGCGCGCAACCTTGGCCGCAAATGGCTGGGTATTGAACTGAACCCGGAATACTGCGCGCTGGCCTTGAAACGCATTGACGTTGGCCGGCCGTTGTTAACGGAGTTGTGAACATGGCAAAACGCATCGCCATACATGACGCGGACGGGCAACCGTAGCGCGGAATGAGGCGGGGATGCATCATTTAGGAGACATTTGTCATGAAAAACTATGTATTGGGCTTCGTTTTCAGCCCGGATCTATCCGAAGTCTACCTGATCAGGAAAAACCGTCCGGAATGGCAGGCGGGCTTTCTGAACGGTATTGGCGGCAAGGTTGAAGAAGGGGAAGCGGAAGAACAAGCTATGGCCCGCGAAGCATGGGAAGAATCCGGCTATGACGGGGAATGGATACACTATGCCCATATGGGCGCAGTCTCCCCTGAAATCCCCGCGTGGAAATGCTCCGTCTATTACTCCGTTATGCGAAGAAATCAGGCGGCCCCGGCAACGCGCGAAAGTGAGCCGATCGAATGTGTCAACCTCGTGGCCTTGCCGATTCTTGCGCGGGAAATGATCAGCAATATTCCTGCATTGATTTACGGCGCGTTGCTGCATCATGGTTACTGCTTTCCCATAAAGCCCATGTTGCAAATAAGATACTGATTTCCGGAGCGATTGGAAAACATGCTTCACAACGCACACAATCAGACGGAAAAACACCCCTGTTTTATGCTCCATAAAGCACAAAACGCGACAGGATGAACGGATATGCCAACCAACAGGCAAAAAGCGCACCATCTCACACTGTCCACCGGCGACAAAAATATCGCCGTGGAACTGTTCGACGCCCGTCAATGGCCCGAACAAAGCAGCGACGAAGGGGAATTCCGGGTGCGTATCGACCGCAAATGGTACAGCCCGGCGGGCAAGTATACGTTCCTTCCCCTTGCAGACGTGGGCAAACTGATCGCCCGCCTGTTGTCCGGCGCGGAAATTTTCGAGGCGCAAGCCCCGCCCGTGGCCTTCAAAACCATGGCCCGCGTATCCGTCCAGTTCGGCGAATGCGCCGACTCCATCCCCTTGGAAAGCGCCGTCGGCTTCATCGCCGCCCCGCCCGTCCGCGACACCGCCGGCCGCTGGCATGTGCCGGTATGCATTCCTGGCGCGGATACGGCGTACTATCCGATCCACGATGTCAAAGCGTTGGAGAGGTGAAACATGTCAACCGTGGCAATCCCTGAAGGCTTCGATCTGGAAGCCACCGTGAAAGAGGGCGTAAAAGAAGCCTTTGCCGATGCGGCGTGCCTTCGCGCGCTGAAGGAAAAACCCTTCTTGACCCCCTTTGAGGTGCAACGGCTTTACGGATTCAGCCCAAGAACCCTGAAGGCATGGCGCGGCAAAAAAAAAGGTCCACGTTTCGTGCAATACGAAAAAGGCGACTCGGTGCGCTACACGCACGAAGCGATCAAGGATTATGTGTCCGGCCGAAATAGCGGCCGGGAGATGGAATAACAACCGGCCCTGACGGCCGGCATGGAGCCTATCATGGAAGCGACCACGGTTGCCGTTTTAACCGCTGAACAGGTGCTTGCCCTTGTTCGGGAGGGTGTCCGGCAGGAATTGGCCCGGATTTCCGGCCCGGACGCGGAGGCGGCGGAAATCGAACGCCTGAACCGCAAGGAATATTTGACGGAAGGACAAGTCGAAAAACTGTTCGGCCTCAAAGCGGCCACGCTGCGCAAGCATCGCGGCAACGGTTCGGGGCCTTCTTTTGTCAAGGACGGCGAGAAGGTTCTGTATCAGCGTCTTTCGGTTGCCCGGTATCTTGAATCCAAGAGGCAGAAGACCCATGATCAACCGTAGCGCCTTCCTTCTCGGCTTTTTCCCGCGCCTGTTGCAGCATCGGCCCTATTTTCGCCGCCGCGCTGCGCGTGGTATCCGGGCAAAGATGGCTGTAGCGTTTGGTCATTTCCACGCTGCTGTGCCCTACCAGTTCGCCGATGGTAAACAGGGGCACCCCGGCCTTCGCCAGCCACGAGCAAAACGTATGCCGCAGGGTGTGAAATACGACCTTGTGCCGCCTGTCCGTAATGCCCTTGTTCAGTTCGGCGTCGGCAACGGCGCGCTTGAAACTGCTGCCCACGTCAAGCCGGATTTGCCCTTTGCCGTTCCGGGCCGGAAACAACAGGCCGGTTTCGGCATCCGGCACGATGGTTTCAAGCACGGCGCGGATTTCATCGGTCATATGCACGGCGCGGCTGCCTGTTTTGGCGTCTTTCACCAGAATGCGCCCACCCGCAAAATCAAGGTGCTCCCCGCGCAAGGCGAGAACTTCCCCTTTGCGCATACCGGTGTACAACGAAAGGAAGGCGATGGTATGCCATGTCTCACTGCGCTTTTTCAGCGCCGCCAACAGCTTCAGGGCGTCTTTTTCGGTAAGAAAGCGGGTGCGGGCGTTGTCCGGCTTGGGTATTTTCACGGCGTCGGTGGGAATGGCGCCGTCATACAACCCCCACGCGGCAAGTTTGCGGTACACCCTGCGCACATCGCCCAAAATGAGCCGCACCGTTGCCGGGGCAAGGTTTCTTGCAAAAAGGCCGCGCTTCAGATCTTCAAGATCCACGGGCGAGATCGCGTCCAGTCGACGATGCCCGAGCGTGTCTTTCAGATACCACTCATAGCGGCCCTTCTCATCGTCCGGCCTGGCGAGGTTCGGCAACCACTTTTCGCTGTATATCGCCCATGCCCCGGCATAGGTGAGCCCGTTGCCCTGGCGTTGACGCTTGGGCTTTTCGCCCCGTGTGATACCGTCCAGAATGGCCCCGCGCTTCTGGTTGGCAAAGGGCGCGTTCACACCGTCGCTCTTGTACCCCACAAGCTGCCACACCTTCTTGCCGTCCTGATCGCGATAGTTTATATCAAAGGCGACATCCGGCTTTCCGGTGCGCTTATTCAAAATCTCTCGCGTATACACTCCGGCGAATCGCGTTTTCACACGCTTTTCACCGCTTTTTGCCGCTACCATGCCGATACCTTTTCCCCCATTCCCGCTACCGATCCGCTACCTTTTTTCGCTCGACGTAGCAACAGCCATATCACCAAACGACAAGCAGCGGCAAGGGTTTTATCTCCCTGTAGCACTCCGGTAAGAGCCGTAGTTACGGCTCTTACCTTCCTCTTAATCAGTTGGTTCGGTGTTCAAGTCACCGATGGCCCACCAGCCAAACACAACGCCCCGCAAGGTTTACGCCTCGCGGGGCTTCTTCGTTTGATCGAGCGAAAATTGTCAAAGGACGCCGTAAGGTTGCGTCCTCCGGCGCAGCTTGCGCACCACCCGAGCTTTCTTCATTTTTCCGAAACACGGGAGCGGAGGGAGCCGATAATCGAGTCGGCTTCCTCCGCCATTTCGGGGCCATGCACTTCTTCGCCGTAGCTCACGCCTATGATATACCGCTTGGCGCCCACACGCGTGTCCGCCCGCACGATGCGAACCGGATCGCTTCCCCAGTCCTTGCTGGTTGTATGGAAGACCACCGCCCAAAGTCCGTTGATTTCTTTCAGCGTGACGTCTTTGGAAAGTGTTTTGGCCGTGGGGGGCGACCATCTTTCCTGCTCGGCCGAATACTTTTGCGTAAAGCCGTTTTTCTCGGCCTGCGTCATACCCCGGATCTCAGATTGGGCGGGCATGTCCCCGGCGTTCATATCAGCCGCCATTACCTTGGCGATCGGTTGTTTTTCCGCATTCAACTTATACGCCAGGGTCTGAGATCCCGGATTGGCGACAATCGCCCAGCCCGCCGGAATGGTCAGAAGCAATGTGCCGTCCGCGACAACCTCAGTCGGCGTGGTGGTCGGCACCAAGTCCGAGGTGCCGCGACCGGCATTCACGCATCCGTGGACGATCGGGAGCAACAGCAGCAACAGTGGAAGCAGGGCGATTTTTTTCATTGCGATACCTGGGGTTACATGGTTACTCCAAAGGAGTGCCGGGCGCGCCTTTCAAACTCGCAGTCCGTATGGTTATAGCAAGCGGATACCGTGAGGTGTCAACCACATGTGAACTCTTGGCGTAACACGGGCTATGCCCGTTGCGGGACTAAGTTAAAACCCTCATGGCCGTATGTTGGAGTTCACAGGTTGCCTTGAGGGGCAGGCCTTTCCGGGTTATGCTGCCGGGGGATGGAGTCTTTGCGGCATATCTGTCGATTTTCCCGCCCAAAGCCGGCCGAAAGGAGTCCCACCATGCGCCCCGCCATCCGTTTTCTGCTCAGCCTGTCTCTTTTTCTCGCCCTTGCCGGCTGCGCCGGGCGTCATACCGTTTCCGTGGATGCCCTTGGCTCGCCGCATACGGAAAAACGCTACGTTGTGCTGCCCGCCGCGGGTTTTCGCCCCGGCGATCCCATTCTCGCGGAGTGCGTCCGGTTGGTGCAGGGCACCCTTGTTTCCCAAGGTTACACCCTGGCCGACAAGGATGCGGCCGATGCCGCCGTGCTGGTTTCCTGCCATATCGGGCAGGTGCGCGGGAGCATCGTCGGAGTAGAGGATGAGTTCGGCAACACCGCCCCGTTCTGGGGGCCGTTCGAGGGCTCGTTCGTCGCGGTGACGGCGATCCGCACGGGCTCCGCCTCCACCCGCGCCGTTCTGTTGGATGCCGTGGAACTGCGGCGCGAAGGGCCGGACAAAAAGCCCACATACGGCGCGCGCCTCTGGAAGCTGGACCTGCACAATGACAATGGGGAGGGCTCCCCTCGCGTACTTTTGACACGTATGCTGGAAGCCGGGAAGCCTTATATCGGCGCGGATACGCACGGGATCCGGCAGGTGGACGTGCCGGGCGGGGCGGGAAGGGCGGTCTACCGTTCCGGCTCGCCGGAATGACCGAGGTCCACTTCGAGCAGGGCCATGCCCAGGGATTTGCCGTGCTTGTCCAGGGCCAGACTGCGGGTCACGCCGCCGCCCAGGATATCCTCCAGCACGAAGTTCAGACTGTGGATGGATGGGGCTTCATAGCGCCGCACCGCGCGCGGGTGGAACTCCCGAAAAAAATCCCCGACCAGTTCGGCCGTCAGCCGCTCCACAAGCAGGGGGTAATCCTTCGGATCATAAGGAACGACACAGATGTTGCAGAGGTTTCCCTTGTCGCCGGCTCTGGCGTGGGCGATGTCCTTGAGTTTCACGACCGCGCCTCCGTCAGCCGCACCTCGGGGGAAACGTCCGCCCGGGGAATGAGGATGTTGTCCACGCAGACCGGCCGCTCCACCAGGGAGCGGATGCCCGCGCCGCCAGCCGGGCCGTTGGTGTACAGGCATTCGATCTCCCGAACCACGGCCGTGGCCTCTTCCTTGGTTTTTGTCCTGGCCGCGACGCGCAGCCGGACTTCCGCCGGCGCGCCCGCGCCCATGCGTGTGGATATCCCCCGGCCGTAAAGGGAATCGCAGCCGATATACTCCACTCGATACTCGTCCGGAGTCACGCCGAGCAGGCGTAGGCGCTTGGCCACGATGTCGGCGGCAAGCCGGGCGCGGTCCAGAGCGTTGCGGCCGCCGTAGCTGATGCCGGCCTCGCCGGTCCAGCAGTCGCGGTAGCCGATGTTGACCTTGTAGTGCTCCGGTTCGCCCCGGCACAGGGCGCCGGCGGCCGTCACCACGTCTTTTCCGGCCTGCTCGAAGGTCACGCGGGAGAAATCCGCGATCCCGTCCGGGGTGATATACGCGGCCGGGTCGCCGATCTCATACAGCAACTGCTCCTTGCAGGCATCCACGCATACCGTGCCGCCGGAACTTTCCGGCTTGGAAATGGCGAAACAGCCGGTGGCGTCGATTTCGGCGATGGGAAAACCCAGAATGTGCAGATTTTCCACGTCCTTGTATCCCGGATCGGCGTAATAGCCGCCGGTGAGCTGCCCCGCGCACTCCAGCAGATGCCCGAGCAGGATCGCCTGGCCCATCTCCCGTTCGTTCCCGGCGCTCCAGCCAAACTCGCGTTTGAGCGGACCCACGAACAGGGACGGGTCGGCCACACGCCCGGTGATGACCACGTCCGCCCCGGTTTCCAGAGCTTCCCGGATGGGATCGCCGCTCAGGTAGACGTTGGCGGAAATAATCGTCCCGTCCAGATTGCCGAGGGGCGTTTTGCGATCCCAAAGGGGCAGATCGTAGTAGTCGCGTACCCGATCCAGAATGTCGTCGCCGTGTACGGAGGCCGTCTTCAGGCCGTAGAGGCCGAGATCGCGGGCGATGGCGGTCGTCAACTCCACGGCCCGAGGCGTGTTGGCCGCGCCCATGTTGGAGATGATTTTCACCCCACGGGCGACGGCAAGGGGCAGGATACGGCGCATCCTGGCCTCCAGCATGGGGTTGTACCCCTTGCCCGGGTCGGCCTGTTTTTCTTTTTGCGCGGCGGCGATGGTCCGCTCGGCCAAGCATTCAAAGATCAAGTAGTCGAGCCGGCCCTTTTCGACGAGTTCCACCGCCGGCTCCTGGCGTTCGTAAGTGCAGCCGCCGGAGCCGCAACCGATTCGTATGGTTTTCATGCTTAAGCCCGCGTTTCGTCGTTGAGCATCCAGAAGAGCAGTTTCTTCTTGAGCCGGTCATACAGGAACATGATGGTCACGAAGACCGTCGTGGAGAAGAGCAGCCCGGCGATGACCCGGGCGTAGTCGGAGAAGTCGGCATAGTATTGGATGAAGTGGCCCATGCCGGAATCCACGGCGAACATCTCAGCCACGGTCAGAAGGATGAAGGAAAAGGTCAGGGCCGTGCCGGCCCCGGCCAGGATCAGGGGAGCGGCCGCCGGGAGGATTACCAGGAACAACCGGTGCGCGCCCGTCAATTCCAGCACCTTGGCGTTGTCCAGGTACTTCTGATCGATCAGGGAGATGCCGTTGATGGTCCCCGACAGGAACGGCCAGAAGCAACCCACAAAGATGACCGCCGTGGACGACAGGTAGAAGGTCGGCAGCACCGCGATCAGGTACGGGGTGAGCATGGAGGGCGGGATGGGACTCAAGGCGAAGATGATCGGGCGGAACGCCTTGTTCAGGCCTGGGCGCAGGCCGATGAACAGGCCGAGCAGAATGCCGGAAACAGCCCCGGCCGCGTAACCGGGAACAAGCAGGGTCATGGAGCTGCCCAGCGACTCGAGCAGGCGTGGCAGAGAATCGATCAGGGCCGGAATGACCCGGGAAAAACCGGGGAAAAGCATCTTGTCCAGAAGCCCGAACACATCAGTGGCGAGTTCGTACGCGAGAACCGCGACCGCGACGATGATCGCGGTCCCCGCCCAGCCTCCGAGAAAAGACGCGCGTGGAGCGCCTGCCATCAAAAAGATCCTTGTCGGTTACTGGTTATACGCGGCGTAGCGCTTCTGGAATTCGGCGTAGTGCCGGTTGCCCGGATCCTTGGCCGCAAGTTCGTCCAGGGCCCGCTTGTACAGAGTGGTGTTCAGGTGGTCTTCAATGTTGATTCCGCCGGTCTCGGCATACTTGAGATCGCCCAGGAGCTTCCACATGTACCGCACTCCGTTGCCCTTGGGGTCGGACTCGAAAACCTGGTTCGTTTCCAGGAGCATCTGCCGGGACTGCTGCGCGTCGAGCTTCAGATACTTTTCATTGAAGGCGACGCAGGCTTCCGGGTTGTCGATCAGGAACGCTTCGGAGCGGATCCAGGCCCGCAGGAAGGCCGTGATCAGGTCGGGGTTCTCTTTGATCCAGGCGGTGCCGCCCACGGGCCGGCAGCAGACGTGCATGGGGTCGAGGTCGTTGGTCCAGGCAATGGTCTTCAGGCCGGCGGCCAGGGATTGCAGGTAGGTGGAATTGGTGCCTACGCCCACGTCGGCCTTGCCGGACTTGACCGCCTCAAGCACGTCCGTGGGTTTTTTGAACTCAAGGATCTCGCAGCTTTTTTGCGGGTCGAGGCCGGCCTTCATCATGGCTCCGCGCCAGACGATGTCCGGGGTGTACATGCGGGCCACGGCCACTTTTTGGCCCACGAAGGAATGCATGTCCTTGTATTCGAAATCCGGCCGGGCATAGACCGGCATACCGCCGGAGACATAGCCGCCGAAGATGGTGAAGTCGGCGCCCTTGGTCACGAAGGTCAGGGGAGCCGCCGTGCCGAACGAAACGGCCACGTCTACCTTGCCCGCCTGCAGGGCGTTCAGGGCGTCCGTGGAGTTGGAGAAGGGCACCAGGGTCAGCTCAATGCCCTCGTTTGTGGCGAAGCCCTTCTCAATGGCGATGAAGCCCAGGATATTGCCGGTTTGGGGATTGTAAGCCATTTTGATCTCGCGCAGATCCCCGGCAACGGCCGGGACGCTCCCCAAGACAAGGAGCGCCGGCAGCAGGGCGGCAAGAACGAACAGCGCTGTTTTTTTCATGAGGGATCTTCTCCACTGGCGGCCTGCATGGTCGCGTCCTTGTTCAGAACCCGCAGGAGTTTGGTTCTGAGGCGCATGGTTTCCGGGTCGTCAAAAAGTTCTTCGGCGGGCGGCTTGGAGCCTTCCGAGAAATCGTGGGCGTAAATGAGCCGGCCGGGCCTGGAGCCGAAAACGAAAATCCGGCCCGCCAGGAGCAACGCCTCGTCCACGTCGTGGGTGACGAAGAGAATGGTTTTGCGTTTATCCGCGTCCTGCCGCCACAGGCGCAAAATCATTTGTTGCAGCCGGCCCCGGGTGATGGCGTCCAGCGCGCCGAAGGGCTCGTCCATGAGCATGATCGGCGGGTCCAGAGCGAAGGCCCGGCAGATGGCGCACCGCTGGCGCATACCGCCGGAAAGCTCGAAGGGGTACTTGTCGTACACCGACTCCTCCAGGCCGACCTCGCGGAACCAGTGCAGGGTGCGTTCCCGCAGTTCTTTTTTGCTTTTGTCACGAAATTTTCGGCGCAGGGACAGAAGGATATTCCGGCCGGTAGAGAACCAGGGAAAGAGACTGTAATCCTGAAAGACCACGCCCCGGTCCAGGCCCGCGCCGATCATGGGCCGATCATTGATATGGATGCTCCCGGAGGTCGGTTCGGCCAGCCCGGCCATAAGGCGCAGAAACGTGCTTTTGCCGCAGCCGGATTCCCCCAGCAGGCAAGACGAAATCACCGGAATTGATCCGCAGGGAGACGTCCCGCAGAACGACTTCTTTGCCGTAAGAGAAGCCGAGCCTCTCCACGGAAATCACAGACATGAAGCACCTCGGCGTACACGGGAGATCGATCGTCCGTCCTCACGGCGCGCCGCCGCAACGGGTATGGTGCCGACAACGGCGCAACCCGACGGAAACAAAACCCCTGCGCGGCAGGGGAATCGCGAGCCGGTGAGGAGGGGACGAAAGCCGTGAAGAATTAGGGGAAAGAGGGGGAACGGCCTTTTCAGGCCAACAGAGAAGACGCCCGCCTGGAGAAGGGGCGCCGGCGGCGCGTAAGCGCCGGCGTCGACCGGTACGCATGAAATCCTCCAACCTGGAGGAGAGAGGCTTCTCATAGCCCCACGCGCACCGACGGAAACGCTGTGCGACAGAGAATTTTTTCGCTGTGCATGGCAATCGCGGCTGAATGTTGCTGACGAGGCACTTTCCTTGAAAAAAAGAACGGTGTCAATCGGCCATTCCGTGATTGCGTGTTCCGAAGCAGAGGCGGGGGAATACAAGGCGCCGCCTCACCCAAGGGGAGGGCGGCGCCGGGCATTGCGCGGAAGAACGCCGGCCGGGCTCGGGCCGCCCGGGAATCACGGGCTACTCTTCGCCGGTCTGGGGTTCGGGGTTGGTCGCCTTGACCTGCTCCGCAGTGGTCAGCGTGGAACTGGTGTTGCCGAAGTGGGTGATCACGTAGTTGGTTACGGCCGCGATTTGCTCGTCGGTCATCATCCGGATGAAGGGCGGCATACCGCGCAGGCCGTTTTGCAGTACCGAAACGGTGTACTCCGGCGATTGCAGGTTCGGGTTTTGGGCCAGGGCCGGGTACATGCCCGCGCCGGTTTTGACGCCTTGGCCCTCGGCCATATGACAGCTTTGGCAGCTTGAGCGGTACAGGGCTTCGCCGTCGGTGTCGGCAAAGGCGTCGGTAACGCGGAAGGGGTCTTTTTCCGGCGCGGCGGGGGCGGCCGCCAGGGCGACGCCGGCCGTCAGAACGAGAGCGGAAAGTATAACTATGGTACGCATGGGAAATCTCCTGAGATCAATTTCTTTTTGAAATCGTCAATGAAACGATGGTACCGAAAGATCTCTGAACGAGCCCGCAAGCGGGCGTCCGCCAATGCGGCCGCCGGAGCATTTTTCCAGAAAAATATTTTCACCGGCAAAATGCCCCGCAGGTCCGATCAACCGGCCAGCACGCGCTTGTGCAGGCGTTCCGAGGCATCCAGGGCCGAAAGCACCGCGCCTTCAAGCCAGGCGGGGATGAACGAGGCATGTTCCCCGGCCAGCAAAATGCGCCCGTCGATTTGGCACAGGTTGTCGTAGTAGGCGGCCCGAGTCTGTTCCGTCCACATTCCATAGCAGCCGTTGGTCCAGGGCACTCGGTGCCAGGCCACGGAAACACCGTTTTCGAATTCCGCGCGGCATTGGGGGTGGATCATCGCGTCCAGTTCCAGCACCTTTTCCAGGCGATCCTTGGGGGTCATGGAGCTGAACTTGAAAGCGTCCGGTCCGAAGGCGTAGGCCCCAAGCAGCACGCCCTTGCCGCCCTGGTTGATGCCGGCCATAGGGTAGGCGATGAGCCGGATGGGCATGTCGCTGTAGGTGATGCCGCCGTAAATGCGTTCGTCCTCTTCCCAGAAGCGGCGCTTGAACTGAAGGCCGGCCTTGAAGGAGGCGTGGTAGGGCACGGCGTCGATGGCTTCCTTGAGGTCTTTGCCCACCTGGACGTCCAACTGGCTGAGGATGGACAGGGGAATGGTGCATAGACACCAGTCCGCCTTGAATTGCGAAGTCTGGTTGGTCTTGCGGTCCACGGCCGTGACCGTGACGCCCTTTTCGTCCTGGGCGATCTTGCCGACCCGCAGGTTGAAGCGGATCAAGCCTTCCACCTTACGGGCGAAGGCCTGGGCGATCATATCCATGCCGCCTTCGGGCTGGAAGAGGGAGGTATGGTACTCATACTCCCGGCAGTCGCTCAGGTGGGCCCAGAGGCGGGAATTGAGCAGGGCCTTGAATTCCAGGGGCTCGCCATAGGCCTTGCGGGGCATCAGGCCGCCGCCCGGGTCCGTGGCGTAGCCGCGCAGGTAGGCGCTGTCCGGGCCTTTGACATAGCGGTAGTCCTTGTCCAGGCCGCCCCAGCTTTGCAGGGCCTCAAGCAAAAGTTCCTTGTCCCCCGCGCTCAGGGGCTCGTCGAGCTTGTCCTGGTTGACGGCGCGGGCCAGCAGGTCGGCCGAGTGGCCGTTGAAGTCCATCATCACGTGGCGTAGGCGTTGCGGCTTGCCCTCGTACGCGCTCTTCGAGTGCATGTAGGCGTTGTGGTTGACCTGGAAGAATGGCTCGAGGCGGACGCCGAATTCCCGGCAGTAATCCAGCACGGCGTGATGATGATAGGGAATGCGCCAGGGGCCGGGGTTGAGGTATTGGCCCTTGTCGAAGGCGCATTTTTGGGTTTCGCCGCCGAGCTCGGTGAACACGTCGCCGCCGCGCAGGGTCCAGCAACGGCCGCCGGCCTTTTCACGGAACTCGAGCACCGTGACTTTGTAGCCGGCTTTGCGCAGTTCGTAGGCGGCGGTCATCCCGGCCAGGCCCGCGCCGAGGATGAGCACCGAAGCGCCCTTGGCGTTGCCTTCCAGGCGCAGCGGCCGTTTGTACGACGGTGTCTCGGCGGCAAAGCCGAGGGAGGTCATGGCCTGGTACAGGGCCAAGCTTCCCGCCGCCTGCCCGATGAGCAGCAGCATGTCGCGCCTGGTGAAGCCGGAATCGGTATCCTTGGGTTGCATTCTCCGACCCTCCTTTGCGGGGTATGGTTTCTTTCCCCATACCACAAGGAGAATGAGGCAACGATTATTTTGTTGGAAACAGCGGTAAATTTCCAACACAGCTGCAGGCTCCCGCCACGCCTTTGCGCGTTACGCCCGATGTGCCTTACAGGCTGAAGGGGATACCCATGAACAGCTTGAAGTCGTATTCGTCCTGGAAGGCGTTCTTGTACGGCTCCCAGTCCGGCTTGTGGCTGCCGTTGCGGTAAATCAGGTAGTGGGCCTTGACGAACGCGCCCTTGAGCGGGCCGTCGGGGTGCTCGTAGCCCAGGTCGAAGAGCACACCCCATTCCGAAAGATGCTCGGCCGCGCCGTAGCCCCGGCCGTCGAAGCCATAGGCCGCGCCGGTGCCGGCGCTGAATCCCGCCACCGGCAGAACGTCGTCCAGGCCGCGCCGCACATAGGCGAAGAACGCCGTCTCGTTGTCGGCGTTCCAGTCCGAGCGGGCATCCCACCACGGGTCGTAGGCCCCTTTGGATGAGCCGTTGGGGTTGGTCAGGCGGTAAGCGAAGTAGCCGCGTTGGTTGGAGCTTTCAAAGGGGGCGCGGGTGTGGGTGCCTTCGAGTTTGAAGGTCCAGGCTTCCAGGTTGTAGCGGGCGAAGGCATAGTGTTGCGAGGCGATGCCGCTGAACATGTCGTTCTCGTTCGTGTCGGAATCGTCGGAATCGTCCATAAGGTAGAGGTGGTAACCCAGGGTGAGCTTGCCGGAGCCGAGGCCGAAGCCGTATTCGGACTTGAGGTGGGCATTCTTGAGGTAGTTTTCGGATTCCCCGTAGGCCGCCTCGAGCATCAGCCCGTTTTCGAACGTGTAGCGCGCCCCGGCGCTCCAGAGATGGGAAACCCTGATTTCGCCGTCCGTCCGCCGGAATTCGTTGATGTTCTCATACCAGGGCGCTTTGTAGCCGTCGACCCAGGCCCCGGCCAGGGAAAGGCCGCCGAAGTCCGCCCCGGCCTCCACACCCCGGTAAGTGCCGGGCATGATCGACCAGTTCACCCCGAGCACGCCCGGCCCGGAAGGCTGGAAATACCCGGCCTTGCCCCAGAAATTGCCCACTTTGGCTTTGAGCAGGGCCTTGTACACGGAGGCGCCGTCTTCGGTGCTTGTTTTGTTCCAGTTGGGGTGCCAGGGGTCGCCCCAGGGCACGAAGCTCATTTCGTGGTCCACGGCCCCGTGGTTCATCACGTCGGCCGAACCGAACACGCCCACGTCCAGGCCGATTACGTTGCCGATAAATCCGGAGTTGAACTCGACGTTGCCCTGCACGGTGGCGTGTTGCAGGTTGCGCTCGTAGCGACCCGTATCGATGTTCAGGCGATCGCGGTAGCGCTGAAAGTAGTAAACCCCACCGGAAAGCGCGGCGTCATCAAAGAATGCCGTGCCGGTGGAAAAACTGCGTTCCTTGCTTTCCTCTGCGCCGGCTGTGGCCGGGGCGGTGTCGTCGGAGGCGGCCCGCGCCCCCGAGGCGATGAGGCAGAGCCAGAGAACAAGGGCAATCCCGCAACGGGCGGTCCTGAAACGGGATACTTCGGAAAAAACGATCACAACCGTCCCCCGCGGCTGAAGTGGAAAAAGCGGGCGGTGCTCAAGCCCGATGTTCCCGCTCTATACGGAAGCGTGGATATTTTCAACCGCGCCGGGGCGGAACAAAAAAAGCGCGCTCCCGAAGGAGCGCGCCGAAGAAAGCCGGAAAGGACGCGTCGCTCAGCGGCGGTCGCCGATCAGACGCAGGAGCATGATGAACAGGTTGATGCAGTCGAGGTACATCTTGAGGGCGCCCATGATCACACCCCGGCGCACGGCCGTGGCGTCGTTCTGGGGAACGCTTTGGCCCATTTCTTTCAGGTACTGGGTGTCATAGGCGGTCAGGCCCACGAAGATCAGCACGCCGATGCAGCTGATCCCGAAGTCCAGCATGGATGACTTCATGAACAGGTTGATGACCATGGCGATGATCAGGCCGAACACGCCCATGGCGCAGAAGCTGCCCAGCCCGGCCAGGTCACGCTTGGTGGTCAGGCCATACAGGCTGATGGCCGCGAACATGCCGGCCGTGGTCAGGAAGGCCTGGAGCACGGAAGCGCTGGTGTAGACCAGCAGCAGGCCGGAAAGGGTAAAGCCCGACAGGGCGCTGTAGACAAGAAAGATTGTGGTCGCGGTTTGGGCGGAGAGCTTGTTGATGCGCGCGCTCAGGAAAAAGACCATGCCCAGTTCGGCCACCATGGCTACGATGAACAGGGTCTGCAGGCCCCCGCCGATTATTTCGTAGAGGGTCCAGAAATTTTCAGCGGTCACCCAGGCCACGGCGGCGGTGATGCCGAGGCCGACGGCCATCCAGTTGTAAACAGACCGCAGGAAGGCGTTGGTCACTTCCACGCGGGGTTGGGCTTGTTGGGCGGCAACGCCGTTATGCATGTTCATCGAGGGGCTCCTTAAAGAAAATGATTGAGTCCAGAGCAAAACATAGCAACTGGAACCCCGGTTGGCAAGGGTGGGAGGGAGACTCCACAGGCCGAACGCATTTCAAGCTTGGGTTTGGACTCGCGGTAGGGGATGGGCCGGGGCCGAAATACGACTTGGCGCGACTCTGAGAAAATTGAGATTTATTTGCCCTGGGAGTCTGTGGTCTTGATGTCTCCCTTGATGATGAGATCTTGCTCAGCTACTCGCGAGGCCGGGACTCTTCGTAATTCGCCGTTTTCCACCAGGGCCACGTTCGGTCCTCGCGCCGAAGAGGCGCAGCCGGTCAAAAGCAGGGCCGCGAGCGGTGTTGCCGGCAACAAGCTCGTGAACATGGGGATCTTCCCTTTGGTATGCGTTTGTCGAAAAAGAAGGCCGGCCGCCGAGGACTGTGCCCAAGGCGGCCGGCCGGCGGGAATCGGTGATATGCGCGGGCGACTGCTTCCCGTTATCGTCGCGGGCGCCCGGCATCAGTTAGATGGAGGGGTTCGGGTGCATCGGCCGCGATTCGTGGAAATGCCCGTCGATGTTGTGTCCGGCGTCCGGGCCGCTCGGCATCATCCGCGAATTGTGGAGATACACGGGGTTGCCCTGCATATCGCTGGTCTTGATATATCCTTCGCGGAGCAGTTCCGGTTCGGAAACCCGCGAGGAGGAAACCTTATGGAGAACGCCGTTTTCAACCAGGGTTACTTGCGATCCGGCAGCCATTGAAAAGCTCCCGATGGATGAAAACAACACCGTCAACAGCGTGGCCGAGAAAAGACGTGTAAACCGTGACATGACTCTTACCTCTCTGATGAGAAGTCCATAAGCAGCGGGTCCAGCCCGCATCGTAGCCCGTGCGGCACATCCGCCCGGGGCGTGATCTGCATATCGGTACGGGAAGTGCCGGAGTCAAGAGATCGGGTTTCAGATAATAACGCGGCGCAGCTCGGCCAACTGCGCCAAGGTTGAGCGAGGGCCGGTGCCGCCGATGGTCTCTCGCCGGGCCACGGCCGCCTCCGGCTTCAGGATGTCGTAGACGCCCGCGCCGATGTTCGGGCAGATGCTTTGCAGCGCATCCAGGCGCAGTTCCTCCAGGCGCAGGCCGTCTTTTTCGGCCAGGGCCACGGCCGCGCCGGTCAGGTGGTGGGCCTCCCGAAACGGAATGCCCTTGCCCACCAAGTAGTCGGCCAGTTCGGTGGCGTTGAGAAAACCCCGGGCCAGGGCCTCGCGCATGGCTTCGGGCACGAAGGCGAGGTCGCGCAGCATGGCCGCCATCACGGCCAGGGAGAGGCGCACGGTGCGGTCGGCGTCCAGAAACGGCTCCTTGTCTTCCTGCTGATCCCGGTTGTAGGTCAGGGGCAGGCCCTTCATGACCGTGAGCAGGGCCATCAGGTCGCCGTACACCCGACCGGTCTTGCCGCGCATGATTTCGGCCGCGTCGGGGTTCTTTTTCTGGGGCATGATGCTTGAGCCGGTGGCGAAGGTGTCCGGTAGGCGCACGTAGCCGTGGGCGGGGTGGGCCCACATGATCACGTCCTCGCACAGGCGCGAGAGGTGCATCATCAGGCAGGAGGCCGTGAACAGGGCTTCCAGGGCGAAGTCGCGGTCGGTGACCGCGTCCATGCTGTTGGAGAACACCCCGTACATATCCAGTTCGCGGGCCGTGAAGGCCGGGTCGAAGGGGTAGGTGGTGCCGGCCAGGGCGGCCGCGCCTAGGGGGCAGACCCGGGTTCGCCGGTCGCATTGCTCCAGGCGTTCCAGGTCGCGCCGGAACATGCAGGCATAGGCCAGCAGGTGCTGCGACAAGGAAACGGGCTGGGCCGGCTGGGTGTGGGTCAGGCCGGGGAGCAGCACGCCGGAGAGGGCTTCCGCTTTGTCCGCCAAGGCGCGCAGCAGGTCGCGCAGCAGATTTTGCCATTCCCGGATGTGATCGGAGACAAAGAGCCGGAAGGCCAGGGCCACCTGATCGTTGCGGCTTCTGCCCGTGTGCAGCTTCTTACCCACCTCGCCGACCAGTTCCGTGAGCCGGCTTTCGATGTTCATGTGCACGTCTTCCAACTCGATCTTCCAGGTGAAGGCCCCGGATTCGATTTCGGCCTTCACGGCGTCCAAGCCCCGGCAGAGGGTTTCGGCTTCTTCTCGGGTGATCACGCCCACATGGGCCATCATCCGGGCGTGGGCCTGGGAGCCGGCGATATCCTGGGCATACAGGGCCTGATCGAAGGACAGGGACTCGGAAAATTCCTGCATCAGAGAGGAGGCGCCCCGCTCGAAGCGCCCGCCCCACATTTGGGCCTTGCTCATGGTTTCGCTCCGGGAAGAGAAGATGGGAGAGGAGAATGTCCGTTCGGGGGAGGGCTCTCAGTGCGCGAGCCCTCCCTCCATGTTGTTTCCGTTTAGTCGCCGTGGCCGGTGTCGATGATCTGCATGTCGCGGCGGTAGCCCTGGATGCGCAGGCCGTTCAGGCGGATGAACCCGGCCGCGTCGGCCTGGTTGTAAACTTCGTCGCGCTCGAAGGTGGCCAGGTCGGCCCGGAACAGGGAGTGGGGCGACTTGCGGGCCACGGGCATGACGTTGCCCTTGTAAAGCTTGAGCCGCACGGTGCCGGTGACGCGCTCCTGGGATTTGTCGAACAGGGCCTGCATGGCTTCGCGCTCCGGGGCGTACCAGAAGCCGTTGTACACGGCCGCCGCGTAACGGGGCAGGATGGAGTCACGGACGTGCATGACCTCGCGGTCCAGGCAGATGCCTTCCAGATCGCGGTGGGCGGCGTGGATGATTGTTCCGCCGGGGGTCTCGTAAACCCCGCGCGACTTCATGCCCACAAAGCGGTTCTCGACCATGTCGATGCGGCCCACGCCGTGCCGGCCGCCGATCTCGTTCAGGGCGCGCATGATCGCAGCCGGGGAAAGGGTCGTGCCGTTGACGGCCACCGGGTCGCCGGCCACGAACTCCAGTTCCAGGTATTCGGGGGTATCCGGGGCCTTCTCCGGGGGAACGGTCATGATATAGCTGCCGGCCTGGGCTTCGTTCCAGGGATCTTCCAGCTCGCCGCCCTCAAAGGAGAGGTGCAACATGTTGCGGTCCATGCTGTAATGCTTGGAGCCGGAAGAGAGCGGAATGCCGTGCTTTTCGGCGAAGGCGTTGAGATCCGTGCGCGAGCGCAGCTTCCAGATCCGCCAGGGCGCGATGTCCGAAAGCTCGGGGGCCAGGGCGTTGACGGCCAGCTCGAAGCGGACCTGGTCGTTGCCCTTGCCGGTAGCGCCGTGGGCCACGGCGTCCGCGCCCTCTTTGCGGGCGATTTCCACCAGCTTTTTGCCGATCAGCGGCCGGGCGATGGAGGTTCCGAGCAGGTAGCGGCCTTCATAGACCGCGCCGGTGCGCAGCATGGGGAAGATGTAGCTCTTGGCGAAGTCCTCGCGCACGTCTTCGACATAGGCCTTGACCGCGCCGGTGCTCAGGGCTTTCTGGTCCACGCCGTCCAGGTCTTCTTCCTGGCCGAGGTCGCAGGTCAGGGTGACGACTTCGCACTTGTATTCCTCTTTGATCCACTTGAGGATCACCGAGGTGTCCAGCCCGCCGGAGTAAGCGAGCACAACTTTCTTGATCTGCTTTTTCATGGCCGGTTCCTTTCAAGAAAAGATACAGCCGCGCGGACATCGGCGCGGCCTTCCTTCATACCCGCGAACAAGACGGCCTTCAAGGGATTTTTTTGATTACGCGCGGGAGTATTTTGCGCTCGAGTATAAAAAGGTGGGCGTTGTTGCCCCGTATGCACGGGACAGCCCGTCGGCCATGCTCCGACCCCCTTCCGGCCAAATTTCGAAGAACCCGCCATGATACGGTCCAGGAGTTTTTCATATTGGGAAAAGGAGGCAATGTGAGCGAAAAACGGAAAAGCGGGAAGGCCGTGTCCACAGAGGAATTCATCCGAAGCGTTTTTGAAGGGGCGGAACGCCGAAAGCGCACCAAGGATCATACCCCGCGCACCTTCCAGCCAGACGGCTCCATGGACACCGAGGACTGGCTGCGCGAGGTGGTTTTCGGGGTGGAACGCGCGGCGGCTCCGGTGCGAGCCGTCGCGCTTCAGCCCGAGCTGCCGATGGAGCCCCCGACGCCATTCGGAAGGGGCACCGTGCTGTTTCCCGGCAAGAGAGCGCCAGGACAGGGAGGGCGGGGAAAGGCGGAATCCAGGTCGAACCCGGCGGCGGAAGACACGGCGGGCATCATGGCCCTGCCCGAAAATGTGCGGCGCATGGCCAGGCGGGCGGCGCCGACGGTGTCCGCTCTGGCCGAACCGCTGCCCGGCCTGGTTCGTGGGGCGATCGACGGGGAGAAGCGGGCTGTGAATGTCGCCCGTCGCTTCGCCCCGACCCTGTTCAGCCTCCCGGAAGTGGCGCCGGCCTTGGCGCACGGGGCGCACAAGGGCCTCGATGAAACCAAGGATCTGGTCTACGAGCTTGGCGGCAAGCTGCGCAAGCACCTCCCTGAAGCTATGGATTACAGTCTGAACTGGGATTTCCGAGAGGGCGGGAAGGGGTTCTCCGTCGATAAGGGCGCTCCCGTGGCCGTTCCCACGCTGCCCAACGTCTTCCCCGCGCCGAACACGGCGCTCGGGCGAAGCGCTTCGGGGGTGGGGCAGTTCGGTGTGGGCTACCTGTTCGGCAACAAGTTGTTGCGGGGAGTGTCGGCCGGGACGAAGGGGGCGGCCATGCTCAAGGGGCTGGGCGCCGGGGCTATTGCCGATTTCACCGCTTTTGACGGGCAAGAGGAGCGGTTGTCCAACCTTGTCCAGCGGCACCCGGAAGTGGCCGGCCCGGTGACGGAATACCTGGCGGCCAGGCCGGAAGACGGCGAGATCGAGGGTCGGCTGAAGAACGTACTTGAAGGCCTTGGTCTGGGGGCGGCCGCCGAAAGTTTTTTGCACGGTCTGCGGCTGACGAGGGCGGGGCGGACGGCGACACGGAACGAGTTGGAGAGAGAAGCGCAACGAATGAGCCTGCAAAGACGGACGCGGGACGCCCTCAAACGCTCGAAGCTCACGCCCCCCGCGATGGATTACACCGATTCGCGCGGCCCGGACGCCATGCATTATGCGGGGCGGGAGTTGCGGGAGGTCGGGCCGAGCGAGACGGATAGGTTGTTTGTGGGAAGTGGGAATAAAGCCGGATACTATACTGGGCGGGAGGCTACAGGCTTGATGGTGAAATATCGGCAAGATCATGCGATTGCCACTTCTGCCCTGGAAACCTCACCCGGTCAATGGAAACTCCGGGTGGACGCCGTGCCGCCGCCGGCAACGGCGGGGCAACTGCGCGGCGTCGCCGAAAAACTGCACAGAGCGGCCCTGCGCGGGGAAAAGCCGTCCTACGCGGTCGGCATCGCCGGGCCGGAGGAGGCCGCCCGGGTCAAGGCCGCGACGGGCTACAACGTCCTGCTGCACAGGCGCGCCTTGAACGCGGAAGACGTCATGCACGGCATGGACAGGCACAACAGGCAGGCGGCCGCCGTCGGGGAACAGCCCATTACCTACGCCGATATGGCCCGTTACAACGAGATCGTCGGCACTCCCGACGTGATATCGCGAGGAAGGCGCCCGAACAGCATCATCTACGAAAAGCGGTATCCGGACGGAACCGTGTATGTGGCCGAGCAGATTCTGCGGGGCAACAACATTGAATTCCGTAGCATGTATAAAAACAAGGTGGCGGAGCGGATGAGATCTTCCCTTCTCTTTGGGGGGCCGGCCAGGGGGACCAAGGAAGCGGGCGAGGATGAATAATCAGTAGACCGCCGCCCCCTAGGATATCACGTCCGCAACGCTGGTCGGTCATTCCTGTTTCGAGGAGATGTCGACGTTGGCCAGATGCGCGGCGGCCTGTGGGGGAGCATAGCGGAGAGGGCGCAGAAGTCAAGGGCGGCGGTGGTTGGGCCGGCGAGGCGGACGAGGATGAAGAGCAAACAGGCCGCCGCCCCCTAGTGTATCACGTCCGCAACGCTGGTCGGTCATTCCTGTTTCGAGGAGATGTCGACGTTGGCCAGATGCGCGGCGGCCTGTGGGGGAGCATA
>JAVBQP010000001.1:0-39480 GCA_031548905.1 Desulfovibrio sp. | reverse complement strand
CCAGGAATTATCCGCCTGGATAGAAAAATTTAACACTGGCTATTTACACTCGGCGCTCGGCTGGAACACTCCACAAAGCGCACACGAGGGAACCGCCAAAAACCGGAAGAACTCTCCCTTAATGGCCGCTTGATTTAAGGGAGGCATTACAGGCGGCCACCACCTTGCCAATCACCACCACCTATGAAATACTCCCCATCATTACTCTTATTCCCTTCTCCACTCATCTCCACAGGCGGGTCCAACATGCTTTTTCTCTTGTACCTTGTCCTTGCCGGCTACATCGTTTTCGCGGCCACGGCCACGCTCCTGCTCTGGTATGAAGCCGTAAACGACGAACACCCGCCCTTCGAGCGCCCTTCCCCATCTCTCTTCAGAGTGGTCCGGGGTTATATCATCGCTCTGGGCGGCTATTTTACCGCCTCCTGCCTGGTCCCGGCCGGGTGGTTCCTTTCCCGCAAACCCTCTCCCCTCAGGGCCGAGCGTAACCTTGCCCACCCCCCCGTGATCATGGTCCACGGCATCCACGACAGCCCCGGCGTATGGCTCTATCTGATCCGCCGCCTCGAGAAAAAAGATCGGCGCGTAACCACCTTCGGCTACAACAGCCTGTCTTCATCCCTGGACGAAATCATCTCCCGTCTGGACGACCACATCCACCTGGTCGAAGCCGCCTTTCCCAATCAAAGACCCATCCTTGTGGCCCACAGCTTGGGCGGCCTTCTGGCGCGCAAGTGGATGGCCGGGGAGGGCAACACAACCCGCGCCGCCGGCCTGATCACCCTGGGCACGCCGCACCGGGGCAGCAAACTGGCCGCCGTGTTTTCCTTCGGCCTGGGCAAGCACCTTGCCCCGCGTTCGAACTTCATCCACGGCCTGATTGCCCTCGAAGCCACTCCCCCCGCGATCCCCTGCGTATCCCTGGTCTCCCCCACGGATGAGGCCGTGCAGCCGGCTTCATCCCTCGTGCCGCCCCAAGGGTGGAATATGCGCCCGACTCCGGCCGTGAGCCATTTCGGAATGCTCGTCTGCCCGCGCACGGCCAAAATTCTCGAAGAGGAACTGGACGCTCTCGTGACCGCTCCTCCCGTCGAGGCGCAAGACACCTCCGGGGGCCAGGCGGCCTGACGATCCCCCACGCGAAACCTTGTTGACAAGCCCGGCCTCCCAAGGCTATGCAAAAGACACAAGGAATTTATTCATGTTGTCGAACCTGTTCATCTCTTCCCTTGCGGGCCTGGTCGTCGCCGTCGTCGTACGTGGCGGCACCATACTTGCGTCGTAGGGAAGAACAGGCACGGCAAAGCCACAATCCCCGCAGGCGCGAGCCGGCGGGGATTTCCTTTTTCGGGCGGCGGCCCGCCGGAGCAAGCCGAGGGGCGGCAGACAAAGGAGGCCTGCAGCCATGAGCCGAATGTCCGGAGCCGAACTGACCATCAACCTCTTGGAACAACAGGGCGTAACCCACATTGCCGGTATTCCCGGCGGCTGCAACCTGCCCCTGTACGACGCGCTTTCGCGTAGCGCGCGCATCCGCCACGTCCTGGCCCGGCATGAGCAGGGAGCGGGCTTCATTGCCCAGGGGATGGCCCGCTCAAGCGGCAGGCCGGCGGTTTTTTTCGCCACCTCCGGGCCGGGCGCAACCAACACCCTGACCGCCTTGGCCGACGCCCGCCTGGACTCCGTGCCTGTGGTCTGCATCACCGGCCAGGCGCCTCTGGAGATGATCGGCACCGACGCCTTCCAGGAGGTGGACATCTACGGCATGTCCCTGCCGGTGGCCAAACACAACTACCTGGTGCGCTCGGCCGGAGAACTCGCGCGAGTGATCCCGGAAGCCTTCCGCATCGCGGCCGGCGGCCGGCCCGGCCCGGTGCTGATCGATATCCCCAAGGACGTGCAGGCCGCCGGCCTGGATATCTCCGCCCTGCCCGAGCCGGGGGTGCCCGCCGCCCCTCTGGAGCCGGACCCGGCCGCATTGGCTGAGGCGGCGGAGCGCATCAACCGCTCCAAGCGGCCGATCGTCCTTCTGGGCGGCGGCGCGTCCTCCCCGGCCACGGCCCGGCGGGCTCTGGCCCTGGTCGAGACGCAACGCATACCGGCGGCCATGTCCCTGCGCGGGCTGGGCGTCATCCCTTTCGGCCATGAACACTCCCTGGGCCTGCTCGGTATGCACGGAACCCGGCACGCCAACCTGTTGCTCGAGGAATGCGATCTGCTCATCGTGGTCGGCGCCCGCCTGGGCGACCGCTCCACCGGCCGCCTGGAAGCGTTCTGTCCGGACGCGGAGTTCATCCATATCGACACCGACCCCGGCGAACTGGGCAAGCTGCGCGCGCCGCACACCGGGATCGTCGCGGACGCCGGCCGGGCTCTGGACGCCCTGGAGCCCCTTCTGCACAGCAAAGACCGCTCCGCCTGGCCGGCTCGCGCGGCCGAACTCAGGGCCCGCACCCCGGCCTTCCCCGGACTGGACGACCCGCTCACGCCTTACGGCATCATCCGACGCGCCGCCGCCTTTCTGGACGACGACGCCGTAATCGCCACGGACGTGGGTCAACACCAGATGCGCGTGGCCCAGGCCTATCCGTTCCGCCGGCCGGGCCGTTGGTTGACCTCCGCCGGGTTGGGCACGATGGGCTTCGGCCTGCCCGCCGCCATCGGCGCGGCCCTGGAATGCCCCGAGGCCACGGTGGCCTGCTTCACCGGCGACGGCAGCCTGCTCATGAACATCCAGGAGCTGGCCACGGCCGCCGAGGAACAGGTCAACGTCAAGATCATCCTCTGCAACAACAACGGCCTGGGATTGGTGCAGCAACAGCAAGACCTGTTCTTCGGCGGCCGGCTGTTCGCCTCCCGCTACTCCGGCGGCACGGATTTTCAGCGTATCGCCGAAGGTTTCGGCATTCCGGCCGTGCACCTGAATAAAAGCGGCAACCCGCTGCGTGACCTGGAAAAGGCTCTGCGCGAGCCGGGGCCGCGCCTGATCGAAGTGGACGTCCGCGCCGCGGACAAGGTGTTCCCCATGGTGCCGCCCGGGGCGGCCAACAGCCGGATGATCGGAGGTGAAACCCATGCCTGAGCTCAACAATTCCGCAACGCTTCCGGCCCTGCGCCTGACCGTCAACAACCACCCCGGCGTCATGTCGCACGTGTGCGGCCTGTTCGCCCGCCGGGCCTTCAACCTGGAGGCCATCCTGGTCTCGCCGGTGGGCGACGGCTCCACCTGCACCATGTGGCTGATGGTCAACGAGGACGAGCGCATGGAACAGATCGTCCGGCAGGTCGGCAAGCTTCACGACGTTCTGGAAGCGCGCGTCGCCGCTGTGGACGCGGGAATTTTCCCGCGCCTGGCCGCGTACCTGGGTGAAGGAGGAGCGCCCCTCGGCGGGGCATAGAGCATCCCCCCCGGGTGAACGAGCCCTGAACGGGTTCCCGATGCCGGCCTCGGGAGCCCGTTCGCTCTTGCGCCTTCCCCACACTCTTCCTTGACTTTCCCCACGCCTTGGCCCAAAATCCGCAATTCGTCCACAGCCTGTCGCCGGCAAAAGGAATCCTCATGAGCGATTATAAAAAGACGTTGAACCTGCCTGAAACCGCCTTCCCCATGAAGGCCGGGCTGACCCAGAGCGAACCCAAGACCCTGAAACGCTGGGAAGACGACAGGGCCTACGCGGCCATGACGGCTTCCGGCGGTGAGAAGGGCGTGTTCGTGCTCCACGACGGCCCGCCGTACGCCAACGGGCACATTCACCTGGGCACGGCCCTGAACAAGATCCTCAAGGACATCATCGTCAAGTCGCGCAATATGCAGGGCTACAAGGCCGAATACGTGCCCGGCTGGGACTGTCACGGCCTGCCTATTGAGTTGAAGGTCGAGCAGGAACTGAAGGAGAAGAAAAAGGAACTGCCCGCCCACGTGGTCCGCAAGCTCTGCCGCGAATACGCGGCCAAGTGGATTGACGTGCAGCGCAAGGAATTTAAACGACTCGGCGTGTTCGGCGTCTGGGACGAGCCCTACCTCTCCATGCATCCGGAGTACGAGGCCGCCACGGCCCGCGAGCTGGGCAACTTCATGGCCGCCGGCTCGGTGGTGCGCAGCAAGAAGCCCATTCACTGGTGCTGCTCCTGCAAAACCGCCCTGGCCGAAGCCGAGGTCGAATACTACGATCACACCTCGCCATCCAATTACGTGCGCTTCCCGGTCACGGACGAGCGTCTGGGCAAGTTCCTGCCCAAGGCCGTCCCCGGCCACACCTGGCTGGTGATCTGGACAACCACCCCCTGGACCATTCCGGACAACATGGCCGTGTCGCTGCACCCCGAGGCCGACTACGCCCTGGTGGACGTGGAGGGCGAATGCTACATTCTGGCCGAAGCCCTGCTTGACGAATGCCGCAAGCACTTCGGCTGGGTGAGCGCCTCCATTCTCGGCATCGTCAAGGGCGAGGCCCTCAAGGGCCTGATCGCCAAACACCCCATTTACGACCGGCCTTCTCCGGTGGTTCTCGGCCGGCACGTCACCCTGGATACGGGCACGGGCTGCGTGCACACCGCTCCCGGCCACGGCCGCGAAGACTACGAGATGGGCCTGGAGAACAATCTGGAGATCCTCTCCCCCCTGGATGACGAGGGGCGTTTTCTCTCTTCGGTGGAGCATTTCGCCGGGCTGACGGTGTTCGAGGCCAACGAGCCGGTCATCGCCAAGCTGAACGCGAACGGCAACCTGCTGACCAAGGGGAACATCAGGCACTCCTATCCGCACTGCTGGCGCTGCAAAAAACCGGTGATCTTCCGGGCCACGACCCAGTGGTTCATCTCGATGGAAAAGAACAACCTGCGCAGCCGCACCCTGGACGCCATCCGCAAGGACGTGCGCTGGATTCCGGCCTGGGGCGAAGAGCGCATCCATCAGATGATCGAGAACCGGCCCGACTGGTGCATCTCGCGCCAGCGTACCTGGGGCGTGCCCATCGTGGCCCTGCTCTGCAAGGGCTGCGGCGAGGCCTGGCACAACCCGGCCTGGAACAAGGACATGGCCGAGCGCTTCGCCAAGCACCCCACCGGCTGCGACTACTGGTTTGAAGCGCCCCTGGAGGACATCGTTCCGGCCGGGCTGGCCTGCCCTTCGTGCGGCGCCAAGGAGTGGGAAAAGGAAACGGACATCCTCGACGTCTGGTTCGACTCCGGCACGAGCTTCGCGGCCGTGGTCGAGCGGCGCAGGGAGTGCCGCTTCCCGGCCGACCTGTACCTGGAAGGCTCCGACCAGCACCGCGGCTGGTTCCACAGCTCGCTTCTGGCAAGCATGGGCACGCGCGGCGTGCCGCCGTACAAGTCCGTGCTCACCCACGGCTACGTGGTGGACGGCGAGGGCAAGAAGATGTCCAAATCCGTGGGCAACGTGGTCGCCCCGGAAGAAATCATCGCCAAGTACGGCGCGGAAATCCTGCGTCTTTGGGTCGCCTCGGTGGACTACCGCGAGGATATCCGCATTTCCGACGAGATCCTCAACCGCCAGGTGGACGCGTACCGGCGCATTCGCAATACCTGCCGCTATCTGCTCGGTAACCTCGCGGATTTCAGCCCGGCCGACGCCGTGGCCGACGCGGCCCTCGACCCTCTGGACCGCTACGCCCTGGACGCGGTCTCCCGAGTGCATGAGGAAATCCAGAAAGCCTACACGGATTATGAATTCCACAAGGTATTCCACGGCCTGCACAACGTCTGCGTGACCGACCTGTCGGCCTTCTACCTGGACGTGCTCAAGGACCGCCTGTATTCCTCGGCCCCCGGCGACCCGGGCCGGCGCTCGGCCCAGACCGCCCTGTGGCGCATCCTGCTTCTGCTCACGGCCGATATGGCCCCGGTGCTCTCCTTCACGGCCGAGGAAGTATTCTCGCACATCCCCGAAATCTTACGGCCGGGCAAGGGCACGGTTTTCGCCCTGACCTCGGCCGATATTCCGGCCTTCAGCCTCAGCGCTGAAGAGCGGGCTCGCTGGGACACGGTCCTGGCCCTGCGGGCCGAAATCACCCGGGCCATCGAGCCCCTGCGCAAAGCCGGCGACATCGGCCACGGTCTGGACACGGCCGTGACCGTGTACGCCCCGGCGGAATTGCGCGCCGGCCTGGAAATCCTCGGCACGGACCTGCGGGCCCTGTTCATCGTTTCACAGTTCGCCCTGGAAGACGCGCCGGCAGCCCCGGCCGGGGCCATCGCGGCCCAGGACATGGAAGGCGTCCGCATTGCGGTCGCCAAGGCGGCCGGGGAAAAATGCTCCCGTTGCTGGATTTACAGCACCGAGCGCGGCACGAGCCCGGAGCACCCGGAAGCTTGCCCGCGCTGCACCGCCGTGCTGAAGACGCCGCGATAGAGCGAAGACTTTTATCCTATTTGCCTCCGGCGGGCAGGGGGATTCAATCCCCCGCCCCCCGATTGTGTAATGAAACGACCGCCAAGTGGGCGGAGCCGGAGAACCCGGCGCGAAGGATACTCCTTTGACGGAACACACCGCATACAACGGCAAAAGATACCTGTGGCTCTTCGCAGCGGCCGGAGCGGTCGCGGCCCTGGACCTCTGGACCAAGCATCTGGTGCTCGTCGGTCTGCCCCTGAACGAGGGCGTGTACATGACGGAGTTTTTCAACCTGGTGCATGTGCGTAATCTGGGCGCGGCCTTCGGGTTTCTGAACGATCCATCCACGCCCTGGGCCGCCCGCCTGTTCCTGGGCGCCACGGTGGTGGCCGCCGGGGCGATCTTGTGGATCGCCCGCACGGCCAAGTCCCAAAACTTTACGGCCGGGCTCGGCCTGATTCTGGGCGGGGCCGTCGGCAACGCCGTGGATAGGATCCGTTTCGGGGCGGTGGTGGATTTTCTCGATTTCCACTATAAGGATTTCCACTGGCCGGCCTTCAACGTGGCCGACATCGGCATCTGCCTGGGGGCGGGTATCGCGGCCCTCTATATTCTGTTCGGGCCGGAAGGGAAGACCCCGGAGGAAAGGTGAGCGGCGTTCTTTTTTACATCCTGGTCGGATTGTTCGCCCTGCCGAACCTCTGGGCCATTTACCACGCCTTTCACCACACGTTCCCCTCCCCGCAGGAGCGGGCCTTGTGGGTCTGCGCGGGCATGTTTCTGCCGGTAATCGGCGGTCTGGCGTATCTGTTCTTCGGTATGCGTCGGGCGACAGGAAAATTTTTAAAATAACCACAAGGAGTCGCCGTTATGAAACGAGCTTTTCTTCTCCTTCTTCTCGGCGTTGCCGCAACGGGCGCCGGATGCATTCCCCAGGGAGGGAGCACCTCGTCGGGTGAGAGCCTGAACAGCCAGGTGGCCCGGCACGAGCAGCAAATCCAGAGCCTCATGGGCCAGGTCGGCCAGGTCGAGCAGGTGCTGCCCGGCCAGGCGGAAATGTGGGCCCAGATGCAGACCATGCGCCAGGATCTGAACGGTGTGCAGGGCAGGTTGGACGACGCGGGCCTGCAACCCGGCGAAGTCGCCGGTATGCGCGAGAAGATCCGCCGCATGGAAGTCCTGCTGCGCCAGATGGCCTCGCAAATGGCCATGAGCACCGAATCCCTGGACGCCCCCATGCCCGCCGGGACCGGCGCCGTGCCGCACTCCGATGCCGCGCCCTACGCCCAACCTTCGGACGCGGGCTACGCCCAGCCTTCCGAGCCGGCCCCGGTTGTTGCCGCTCCCCCGGCCGCTGCCGGCGATACGGCCGAAAACCTTTACAACGCGGGCATCAAATCCTTCGACCAGCGCAAGTACCAGGACGCCGTGGTCTCCTTCAAGGACTTCACCGCCGCCTACCCCAAGCACAAGCTGGCCGGCAACGCCTACTTCTGGCAGGGTGAGTCCTATTTCCAGATGAAGGACTACGCCCGCGCCGCCCTGGCCTATCAGGAAGTCATCGCCAAGTACCCCGGCAGCGCCAAGATTCAATCGTCCATGCTCAAGCAGGGTATCGCCCTGCACAACGCCGGTAAAAAGGACGCGGCCAAGGAGCGCCTGAACGAGTTGGTCAAGCGTTATCCTTCCAGCCCGGAAGCGACCCGCGCCAAACAATTCCTGGCTACGGGCAAGTAGCGCCCGCGCGGCTTCGGCAACAACGCGGACACGTCCTTCGGAGGCGAATGTGACCCAACAGCAATACATGTCGGTTCCGACCCTGGTGAAGGCCATGTAC
The DNA here is from genome assembly GCA_031548905.1 of Desulfovibrio sp. Classification (GTDB taxonomy): domain Bacteria; phylum Desulfobacterota; class Desulfovibrionia; order Desulfovibrionales; family Desulfovibrionaceae; genus Frigididesulfovibrio. Next base: position 31,288 of record JAVBQP010000001.1, on the reverse strand, counting down.
CGCATGACCGGGCCGGACGAGCCGCAGTTGTGCGCGTTCCCGACATATTCCCCGGACGGGACGGCCCTGCGCGACGAGGCTCTGGCCAAATCCCGCCTGCCCGACACGGTGCTGCGCTTTCTCGCGGATATGGACCGCAAGCTCGACGCCATCCTCGGCCAGATGCAGCGCGACAACCTGCGCAACGATTTTCCCCTTGACGCCACGGTCACCCTGCTGGGCGGAGACGCCCTGCACCTGGAGTGCCGGGAGCCGCTGCTCCCCGGCAACCACCTGGAACTGGTCCTCCTGCTGGAGGAGTTCCCCCTGCGCGCGGCCTCCTGCGTCGCCAAGGTGGAGCGCAAACTCCCGGAGCCGCCCACGACCGGCAGAGACAGGACGCCCTTCGCCCTCTCCTACGTGTGCCTGCGCGAAAGCGACAAGGAAACCATCATCCGCCACGTCTTCCAGGAAGAGCGCCGGCGCATCCGGCAGATCAAAAGCGAAGAGGCCGGGGAATAGCCTCCCGGCGCCGAACCATGCCCGCCTCATTCAGCCCCGTTTCTCCCCGCCCCTACCCCTGGGGCCGGCACCTGCTCTGCCTGGCGCCCTGCCTGCTCATGCTCGGCTGGCTGGCCGTATCCCGGGGCACCGGCGCGGAACTGGCCGGGTATTACGCGGAACAAAAAGCGGCTCATCCGGATCTTACCCTGGCCATGACCGTGCTCACCTACGGCCTGAACCCGCTCTTTTACCTGCTGTACGCCGCTCTCTTCTTCCGGGCCGCGCGGCGCAAGGACAAAGCCATGCTGCGCTTCGTCCTGGTCTACACGGTGGTGCAGCTTGCGATTGCCTTTCTGCTGGTTCGAGGCCTGAAAATCGCCGTCGGCAAACCCCGGCCGGACGCCATGCTCGCGGGAACGGGTTACGAGCCCTTCACTTTCCGGCATGGCAACCATGCATTCCCCTCGGGGCATACCACGGAGATCGTCACCTCCACCCTGCCCCTGGCCGCGCGGCTGCGCGGGATATGGCCGAGCCTGCTTCTCGGGCTGCTCGCGGCCTTGACGGCCTACACGCGCATTTTCCTCGGTATGCACCACCTGTGGGATATCTTCGCCGGGTTGGCCCTGGGGAGCTTTGCCGCCCTTATCATCCACCTCCTCTGCAGGGAGCGGAGCCTATGAACGACACCGCCGAACGCCAGGCCGACCACGATTCCCCCGACCTTCAGGCCTCCTTACCGGGAGTGCCGGTCCCGCCTCCTGTCGCCGCGCCTTCGGCCGAAACACCGGAGGCCGTAAGCGCCCCCACCGCCGACCCCGTGCCGGGGCAACTGCCCCTGCCTCTTGCGGCGGAAAAATTCGGAACGGCCACGCCCCCCGCGACTTCATCCCACCCCGAACCGGAGACCGTCGCCCCCAGTGCCCAAGCTCCTTCACAAGAGGCCGCTCCGGCCGCAACACCGGCGCTTGAGCCGGGCAAAGGGTTTTTCGCTCTGCACCCGGTGGTTCGGATCCCTTCCGGCATGGCGCCGAGCCTCAGCTCACGCGTATTCGACGTCGCGGCCCACGCCCCCTGGCTGTTCCTGATCCTGATGCTTGCGGCCCAGACTCTCTTCAGCCTGGATTCCCGCGCCCTGTGGTTTTCCGACGAAGTGCGCCACGCCGACGCCTTCCGCAACCTGCTGGAGCACGGTCGAGGCGTTGTCCTGCAACTGAACGGGCAAGACTACTGGGACAAGCCGCCCCTGTATTTCTGGTTCCTGCGCGGAATTTACGAAATCGTCCGGGTTGAAGGGCCCCTGTTGTACTTCACGGGCGCGGCCGTTTCCGCCCTGCTTTATCTTCTGTCCTTCCTGCTTCTGGGCCGCTTTGTGGACCGCGCCGACGGCCGTACCCTGCTGGCGTCGGGCATCACGCTGTTCTGCGGTGGTTATGTGTACGCGTTGATGCATTACGCCCGCATGGACTTCCTCTTCTCGGCCTGCATCGTCTGCTCTTACGCCGCTCTGTACCACGCCCTGATCCGGCCGCGAAGCTTCGGCTTCTGCCTTCTTGCCTTCATTCTCGCCGGCACGGCCTGCCTGATTAAAGGGCCGCTCGGTCTGGCCCTGCCCCTGGCGGCCGGGATTTTCTTCGTGCTCTGGCGGGGCAGGCCGCGTCGGCTTCTACGTCCGGATATGCTCCTCGGGCTTCTGGCGGCCTGCGTGATGATCGGGGTTTGGGTCGCGCTGGTTTATGGCGAAATCGGCGCCTGGGACGATCTTGTGCGCGAGGTCTGGGGCAGGCAAATCCTGGCCAGGGCCGGGAACTCCTTCGCCCACAAGGAGCCTTTCTGGTTCTATGTGCGCCTGCCGTTGCTTCTGTTGCCCTTCTCGCTCGCGCTCTTCTGCCTGCCTTGGGGGCGGACCTTCGGCCGGGCGGCTCGCGAGCGCTTTCTGACCCTGCGCCGGTCGGAAGGCGAAGGCCGGGCCTTTCTCTGGTGCATCGTCCTGTCCGCTCTGATTCTTTTGTCCTGCCTGAGCGGCAAAATCCTGATCTACTACCTGCCCGCCCTGCCGGCCGTGGCCCTGATCCTGGGGCGGGCCGTGCTGGAACTCTCCGGCTTCCGGGCCGCGTTGTTCCGCAGACTCATGGCCGTGGCGCTGATCCTGGGCGGTCTGGCCCTTCTCGCGGCCGCGCTGGTGTTCTTCGGGGCCGTGGACGCGCCGGCCGGACTGGGTCTGCCCGCTTGGCGGATCTCCGGCTCCCCGGCTTTTTACCTGGCCGGTTTCGGCTTTATCGCGGCGGGTCTGTTCCTGCTCATGTGTCTGAAAAGCTCCCGGCCCGAGGGGGTGCTGCTGTTCTGCGCCCTGGGCATGACCCTGCTCTCCTACCCCCTGGCCCGCGACGTGGCCCCGGCCTTTGACGAAGTGTTGAGCCCCAAGCCCCAATCCCTGATCATGAAAAGTTGGATGGACAAGGGCTATCTCCCCTTCTCATACAAGAACTACCCCGGTATTTACGCCTATTACGCCGGTTTCCCGGTCAAGGACATCGACTCCCTGGCCGAACTGCCGCCGCTGCCCGGCCCGCACGGAGTGGTACTGGCCATCCGGCGCAAGGATCTGAACAACTGGCCCGGCAAGCCCGACTGCTTCCGGGAGGTGGACGCCCGCTATATCGAGCACCCCGAGCGCGTGCTCCTGGTCTGCCCGCCCAAGGAAGCCGCGCGCCCGGCTCCCCCGGCCGAGGTGGCTCCTCAGGATCCCCCGCTCCCGCCGGCCGATCACCCGGAGCCGGCCCCCGGTGCGGAGCCCATTCCCGCCCCGAATTCACCCCTTCCCGACGATACGGCCGGCGCGCCGGGCGCGGCCGCGGGGCAGGGAACAAGTTCTCTTTAGGTCACTGGAATACAATGAGGGACGGCCGTGACGCACATTCCGCGCCACGGCCGTCCCTCATTCCATTGCCCCGGACTCAGCGTGAAGCTTCCCGCGCGCTTTTCTCCACCCCGTCCGTCTTTCGTTCCATAACAATCAGCAACACGGCCACCAGGATCAAGCCGGCCCCGAGCCACCCCGGGAACGACAACCTCTCGTCCCAGACGACCCAGGCCATGATCACGGCGGAAATCGGCTCAAAGGTGGCCAACACGGCCGTGCGCACCGGGCTCAGGCGTCTCAGCCCGGCACAGTATGCCTGGTAGGCCACGTAGCAGGTAATGAACCCCAGGGAAAACGCCACAAGCCAGTCAAACGGGGTTTTGTCGCTAAACGGCACGAACGGCAGAAGCAACAGAGAACCGACGGCCATGCCGAAGCCGTAAATGGTAATCGCCGAATAGCGTTCCAAATATATTGTGGAAAACACGTAGTGGGAGGAATAACATAACCCGGCCAGCAGGCCGAAGGCGATCCCGGCCAGGGAGACGCCCCCGGACGCTCCGGCGTCGGAAAAACTCACACAAGCCGCGCCCGCGAGGGATATGGCGATGGCCATGACTTTCAGCGGGGAAATCCACTCCTTGAAGAACAGGCGCGAGAACACCGCCACCCAGGCCGGGGCGGTATAAAGCAGCACAGAAGCCACGGCGGCCCCGGCATGTTGCACCGAATACTGATAGGAAGTGAAAAAAAGAGCCACGGAAAACGCCCCGAAGAACAGGAAGGCGCCCACATCCGCCCGCTTTTGGATCTTCAATGAGCCGAAAAACAGGGAGTGGGCGATGAACAGCAGCGCCCCGAAGGCCGAGCGCCAGAACGCCGCTTCCAGCGGATGCATACCGCCGGAAAGCAGGAATTTGGAAAGAATTCCCAAGAGCCCCCAGCACCAGGCTGCCAGAAGGATGAACAAATACCCGGAATAGCGTTGCGGCATGGTTGTTCCCTTGTATCGATGAGGTACGCCCCGTGTTCTCGCTTCCCGCGCGGGTATTGTCAATGCCCGATGAATCTTCTCACGGCAAAGCATTGCGGCCCGAGCGGCCTCGGTATATACTCAAGGCATCGGGCGTTCGCGCCCGGCACCAACCCGGCCGGCCGGGATTCAGGGCATTCCCTTATGAGCCAAGAAAAATCCCCCTCCAGCAAAAGCGCATCCCTGCTTTTGGCCCTGATCCTGCTGTTCGCGGCGGGGGCCGGGGTCTATTACTGGGGCACGAGCGATCGGGCCCCGGAAGCCGTGCGGGAATTCCTCAACAGGCTGACTTCCGGAGATTCCGGGCCGGCCGCCCCGGCGGCGAACGCCACCAAGATCGAGACGCCCACCGCGCAACCCCGGACGGATCGGCCGGCCGGCAACGCGACGGCCCCCGCGCAGCTTCCGGAAGTTTCCCCGCCCACGGCGGCTCCGAGCGCCGAGCCGGAAACCGCTCCTCTTGGGCAGGAGCCGCCGGCTCCTCCGGAAGAGCCCGCGCCGGTCGCCGAACCGGAGCCGCAACAACCGGAAACTCCGGCCGAGCCCACCGCCCCGGCGGTGCCGATCATCGAATACAACAAGGCCGCGCCGACCGAAGGGCCCACCCCCGGCGTGCGAGGGCAAGTCCAAAGTAAGAAACCTGTGGATACCGACGTTCTGTTCGGCCCGCGCTCGAGCCGGGTCGAGCCCGGCGCCTCCCTGCCGGCGGCCAGAGGAGTAGATCCTTTGGTACACCCGGCGTTTATTCGGGATTTGGCCTCTTTCCTGGCGGAGAACTACTGGCCGGCCGGCACCCACCCGGCGGCTCAGGGGCGCGGCGTCACCACCGCCGGAGTCAAGCTGGCCAATATGACCTTCGGCCTGCCCTTGCGTGGGTTCGGCGTTTCTTCGGAAAGCGGCTCGACAAGCCGCCACAAGGTACTCGCTTACGTCCTGAACAAAGAAATGATCAACGCCCTGTACACCATGTACGGCAAGCGTTTTTTCGCGGCCCTGGCCGATGCCGCCGACAAGCGCCGGGTTCCGGATGCCGGCGGCAGGCCCCTGACCCCGGCCGAGCGGGCCGAAATGTACACCATCTATGCCGGCCGGGCCCGCGTGCTGGCCGGGACCATCCGGGCTTACTGCGCGGCCGAGGATTTGCAGGCCCGCATGGCCGCTTACAACGAGGCCGAAGATCGGGCGGCCGTGGCCTACGAACGCCTGCTGCACAACACGAACGCGGCCGACCGCGCCCCGATGCAGATGCTCTACCAGCAGGCGATCATCAAGCGCGGGCACGCCAGGGAGCTTGTGGCCTCCAGCTTGCGCCGGGCCGGCGATACCAAGGGCATGGATACCGATTCTCTGGTCTACGTGGCGGCTTGGCTCAACCGGCGCGGCCCCGGCAAGGAGGCCGCCTTCCAGGCCCTGGCCGATCTGCTGGATCGTGTGGCCGCGCAATTCGAGCGGGAGCGCCCGGCCCTTCCATGAGCGCCCGTCTCCATCCTTTCATCCTGGTGGCCGGCGGATGCCGCAGCGGCAAGAGCGCCTACGCCCAAAACCTGCTGGAAAGCCTCGCTCCCACAAGAATTTACGCGGCCACGGCCGAAGTCCGCGACCCGGACATGGCCCGCCGGGTGGCCGCGCACCAAGCGGTGAGAGGCGAGGGCTGGCTGACCGTGGAAACGCCCTTGGGCCGGCCGCCGGAACTGCCCTCCCCCCTGCCCGGGAAGTGCGGCGTGCTCTTCGACTGCCTGAGTGTCTGGGTCGCCGGGCGCATGGAGCGCGACCCCAATGACGAGGAGGCCGTCACGGCCGACACCCGCGCCTGCCTCGCCGGACTGTACGCCCTCCCCTGCCCTGTTGTGCTCGTGACCACGGAAACGGGCCTGGGTTTGGTTCCGGCAAGCCGGGAGTCCCGCCAATTTCGCGATTTTTCCGGTTTGGCCGCGCAGGAAGCGGCCCGCCTGGCCGATACCGTTGTCTTCATGTTGTGCGGTTTGCCTCTGGCGCTCAAAGGAACGCCGCCGGGCGACGCCGCCCGTTCACCCTTTCACAGTGGAGAGATTCCCCATGCCCCCGGCCAAACCCGGTGATTTTATCACCGCCAAATGTTCCCGCTGCAACGACGTAACCGGCCACGTGGTCATGCTCATCCTGGACGGGCAGATCGCCAAGGTTGAATGCAAGGCCTGCGGCAGCGTGCACAAATACCGGGAGTACCGGCAACCCAAGACGGCCGGGCAGGCCCCCTCCCTGCGCCGGGTCCGGGCCGGGCAGAGTCGGGAAGACGCCGTGGAACTGGGCGCGCCGCGCCCGCGCGCGGCTTCCGCCGCTTCCAAAACCCCGGCCGTGCCCCGGGGCGCCGCCAAGCTGCACAGCGCTTGGCAGGAAGCAATGGTCCGCCTCGCGGCCCGGGAGCCCAAGCCCTATTCCATGCAGGAGAGCTTCGAAGTCGAAACCCTGTTGGTCCACCCCACCTTCGGCCGGGGCGTGGTGCTGAAAGCCATCCGTCCGGACAAGATCGACGTGTTGTTTGAAGACGGCCTCAAGACCCTGCGCTGCAAACTGTAACCCCCACGGTCATGATTGAGCTCCTGCGCATCCGCGACCTCGCCCTGATCGAAGACCTGGAGATGGAATTCGCTCCGGGCATGAATGTGATCACCGGCGAGACCGGCGCGGGCAAGAGCTTTATTCTCAAGGCCCTGGACTTTCTCACCGGCGAGAAGGCCGGGTCGGATCTCGTCCGCCCCGGCAAGGAAAAAGCCGTGGTCGAGGCTCTGTTCGTCCTTGACGGCAAGGAGCTGATCCTGCGCCGCGAGCTGGTGGCCGAAAGCGGCCGCAGCCGGCTGTATATCAACGACGCCTTGAGTTCCCTGGAGTCGGTCCTTGAGATGCGCGGCTCACTGCTGTTGCACACGGCCCAGCAGGGCCGGCAGAAGCTGTGCAGGCCGGTCTATCAGGCCGCCGTGCTCGATGATTTCATGCATCGGCCCGATCTGTTGGAAGCAAAAGATCGCCTGGTCAAACTCCTCAGCACCTGCGCCGAAAAACTGACCGCCCTGGAAGACAAGGTTCGCGCCCTGGAAGACAAACGCGACGTGCTCGAATTCCAGGCCGCCGAAATTGCCGCCGTCAACCCCAAACCGGGTGAGGAAGAAGCCTTGGAGCAGGCCCGCTCGGCCGTTCGCAACCAGGCTGCGATCACCGAAAGCGCGGCGGCCGGTCTGGCCGCCTTTGCGGGCGATGACGAAGGCCCCGGCCTCTGGGACGCCCTGTCCTCCTTGGAACGCGCCGCCCTGACCCTGGCCAGGGTGCGCGACGACTTCGCCGAGATTCCGGACGCCCTGGCCGGCGCGCGCGACACCCTGAAAGACCTGGAACGCCTCCTGCGTCGGGCCGAGTCCGAGGCCGCCGAAGAAGCGGACATCGACGGCATCGAAGAGCGCCTCTACGCTCTGGCCCAGTTGAAGCGCAAGCTCAAGCGCCCGTTGGAGGAAATCCTCGAGCTGCACACGGAAATCGCGGAGAATCTCAGCTTTCTCGATTCCTGCGACCTGGACCGCAAACATCTGGCCGCCGAAGAGGAAGAACTGGCCGGACAATTACGCGCCCTGCTCGAGCGCCTCAACCCCGCCCGCCGGCAAGCGGCCGAAGCGTTGTCGGAGGCCTTGGGCAAGGAACTCCGCGACCTGGGCTTTGCCGACGAAGTGGCGGTGCTCGTCGAGTTCAGCCCGCACGCCCTGGTTTCCGGCCGTGACGACTGCCTGGAGGAACGGCCCCGTCTGCTCTGGCGGCCCAACCCCGGCCAACCGGCCCAACCCCTGGACCGCATCGCCTCCGGCGGCGAGTTGTCGCGCTTTCTTCTGGCCCTGGCCGGGATGATCGGCCGCAGCGCCGGGACCGAGCCGACCTTCATCTTCGACGAGGTGGATTCCGGCGTGGGCGGCCTGACCCTGAACCGGGTGGCCGACCGCCTGGAGGCGCTCTCCACCGACCGGCAGATGATTTTGATCACCCACTGGCCGAAACTGGCCGCCAAGGGGAAACGGCACTTTCTGGTGGACAAGCGGGTGGAAGGCGGCCGCACCTTCACCCGCTGCACCCGGCTCACCCCCGAGGCGGTGGCCGAAGAACTGGCCCGTATGGCCGGCGGCGGCAGACAAGGTGAGGCCCTGGCCCGCGAACTGGTGCATGAATGAAAAATACCCTGATCGGCCTTCTTATTCTCGTCACCCTGCTCGCTTCGGCGGCCGTGTTCGTGTTCTTCACCCGACCCCGCCAGGATCGCCTGGACGAACTCATGTCCTCCGTCGCGGAGGAACCGGCCAAGCTGCCGGAACTAATCACCTTTCTGGACACGGAAATCGCCAAGTCGCCCGAGGATTTTTCCCTGCGCTCCGTCAGGGCTTCGGTGTACTCCGAAAACGGCCGGCCGGCCGACGCCCTGAACGATGTGGAAATCCTGGTTTCCCAACACCCAGACAACCTGAACCTGGCCTTCATCCGCTGCACCCTGCGGGAAAAGGTCGGCGGCCCGCCCCGCGAACAACACCTGGACTGCTACCGTGACTATCTGGTCCGCTACGAGAAGATCGCGGCCAAGCCCAAAGACGCCGACCCGGACTACATCGTCGCGGCCCTCATGGCCCAGCTTCCGGAAGCCGAAGATCTGCGCCGTGCCTACCTCTCCCGATTGGGAGATTCGGAAGACGACCGGCGGATGCGCGACCTGATCACGAACTTCCGGCCCGAGCACCTGACAGGGCAATGAGGCGGGCGTGATTCCGGAATCCCTGTACAGGCGCCTTGCCCCTCTGCTGCGGCCCCTGTCCTCTCCCTACGCCCTGCTCATGGAGCGCCGGCGCGCCGCTTACGCCGCCGGGAAAAAAGAAGTGTACCGCCCCAAGGTTCCCTGCGTCTCCATCGGCAACATCGCCTGGGGCGGCACGGGCAAAACCCCCCTGACAAGCTTTCTGCTGGATTGGGCCGGCAAACGAGGGATCCGGGCCGTGGTGCTTTCACGCGGGTATGGAGGCAAGCCCGGCGACCGCCCCCTTTCCGTCGGGCCGGACACTCCGCCGGAACGTTGCGGCGACGAGCCCCTCATGCTGGCCCGCGCCCACCCGGAGGCCCGGGTGGTGGTCTTCCCCCGCCGGGCAGAGGCAGCCCGCTTCGCCGAAAACAACCTGACCCCGCACCTCTTCCTGCTCGACGACGGTATGCAGCACCTCGGCGTGGCCCGGAATCTTGATCTGGTTCTGCTGCGCCCCTGCGATCTCGCCGCCGAGTGGGGCCGGGTCATCCCCGCCGGTTCCTGGCGAGAAGGCCCCTCGGCCCTGGGCTCGGCCTCGGCCTTCCTGATCAAAACCGACGCTGAAACCTTCCACCGCCTTCGGCCCCTGATTGAGAAGCGCCTGGAACGCTTCGGCGTTCCCCTGTTCACCTTCGACCTGGAGCCGGCCGGACTGGTTCCCCTGGCCGGGGAAGCCTCCACGCCGGAGGGTGAATACGTTCTGGCCACGGGCGTGGGCAACCCGAGCGGGGTGGAGGCTTCGGCAGCACGCCTGTTGGGGCGCGCTCCGGCCGCCGTATTCCGTTTCAAGGATCACCACGCCTTCAACCGCGCGGACGCGGTGCGCATCATCGCGCCGGGCCTGCCGGTGATCTGCACGGCCAAGGACGCGGTCAAGCTGACCCCGTTCGCGGCCGGCGCCACTGTGCCTTTTTTCAGCCTGACCACCCGCCTGGTCTGGGGTGACACCCTGTTCGGCGGAACATCTTTTCCCGACTGGTGGGCGGAGCGTCTGGGCGCTCTGGCCCCGGAGCTGTTTTCATGAGCAAACGTTTCGCACCCGACGATGCCCCCACGGATTTCCCCGCCGCTGTTCTGCACTGCCTCAGGCAGGCGGGCAGGCCCCTGGACCTGGATGCGATCCTGCGCATCCTGCATCTGCCGCGCAAGGCCAAGCACGACGTCCAGGCCGCTCTGCGCGAGCTGGCCGCGAACGGCTCAGCCGTCCGGGCCGGTAACGGCTACGCCTTCGCGGGCAAACTCAAAAGTGTGGAAGGCGTGGTTTCGGCCCAACCCTCCGGAGCGGTTTTTCTCACCCGTACCGGCTCGGGCGGGCAGGATGTTTACCTGCACCCGGCCAACCTCGGGGACGCCCGCCACGGCGACACGGTCCGCGCCGTGCTTCTGCCCGGCAGGACCGGGCCCCGCGCCGAAGGTCGGGTGGTGGAGGTTCTCCGCCGCGGTCTGGTGGAAATTCCGGTCACGCCCGTGCGCGAGCAGCCTGACGGCCAGTGGATGTGCACCCCTCTGTCGCCGCGCCTCCAGACCCTGTTCCTGGTGGATGTCTCCACACTGCCCAAAGCGCCGCAGCGGGGTGGTCTGCTCCTGGTCCGGCCGGGCGAAACCGTGGGGCCGGGCCTGTGCTCGGCTGTGGCCACAGCCGATGTGGGCAACGAAGACAGCCCCGAGGCCCAGGAACGCCTGACCAAAAGTATGCACGCCGCGCCCGGCCCCTTCCCGGCCGAGGCCCTGGCCCAGGCTGGCAAACTGCCGGAGCACCCGGACGAGACGGATTTCACCGGCCGCCGGGATCTGCGCGATCTGCCCTTTGTGACCATCGACGGTGCGGACGCCAAAGATTTCGATGACGCGATCCTGGTGGAGGAAACCCCGGCCGGGTTCCGCCTGCTGGTATCCATCGCCGACGTGGCCCACGCCGTGCCGGAAGACTCCCCCCTGGACCGCGAGGCCAAGCGCCGGGGCAACTCCTGGTATTTCCCCCGCTCGGTGGAGCCCATGCTGCCCCACGCCTTGTCCAACGGCCTGTGCAGCCTGAACCCACAAGTGCCGCGCCTGGTCATGACGGCCGAACTTCTGGTTTCTCCATCGGGCGCGGTGGGGCGCGCGGACTTTTACCCGGCCGTGATCCAAAGCTCGGCCCGGCTGACCTACGATCAGGTCCGGGACGGGCTCCTGCTCGACACGCCGCAACCCGGCGCCCTGCCGGAGGCGCTCACGCCCATGCTGCGCTCCGCCCTCAAGCTGGCCCGCGTTCTGGCGGATGTGCGCACCCGGCGCGGTTCCCTGGATTTCGACCTGCCCGAGGCCGCGTTTTTCTTCGACAAGGAGGGGCACATCGAAGGGGTCCGCCCTCGCGAGCGTCACTGGGGGCATCGGCTGATCGAGGAATGCATGATCGCGGCCAACGAGGCCGTGGCCCGCTTCCTGCGCGGCAAGGGCGCGACCTTCCCCTACCGCCTGCACCCGGCCCCGGACCCGGAAAAGCTGGAAACCCTGGCCGCCTATCTGGCAAACGCCGGGCTGGTGGATCCTGCCGGCAAGGCCCCCGTCAAGAAGGCTCCTCGAAGCAAAGGCCGGCCGGCCCCGGACGTGCGCGCCGCGCTCCGAGCGGCGGCCGGAACGCCCCGTGAGTACACGGTCAATCGGCTGGTGCTGCGGGCCATGATGCAGGCCCGCTACAGCCCCGAGGCCGAGGGGCACTTCGGCCTGGCCTCCGAGTGTTACTGCCATTTCACCTCGCCCATCCGCCGTTACGCGGATCTCATGGTCCATCGGGCTCTCAAGCACGCCCTGGGCCTGCCGGGGTATGGGGCGCCGCCTTCTTTCGTCCGCCAGGAGCGTATCTGCGAGGATCTCAACCTCTGCGAGCGGGCGGCCATGGAAGCGGAGCGCGAGATCCACAAACGCCTGTCCATCCTGCATCTGCGTGGGCGCATCGGTGAGGATCTGGATGGGGTGGTATCCTCCGTGGCCGAGTTCGGCCTGTTCGTCGAGCTGCCGGAGGTGCTCTGTGAAGGCATGATCCGCCTGGGATTTCTGACCGACGACTATTACGAGTATATTGCCGAGCGTCAGGAACTGCGCGGCCGGCGCACCCGGCGGACCTTCCGCCCCGGCGGGCCTCTGCGCGTGCGCCTGTTGGAAGCGAGCCTGGCCCGCCTGGAGATCGACCTCGCTCCGGCGGATTTGGCCGTGGAAGGTGGGGCGAGCGCCCTCTCCCTTCCGTTGCGGCAGGAGCAGCGCCCTCCCCCGCCGCGCGGCCGGGCCGGAACGGAAAGACGCCGCTCGACAAGCGACGCGGGCCGGCCCCCGAGGCGGGGGCGGACAAAAGCTTCCGGCGGGGGTTCTCCACGCAAACGGCGTAAATAAACTATATTATATAGATTTACTTATTATTCGGAACGGGCTATGAACTCTCATGCCCCGATTTCTCGGTATCGCCCTGCTCATCCTATTGAGCGCCGCACCGGCCGCTGCGAGGGAAAACTCCCAGCAGCCGGATGCCTCGGCCGTGGTCGTGCGGGTGATCGACGGCGACTCCCTTCTCGTGGACATTCCCGCCTTCCCGCCGGTTGTCGGCCGGCGCATCGGTATTCGTGTGGCGGGCTGCGACACATCGGAGCTTTCCGATCCGGACCCAGAGGTCAAGCGCTCGGCCTTAACCGCCAAAGCGTTGGTGGAACGCGTCGCGCCGCCGGGGTCGACGGTCATCCTGCGCAACATCCGGCGCGACAAATACTTTCGCCTGCTTTGTGACGTGGAAACGCAACAGGGCGACCTCGCCGCCCTGCTGATTTCCTCCCATCTCGCCCTGCCGTTTGACGGCGGGAAAAAGCCCCTGCATACAGCCGGCGTGCCGCGAAACCGCGACACGCCGGCCTCCGCCGCCGCTCCCGGCTTACCGCCCCCAGTAACAGACCCCACCGAGCCGCGCCCCGAGCCAGAACAGCCAGGGCACATGCAGGCGCACCCACAGGGGGCGGCCGCGTCGCTTCAGATCGCCCGCGATGCAACGGCGCAGCAAGGCATCGGCAAAAAGCCTGTCGCGCCATTCATCCCACAGATAGCGCGGCCATGCCCGGCCGTTCCTCCGGCCGCCCTGCTCGTAAAAGAGATCATGCTCGTCACAGCAGGCGGTAAAAGCCAGGGGGCGGCCTTCTCCGACCCCACGCAGGTACTTGTTCCACCAGCGTGCCAGAGCGTCCATACCGCCGGAGCATCCGTCGGCGCTCATTGGAACACCTCCGGCAACTGATAGGTCACAAGGTAGGCCTGAACGGAAGCGGCATCCGCCAGAGCCGAAACATTCGCGTACATGCGCTGTTGTTGTCCGGTCAGCGTGGCGTAAAGCATCCGCCAGCGGCCCGCATTGGCCAGCACCTTGGCCGCCAGGGCCGGCACCGTCTCGCCCCGGTCGCGCAATTTCACCAACAGGGAGAGCACCGGCGTTTCCGCCGCCGGATCGGCCAGAACCGCGCGGGCTTCGGCTTCCTGCACGGGCCAGCCTTCCCGTTCGGCCGCCGGGTACACCGCCTCTACAGGCGCGAAAGCGGCCCGGTAGGCGTCCATGACCTCCGCGAGCTTGGCCGCGCGCGCTTCCTCCACTGTGGGCACCCGCACCCCCGGCAACACGCCGCCGACCAGGGCATCGCCCACAGCCGTGTGCGGGAAAGCCTCCAGCAGCTTTTGCCCCGGCAGCGAGTCCGGCCCGGCCGCCAACACCAGATTGCTTACATGCTCATTCTCAATGAGCGCGTAGGTTTTATGCATCTTTCGACTCCTTCAGCACGACCGGCTGGAAATAAATGAGGATCAGGCCGGGTGTGCCGTTCCCGGCGTTGGCCGAACAGGAGGTCGAGGACGAGATGCACCCGCCGCCCCCCGCCCCAAAACCGGTCCCCCCGCCATACTTGGTGGTATAGGCATATTGCGCCCCATTATTTGAGCCGTTGCCCCCCGTTCCTGTGGGCAGGGAGAGGCCGAACACGGCGGGAACAAGCGTGTAGCCGTCCATACCCTTTCCGGAGACGGCCCCGGCCGCCCCGCCGGACGCCGTCCGTTGCATGAAGCCGGTTTGCCCGCCATTGGGGGCGCCGACAACAGCCGCGAAAGTCTCCCCCTTGGCCACATACTCGACAAACGTATGTATCTCGCCGGCTCCCCCACCTCCCGCGTTTTGCACGCCGGAGCCGCTCTTCGCGCCGCCTCCGCCACCCGCCCCCACGAGGGTCACCGCGACCCTCCCGTCACTCGGAGCTGTCCAGGCGCCTGATGCCGTGAGAGCGTATGCAGTGACTTCTTCCGCCTCTTCTTTCCCCTCCAGCGCGACAAAACGGAGGTCGAGCTTCGCCTCGAGTTGCTCCAGCCTGCCGGAAACCTGGCTTGGCGTAGTCGCCTTGTTGTTGCTGACAAAGTCCCTGTCGGACGCAAAAGACATCAGGCCGAGGGAACCGGGTGTGTTGTAATGCGCTCCGGAGGCCGAGGGTAGTTCGCCGAACTCATAGGCCGTGCCCGTCGCATTGACCCGGTAGTACATCCCGGCCCGGCCGCCGGAAGGCACCAGACCCGCCGCGCCGGGAGCGGCCATACCGGTTCCCGAGGCGTATTCGACGGCCCGCCCGGCCCACTCCTTCGCCAGCGCGGCATCCTCACCGGCTCGGAGAGCCGCGCGCTCCGCGTCTTTCGCCTTTTCTGCCGCCACGGCCAGATGCAGGGCCGCGTTTTCAGCCTTTCCGGCCGCGTCGGCCGCCGCGGCCAGGGCAATTTCACGGGCTCCGAGCAGGGATTCGCGCAATTCTTCCGGAGTACGCGCATCACCCTCGGCGAGCTGCATACTCCGGCCCTGCCGCTCTTTCAGTTGCAGGCACATCAGGGTGAGTTTATCCAGGGAATATTCCAACACCTCGGCATCCAGGATGCCGTTGTTGCGGAAGTCCGTTTCCTGAGTGAATGGCTGATCCGGAAAAATAGTCAGTCCCCAACCTGAGGGCACCTCGACGTGTACCGTGCCGCCCGCCTGCTCCGCGGCGCGGGTTACCGTGTAGTCCGCACCGCAGATCAGACGTTTTTCCCCGCCGGCCGGGTCGGTCAGAATCACCCCCAGATCCTCGCCCCGCAAAAAGGGAAAGCCCACCGGCCAGTCCTTTTGCAGGGTATCGCCCACATATTGCTCGCGCATAATCGCGCGGGAACTGATTGTCATGTCGTCCGCCTTTGCGTGTTTGCGGAGAGTTCGGCCCCGGCTCGCCCCGCGACCCGTTGCGCCACCCTCAGGGATTGCAGTTGAGCCAATACGGCCTCGGCCGCTGTTTTGCGCAGTTCCGGCTCCGAATTTCCGGCAATGATCTCCGTCAGCCGGGAGATATGTCCGGCAGCGTCGGCCTGCCTGCGTTGCAAAGCCTCCCCGCGCAGAGTGTCGCGCCGGCGCGCCCGGAGGGCCGCGTTTTCCAGGGCGAACGAGGTCATGGACGCGGCCAGGTGCCCGCCGGCCTCCTCCCGTACGGCATCATCCGGCGCGTCGGCCAGAACGGAGCGAAGAAAATCCGCGTCCGGCGGCCTGAGAACGTTTTTGCCGTCCCGATTGCCGGTTCCTCCGTCCGGCCGCTCAAGAAATTGCCGCATGGCCTTGTCGGCTTTGTGCGCCAGCTCAAGGGCGGCCAGGGAGCGATCCGGGGATTCCGGCTCCTCCACCGGGGTCGGGCGCTCCCAAAACATGGTTTGCGGGCCGGAGCCCGGTATGCGTATGGACATATTTTCTCCCGTTGCTTGCCGTCGGGGCGCCCGCCGATGCGTACCCGCCGAAAGGCGGAGCCCCCCGGCGTTCTATGAAAACAGGGTTCCGACCCGGCCGATGGACGGCGCGAAAGTGTCAAACAGCCCGAACCCCTTCTCCACGGCGCTGCGTCTGTCTTTCGCCGCTTCAATCTTCGACTTCGCTTGGGCGCGCAACAGCGAGGACTCATAGCGCAGCCCGGCGTTCTTTCGTTCCGCGTCGTCGTCAATGGCGAACAGGTCTTCCGCCCTGCGGCGGGCCGAATCCACCAGCACATCCAAGGCGGAGCCGCCGTCCAGCTCCACCCCGCGCGTGGCCAGGAGCGAGCGAGTGACCCCGTCGCGGGCCGCGTGTTCGCGGGCGGCGTCGCGCTTGGCTTTATCCGCGTCATAGGTATTCAGACGGGCCTGATGGTCTTTCAGGCGGGCCTGATACTCCGTCATGGCGGCTTCATTGGCCGCCGTCTGTTCGCGGGCTCTCTGCTCGGCTTCTCCCCGTGAATGCGTCGTGACCGCGCGGGCCACGCCGAGAGTCGCGCCAAGCACGGCTGAAAGCGGGTCATATCCCATGCACATGGTGATCTCCTTTGTTGAGGTTGCAGTAAAAAAGCCGCACGGCTCCGCCCGGGGCTCCCTGATCCGCCTGCGGAAACGATACCGGAACCGAGCCGAACCCCAGGCGCTCCACAAGGCGAAGGCTGCTCCGACTCTCCTCCGAAATGAGGTTCGCCAGACCGGCAAAGCGGTTCCGAACCAGCCGGAACGCCGCGCGCAGGGCGCGTGGAGCTGCTCCCGGAACGGCATCCAGGGCGGGAGTTCCCACCATCCAGGGGCTTCCCCAGGGGGGGCTTTCCGCTCCAAACGGCACCACGCCGCCCAGGGCCAGGATTTTCCCGCCCCTTTCCCGCACCAGGACGAAGCGGGGGCGCGAACGGGCGAACCCGTCCGCCAGGCGTTCCTCCACGGAGAGCCCGCCGCGTACGCGGGTCTCAATTGCTTCGGCCTCGCGGCGGTCCTCGGGGCGCAGGTTCCGGGTAACGGCCGCAAGATGCTCCGGGCCGGCTTCGACTAGGGCCAAGCCATGAAAGCGGGTGATCACAACTCCCCCACTTCCAGCTCGTGGGCCACGGCCATAAGCGTGAACGGCAGCGGGTCGTCCTGTCTGAAGTAGACCCCGGTCTCGGCAGCCGCGTCGGAATCGATCAACACGGAACGATCGCCGCTGAACAGCGGCAAAGCTTTGCCTATTTCGTGCCGGGCCTGGCGGAAGGGGACGTCGTGCAAGTGCTCCGCATCCGGCCCGACCTTGCAACCCAGAGTTCGATACAGGCGAAAGCGTACCCGGCCGACCCGGCGGATCATCCCCAGGGCCGCGCCCTGGGCTTCCGTGGGTTCCGAGGCCATCGGAGCCACATCGGAAACGTAGCCGAGGCCCACGTGGATGATTGAGGCCGGGGTCCGCAAGCGTATCGCGCCGTTTTCCACCATCTTGGGGGGGTGTACCCATCCGTCGGCCAGAATCTGCACCTCGCGACCTTCCAGATGATCCAGGCCGGACACGCGCTCCACGGGCGCTCCCTGGTAAGACAGGCCGGAATCCACAAAAAAGGCCGCTTCCGCCTCCGGCTCGCTCAGGGGGGCGTCAAAGGGCGGGTCCAGCCGCTCCAGGGTGCGGATTTCGCTCCATTCGCCGCTTTTCGGGTCTTTGCGCCGGCGCCGGACCACAAACCAGGCCTCGTCCCGGCCTTCGGAAGGGACCACGGTGACGGATTCCACCTTCCCATCCGTGTCGTGCCGGTGCCAGGCGGCCACCTCGTGCTCTTTAATCAGGGTCAGCCCGGCCAGATCGCCGTCGTCCAATACGCACCAGAGCACCGAATGCGGGTTTGCCTGCCAGGACCAGTCCACGATGCGGCGATTCCGAAAGATATGCTCGGCCAGAATGGTCAGATCCGTGCCGCTGAAGCTGTCGGAATCGAGGAAGTAGCGAAACTCCCGCACTACCCCGGCCCCGCGCTGCACGTACAGAACCGTGTCGCCCACGCTGAGGGCCGGCAGGTCGGCCGAGCCCCAGGAGCTGTGGCGCTGCGCCTCGCAGGAAAGGGCCGAGAACGGCTCCCCTCCGGCTCCGGAGAGGGTCCATTCGCCGTCCGCGGTGCCGATCAGGAGCTTGCCGGCCGGCATCATCCAGCGCACCGCATTGACCCGGTCGGCGGCCAGGGTCACGGTACAGGCATCGTCGCTTTGCAGCGGGTAGGAAACGTTCATGTTCCCGTAATTGCCCGTGCGCCCGGCCCAAATGGTCTGGGGGGCCTTGTCGGACGAAGCGAAACACAGCCGCTGCTGGTAGAACTGCACCACGGCCGGATTGGCCCCCTCGCCCCCGAAGGGTTCACGAACCTCGGGAACGCCGCAGGCGTAGTCGGCCGTCTGGCCGCGATCCACATACGAAGTACCCACGGAGCGCCCGATCAAGCCGTAGCTGCCCGACCCGCCGCCCCCCCGGAACACGCGGTACTCTCGCGCTCCGGGCACGGCCCGCCAGCTCAGGGTCACATAGGCGCTTGTGTTCAAGGTCGCGGCCGCGCTGCACTGCGCCTCGTCCGAAGGCAGGCTTTCCTCTTCCGAGTCCAGGGCCACGGCGGTGACGACATAGGCATAGTTCCGGCCGGTTCCGCCGGTAACCGCCGTGGCCACGCCCTCCGGTCGGGGCACGGCCGGGCCGAAGCGCATGGCCTCCAGCCGCCAGTCGGCATGGCCGTACCGCATGAGCTTGTGCGGCGGGATACCCCGGCCGACCAGATACATGACGTCGCCCGACCGGCAGTGGCGCAGGCTCCAGATTTGCTCATGCGCAAACGGAGTGTGCACCGACACCGGTTCGCCGGATGTGTCCGAAACCAGTCCGCCTTTATGCCAGACCCGTATTCCAAGATGGAAAAACTCCAGCACGTAGGCCTGTTCCTCGTTGAAAGCAAAGGGGATCAGACGAACCGGCCTGTCCGTTCCGCCCTGCGCGGCCGCTTCGCCCATAAAGCGTAAGCCGGGGCGGCGGAATACCGCGCCGTGCGGGGTGCAGAGCATGTTGCGCAGCACCCGGCAGCCGGAGGCATACCGCCCCTGGTCCATGCGGGCGGCCATAAACGGCGACAGTTCGCCGCTGTTGAAACTGGTTTGAACGATGGTGGTACGGGCCATGCTTTACCTCGCGGCTATCCAGGGGTCTTGGCCGTACCCCGCCAGGAGTTCGGCCTCGCCGTCCTCGACGGCGTCGATGATTCTGGCCGCTTCCAGGGCTTCCTGGGCACGGCGGCTCATCACCTCTTCCATGCGGGCGCTGTTCAGCAGGGGAACGGCCAGGGCCGCCGCCAGCCTGCGGGCCAGGGCCTCGACGAACAGGGGCGGATAGCGGGAAGGATCGTCCACAACCACGGTCAGCAACGCGCGGGCCGGGGCAGCGTTCGTCAGCAGCACTCCTCCCGAGCGCAGCGTATAAGGTCTGTCCGGAGTGAGCCGGCGCACGGCCAGGCAATCCACGGGCAGCCGGTAGGCCAGAGAGAACGTCTCCCCCTGCCCGGCAGGCCCAAGAGGGGCGAGGGAGGCACGCTTGGCGGCGAAGCTCCAGTTGTGGGCGGCCAGAATCTCGTTGCGGGCCTCCGGGTAAGCGCCGGCGCAGAGATCCGCCTCGCGCCCCGCCTGGTCCAGGGAGAGAATCTGGGCGGCTCCGAGGTGGCGCAGGGCTTTGTTGCAGATGGCGACTTTGCTCTGAATGCCGCCGCTGTGAATCGGGGTGTCGGTCATTTTCGGGCTCCTTCCTTCTCAAGCGCCCGGCGGGCGGTCTCGAGCAGCGCGGTCAGGATGGGGACCGGCAAGCCGGGGGCCACCGCAATACCGAGGGTTGAAAGCGCCGCGGCCAGAGCCGCCCGGCCGAAGCGCTCCTCTTCCCGCCGGCGTATAATGGGGTCGTCGGCCATAAGGTTCTCCTTATTTTTTACAGGTTCCGCTCTCTCCACGGGGCGCCCGGCGCTGCGGCCGGACGCCCCTCCCGAACAATTAACGGGGCAGGTATTGGAAGAACACGTCCACCGCGCCGGTGGCCGAGGCGTCGTCCGTGCCCAGAGTCACCCGCACGTAGCGCCGGCAATCCGAGGGCAGGGGAATCCTGCCCAGGATGCTCCCGGCCTCGCGGGTCAGGGCGGTGGCCCCGGCGGTCAATTTGAAGGTCAGCGGCAGGGGCGAGAGCGTGCCGGGTTCGTCGCCGTCCTCAAGGATCACGGTCAGGCTTTTGTTCGCGGCAAGAGACACCGGCGAGACGGCCTTGACCACGGCCTCGGCCGCTCCCATGAGGGAACCGGCTCGTTGCGGGCCGCCGTTGCCGACGGCCTGAGCGTTTTTCGGCAGGGCCTGGTTCAGGGCAAGGCTCTCACCGTGAATGCGGAGTTGATGATCGTACATGGCTGTTTTCCCCATTCGGCTTACAGAACGGCCTTTTTCTCGGTGCCGTCCTTGAAGTTGTAGGAAGTGATGATCTCGATGCCGTTCCAGTGGCTGATCCGCCTGTCCAGCTCGCGGGAGTCCGGGGCGATGTGCAGGGCCGTCTGCTTGTAGCGGAACAGCATGTTGCGCACCTTCTCGTGCATGAACAGGTAGGTTGTTCCGGACGCGGCCCGCACCGAGGCGAGCAGATCGTCGATCATCGTTTCCGTGGGCTGATTCTGGGCGTTGATGTTGACCAGGGCGGCCACGGAATTGCGGCCGGCGATCTGCAGGCCCAGGTAAGCTTTCAGGCGCATCCCGTAGACCAGGATGCCCTGGTGCTTGCCCGAGGGCGCCTTGTACAGCTCGCCCCCGTTGATGCTCGCGGAATCCAGCAGCGTGCCCCGGACAAAACACTCGGGCGAGTACAGGCCGCAGGTCTCACCGGAAATGAAGCGCACAGCCAGGATGCTGTAGCAACCGTCCACGCCCGAGCCGCAGTTCAGGGCGGTCTTGTTTTTCAGGGCGTAAGCCCGAAAGTTGTCGTACAGGATGCGCTCCTCCGCGCTCATACCGGATTTGCGCAGCACCTTGGGCATCTTGCGGGAGAAGTAGGACTCCTTGCCGCCGAAGAGCCGGGCGGTATCCTCCGGGCACTCTATTTCCCCGCCGAGGATGGAGAGATCCACCTTGCGCAGGTTCCCGGAAACGTCCACGGCGGGCAGGGGTCCGTTCATCTCCACCCAGCCCGCGCCCTGGATCTCGTCCACTTCCTCGTACATGTTCCACAGGCCGTGGCTGGCTTTCTCAAAGGGGATGGCGGCCAGGACGGGCGCCTCCTCGGTCAGTTGATCCACCTGCTGCGGCTGCTGGGCCGCGAACTTCGCGGACAGTTCCTTCAACGTGCTTCCCATTGTCTCGTGCTCTCCTTGGTTACAGGGTGTTCGCCGGCTCCGCCCGTGAAGCGGCCGGGCGCGGGAGCGCCTCAAGCGAACCGTCCGCCTGATGGTTCGCGGAAAGGAAGGAGGATTTCGGGAGGCTCTCCCGCGTCCGGCCGCTTCGTTGCGGCGGGCCCGGACTTAACGCTTCTTAAAGACCACCTGCCGCAGGTACTCTTCCGTGCTCAAAGGAGCTTGGGGAGCCGCCGCGCCGGGGGCGCTCCCGAAACTGTCCTCGGCCATGCTCCGCCCGACCAGAGCCATGAGTTCGCCGAAGGCCGGATGGTTGCCGAGCCCGGCGCCGACCAGCGGCATGAGCCGACCGCCCATGCGCTTGTCCAGGGCGAAGCAGGTCCGCCTGGCCTCGGAAAGCCGCTCGTCGTAGCGGGAGCCCCAGCGGGCGCGCAGATCCGCTTCGCAACGTTCCTGCATCTGCTCGGCCAGGCCGTTTTGCTCGGTCAGATAGAAATTCACGGCCCGCGCGGCCTGCTCGGAACTCAAACCGGAACCGGCGCAGAACTGTTTGAAACGGCCCAGGAGGTTCTGGTCCACGTGCTCGGCCGGAAAACCTTCCGGCAGCAGATTGTCATAACTCTCGCCCGCCGGCGCGCCGGGCGCCCCGAGCGTTTCGGACGCTTCAGGGAAGGTGAAGTTCTCCGAACCGGGCGTTTGACCCGTTTCGGCCGCGAACAACCCGCTTCCGCCGGCTGCCGCTGCGGCCGTATTCATTTCCTGACTCATGGAACCTCCTGTCACAGGTTGGGGGTGGATTGCCCGGCACAACGCCGCACCCCGGCAAGGTGGATGCGCAAAAACCCCACCGGATCGGCGACGACCGCTTCGGCCATGCGTTCCCGCGCATAGTCGAACAGGGCCGCCGCGGCATAAATTTGCGGTTCGGGAAGGCTCAGGGAATCGTAAGCGCGGGCCTCGTCCAGCCAGCGGCGCAGCACCCGCAAGCCGGCCCCGCCGGGCAGGCGCATGACCGCCCGCAGATCGTCCAGGTAGCGGGCCCGCTGTTCTTCCGGCGTTTCCTCTTCCCGCCCGGCGGGTTCATCCTCCGCGTGAGTTTCCGCAAGCAGGTTCAGGGGCAGCAGGAGATCCCGCAGGGCTTCCGTGGTTTCCGTGACGGTTTGGCCGGTCATGCCGGGCCTCCTTGCTCGGGTTCCTGCCCGCCGGCCGGGTCCGTGGCCCGCAGAAATCCTTCCAGGGCGGCGGCCAGGGCCGGCCCGCCCGGTTCGGCCGGGATGCTCGGCGCGGGTTCCCGCAGGGCGGCGACCTCCGCGTCGGAGCGCACCAGCCGGGCTGGCACCCCGGCGATGGAGGCCAGTTCGTCCACGGCCTGCTCGAAGTCGATCTTGTCGAGCACGCCGGGCGCCACGGCGGCCAGGGTCGAAACCTCGGCCGTCAAGCGACGCACGGCCTCGGCCCCGCCCCGGCGCTGGGCCTGGGCCAGGGAAGAGACGTACTCCACCTTCAACTCACCGCCCCGCATGGAGAGCGGCGCCTCCGGCAGCAGGCCGGCCCTGGAGGCGAGCCCGAAGGCCCGCGCCAGGAGCGGGTCGAGAATCTCGGTCTGGTGCCGCTCGATGACCGGGCCGAGCAGGAGCATTTTTTCCTCGCCGCGCTCGGCTATTTCCGTGGCCGTGATGTTGGAGCGCCCCTCGCCGGTGAACATCATGAACAGGTCGTTGAAAAAGCCTTCGCGCACGGCCCGGCGCACGTCTTCCACGGTCCGGGCCAGGGCCTGGAGATCCGGAGAAATCTGATACAGGGGGCCGATGCCGTCGGGCTGGTGCGGGTTCACGTAGTTCACCGCGCCGGGAATGAGCGAGAGTCGCTGTTTGAACCCGGCCGGTACCCGCATCGGTGGATTGACCATTTTATGCACGGCCAGAAGCCGGCTGCGGGTCATCTCCTGGAGCATACGCACGTCGGGCAGAATCTCCATGCCCGGCGAGCGGCCGTAGATATCCGCGCCGAGCACGTCCCAGCGGGCGCAGAGAAAGGGGAACTCCTCAAAGCCTCCCTCGTGGAGCAGGCGCTCGGCTCCTTTGACCTCCCAGACCAGGGAGGCGAACGGCATGTGCAACCGGCCGGAGGCCGCCGGGTTGCGCGTCGCCCGCGGCGCGACCAGGTGCATGATTTCCAGGGGCGCGTCGGGCTTCTCGCGCAACAGGCGCTTGGTGTCGCGGCTCAGAACCTCCTCGCCGAAGGCCGATTCCAGTTGGCGCGGGGTCATGAGCATACGCCGGGCCACGGTGTCCACCCGGCCGGCCGCGTCGCAGGACCAGGCGAATTCGCCGCAGGTCGGGCAGGCGAAGCGCACGTGGCGCTCCGGGTCGCTCTCCATGTATAGGCAGGCCGAGCCGAACAGGGCCAGCTCCGTATAAAGGGAGTGGACGGCCTGGTAGAAGTTGGAGCCGGCCAGAACGCCGTAAAGACTCTGCTCGACCACATCGAGCCAGCGCCGTTCCGGGCCGGACTCCACATCGGCGTCGCCGCCGCGTTTGAGCCGGAACCAGGGCCGGGCCGGGCTGGTCAGTCCGCTGTGCAGGCCCGAGGCCAGCACCCGCAGGGCGCGTCCGGCCGTGGCGTCCAGAATGCGCTCGCGGCTGTCGGGGTCTTCAAACCCGGCCCCGGCGTCGAAGCGGCCGCGCCAGGGGGCTATCCAGCGGGCCGCCTCGCGCCAGCGCGGCACCCAGGGATTTTTCAGATCTTCCAGAAGGCCGGCCAGACGGCGGGCCTCGCGCAGGCGTGCGTCTTCCATACTATTGCCCCAGGAGGGTTTTCCGGATGACGGACGGTTGCGTGGTATCGCCCAGAGAGCCGGTCAGGATGGTGGACTTGCGCCCGCCGGCCAGGGCCGCCGCCTTCCTGGCCTTGTCGGAGGACCGGCGCACGGCTTCGGCCTCTTCCTCGCGCAGGGTTTCCGGCTCGGCCGGCAAGGGGGGGGGAGTATACTTTTCCGGTTTGTAGGATTTTCCGCCGCCGCCTCCCATAGGGAGCCTCCTTTCGGTTACAGGGTTCGCCGCCGCGTCCACATGACCCGGGCGTGGGGAAGTCCTACACCCGGGGTCGGGGCCGAAAACGACGGGAAGGGGGTCGGAAGGGGGCCGGCGGGCTGTCCCGTGCATACGGGGCATAGGTGGCCCGATTTTTCGATCGGAAAGGAATTTGGAAATCAATGCCGGGAGCTCTCAAGCGGAGCGGGGTTCCGCCATTTGACAAGAGGGCGGAAAGAGGCCACCGTAGCGGCCGCCTGAACTCTTGGGAGCCCGCAAACGTGACGCATATTCCGGAAAAACACCGCTTTATCGACGATCTGTCCCCCGGTATGGAGGTGGCGGATCTGTTCCTGCTGGCAACGGCGCAACAAGCCCAGGCCAAGAACGGCCCCTTCTGGAAGCTGGAACTCCGCGACGCGCGCGGAAGCATCGGCGGCAAGATCTGGAGCCCGCACAGCCGGAATTACCCGGAACTTTCCCCCGGCATGGCCGTGGTTCAGGGCCGGGTGACCAGCTACCGCGATCAGCCCGAGATCGCCGTGGAGTCGATCCGCCTGCTCACCGACGCCGAATCCGCCGGCCTGGATCTTTCCCTGTTCATGCCCGCCTCGGCCCGGCCGCCGCGCGATATGTTCGAGGAGTTGCGGGCCCTGGCCGGAAGCGTTCTGACGCATGAGCCGTGGCGACGGTTCGCCTTCGCCGTGCTGGAGCACCCGGAGATCGGCCCGGCCTTCCAGGCCGCCCCGGCCGCCAAGGCCATGCACCACGCCTTCGCGGGCGGCCTGCTGGAGCACACTCTTTCGGTCTGCGGCTTATGTATGCGCCTGTGCGACCATTACCCCGCCCTGGACCGGCAGGCCCTGTTTACCGGGGCCCTGTGCCACGACCTGGGTAAAATCTGGGAACTTTCCATCGGCCTGGTGCCGGACTACACCACCAAGGGCAGGCTCATCGGCCACATCTCCCTGGTTCTGGCCGAGCTTGACCCGCTGATGCGCGAGGCCGGCCTGGAACCCG
Source organism: Desulfovibrio sp. (assembly GCA_031548905.1). GTDB lineage: Bacteria > Desulfobacterota > Desulfovibrionia > Desulfovibrionales > Desulfovibrionaceae > Frigididesulfovibrio. The sequence goes on along the minus strand of JAVBQP010000001.1, from coordinate 5,898 downwards.
AGGCGGCGGACCACCTGCGCCACCTGATCCTGAGCCACCACGGCACGCGGGAGTTCGGCTCGCCGGTGCTGCCGGCCACGGCCGAAGCCCTGGCCCTGCATTACGCCGACAACCTGGACGCCAAGCTCAACCAGATCGAAGCCACCCTGGCCTCCGCCCTGGGAGATGCCGACTCGGGCTGGTCCGGCTACGTGCCCGCCCTCGAACGCACCCTGTTCCGCGCACCGAAGACCCCGGCCGGCCCTGAAATCCCCAAGCCCGAAGCGCCTTCCGGCACGGATGCGCCCTCTCCGGAGGACGATGATCCGTTCCTCTTTGAGGAGGCCGCGCCTGTGGAAGAGGTTGCGCCGCTGCCCGAGGCGGACGAGCCGCCCTTCCCCCTGGACGAGGAACCGCCGTTTTTCGCGGATGAACCGGTATTCCGGGTGGACGACGCGGTGTTTCCGGCCGATGAGGAACTGCCGCCCCCCGTGGAAGAAACGCCGACATCCCCGGGGTCCGCAGAGGAAGCCCCCGCGCCCTTCGATACGCTGCCGCCCGAGACGCTCGATATTCAGGGAACCCCGCCCGAGGCGGAAGCTCCCGAGTTTCCCGAGTTCGCGTCCGGCGCTTCGGGTGAGCCGGCGGACGAGGACGCTCCCCCCGCCGCTCCCGAACCCGAGGCGGCCGCCGCGCCCAAACCGGGAAAAAAGCCCGCCAAGGCCGTGGCCAAACCTCTGCCCCTGTTCGAGTAGGCCATGTTCATTTCTTTTGAAGGCATAGAGGGTTCCGGCAAGGGAACCGTGCTGCGGGCGGTCTGTGGCCGGCTTGCGGAACAGGGGGTCGACTTTCTCTCCACCCGCGAGCCGGGCGGCAGCGATTTGGGCGCCCCGCTACGCGCCCTGCTTCTGGACGCGCGCCAAAGTATCGTGCCCAGGGCGGAACTCTTTCTCTATCTTGCCGACCGCGCCCAGCACGTGGCCCAGGTCATCCGGCCCGCCCTGGCCGCCGGTCGGCCGGTGCTTTCAGATCGCTACGCCGACTCGACCATCGTCTACCAGGGCTATGGACGCGGCCTGAATGTGCCGGAGCTGTTCCGGCTCAATGAAAGCGCCGTGGACGGCCTGTGGCCGGAGCTGACCTTTCTGCTGGACATCGAACCGGAAATCGGGCTGGAACGCGCCCGCCGGCGCAACGCCGAGCTGGGCCTGAGCGTGACCGAGGGCCGCTTCGAGGCGGAGGCCATGAGCTTTCACCGGACCATCCGCCGGGGCTACCTGGACTGGGCTGCCGAGCACCACGAACGCTTTCGCGTCATTGACGGCTCCCGGCCGCCGGAAGACGTTTTCCGCGAAGTCTGGGATATTCTCTCCCCCCGGTTCTCCTGAACCGCTCACCCCAACGACGAGGTCTCCCGTATGAGCCCCACCAAGAAATCCCCGGCTCCAAAGAAGCCTGCGGCCAAAGCCGCCCCGGCCAAGAAGTCTCCGGCGGTGAAAGCCGCGTCCGCGAAAAAGGCCCCGGCTGCAAAGGTCGCCCCGGCCGAATTCCAGGCCGGGCTTGAGCACGTCTGGAAGCTGCGCCTGGCCGAAGTCGCCGCCACTCTGGAAAAACACGGATTCGAGACCTCCGTTGTCGACAACGCCGCGGCCGCTTCCGAGCTGGTCATGAAGACCCTGCTGCCGCAAAGCAAGGCGCGCAGCGTGTCCTTCGGCGGTTCCATGACGGTCATGGGCACGGGCCTGTACGACACCCTGAAAAAGGCCAAAGGCCTGGACGTGCTCGACACCAACGACACCTCCAACGGCTTGGCCGCGATGATCGAGATGCGTCGCAAGGCCCTGACCTGCGACTTCTACCTGACCTCGGTCAACGCGCTGAGCCGCGACGGCGTGCTGATGATCCTGGACGGCATCGGCAACCGGGGCGCGTCGGTTCAATTCGGCCCCCTGAAGGTGGTGCTGCTGGTCGGCCGCAACAAAATCTGCGACGATGTGGAAAGCGGCATCGAGCGGGTCAAATCTTACGCCGCCCCGGCCAACGCCGCCCGGCTGAGCAAAAAGACTCCCTGCACCAAAACCGGCTACTGTATGGACTGCGCATCCCCCGAGCGTATCTGCTCGGTCTGGACCCTCGTGGAACGTTGCGCCCCGAAGGGCCGGATTCATGTGGTGCTGATCAATGAGGAAATCGGTTTCTAATACCAATATCTGGAATGCAAACAGCGCTCCCGACATATGGCGGGAGCGCTGTTTCGTTTTTGCGGAGTCGCGCCGGTCGTCAGCGGAGCCCGCACGTCAGGCCTCGCTCCCGGGCCTGCCGTTGCAGCGACTCCATCTCATCCCGGCGCAAAGGCCGCCCGGCTCCCGAAAAAAAGCCCGGGGAAAGTACCCGCTCGGTTCGGACCTCTTGCAGGAAGACGGGGGCGTCGCCCCGGATCTCGTCCAGGATTTCCCCGAAGGTTTCCGACGTCACAAAGGGAGCCGCACAGGGAACGCGGAACTCATGGGGCACGCCGCTTTCCCCCAGAAGAGCCACGCTCTTCACAATGGCGTCCCCAACATCGCCGACGGCTATTTCCCTCGGATACCGGCGCGGGGCGGCCTTCACATCCATGGCCACATAATCCAAAAGGCTCTGTTCCAACAGCCGACGCACAACATGGGGCCTGGCGCCGTTGGTGTCGAGCTTGATCGCATAACCCAGGCTTTTCAGCAGCAGACAGAACTCTTCCAGATCCTCTTGCAGCGTCGGTTCCCCGCCTGTGATCACCACGCCTTCCAGCAGACGGCGACGCCCGGTCAAAAAGCCCAGGATATCCGCCTGGGCCAGGGGGCCGTCCCGGTGAAGGATCAAATCCGGGTTGTGGCAGTAGGGGCACAGAAAATTGCACCCTTGCGTGAACACAATGGCGGCCACCTTGCCGGGAAAGTCCAGCATGGTCGTCTTTTGCAATGCCCCCACACGCACAATCCGCATCTCCGGCCGCTCAGGCGACTTTTCGGCCCGTGTCGCCGCACTCCCCGACCTCGGCCCCGCGCGGTGAAGGCAAGGTTTGGGGAATCTCGTACGGCGTCCTGTCGATATACTCGGCCTGCTTGCCGTCGTTCCAGCGGCCCACGGGACGTAAGTAACCGACCACTCGGGAGTAGACCTCCGTAACCTTACGGCAGTCGGGGCACAGGGGTTGTTGGCCTTTCAGGTAGCCGTGCTCGGCGCAAATGCTGAAGGTCGGCGTCAGGGTGAAGTACGGCAGACTGTAGTTTCCGGTAATGGCCCGGACCAGATTGCGCACGGCTCGCGTATCCGCGACTTCCTCGCCGAGAAAGCCGTGCAGCACGGTCCCGCCGGTATAGCCGCTCTGGAGCCTGTCCTGAAGGTCCAGGGTGTCGAAGATGTCCGTGGAGTAATCCACCGGCAGATGGGTGGAGTTGGTGTAATAGGGGGTTTTCTCCCCGGCCGGGCCGTTGGCGAAGAGCATGTCGGGGAACTTCTTCTTGTCCAGCAGGGCCAGGCGGTAAGATGTCCCTTCGGCCGGGGTGGCTTCGAGGTTGAAGAAGTCGCCGGTTTCCTCCTGGAAGCGCTCCAGACGGCCGCGCATGTGGGCCAGGGTCCGCAGGGCGAAGGACTGCCCCTCCGGCGTGGCTATGCCCGCGCCCAGCAGGTTCAGGCAGGCTTCGTTCATGCCGACGATGCCGATGGTCGAAAAATGGTTCGTCCAGTATGCCCCGGTGCGGGCGTACACGTCGCGCAGGTAAAAAGTGGTGTAAGGGTACAGACCGCCGGAGGTGAAACGTTCCAGCTCCTTGCGCTTGGTGACCAGGCTTTCTTTGGCGAGGTCCATCAGATGATCCAGACGGGCCAGGAAGTCCTGCTCGCTCTCGGCCAGCCGGCCCAGGCGGGGCAGGTTGAGCGTGACCACGCCGATGGAGCCGGTCAGCGGGTTGGCCCCGAACAGCCCGCCGCCCCGCTTGCGCAGTTCGCGGTTGTCGAGGCGCAGCCGGCAGCACATGGAGCGGGCGTCTTCCGGGGACATGTCCGAGTTCACGAAGTTGGAGAAATACGGGATGCCGTAGCGCCCGGTCATTTTCCAGACCGCCTCGAAACGCGGGCTCTCCCAGTCAAAGTCCTTGGTGATGTTGTAGGTGGGAATGGGGAAGGTGAAGACCCGGCCCTTGTTGTCGCCTTCCATCATGACTTCGGCGAAGGCCTGGTTCAGCATGTCCATTTCGGCCTGGAAATCACCGTACGCGACGTCCTGGTCAATGCCGCCGATAATGGCCGGGGTGTCACGCAGCATGGCCGGCACGTCCATATCCAGGGTGATATTGGTGAACGGCGTCTGAAAGCCGACCCTGGTCGGGATATTGATGTTGAAGACGAACTCCTGCAAGGCCTGCTTGACGTCCTTGAAGCCAAGGCCGTCAGAGCGGATGAACGGGGCCAGCAGGGTGTCGAAGCTCGAAACGGCCTGGGCGCCGACGGCTTCGCCCTGCAAGGTATAAAAAAAGTTGACGAGCTGCCCCAGAGCGGAGCGAAAATGCTTGGGCGGGGCGCTCTCGACGTTGCCGGCCACCCCTTTGAAGCCTTGCCGGAGCAGATCCATCAAGTCCCAGCCCACGCAATACACGGAGAGCAGGTTGAGATCGTGCAGGTGAAAGTCGCCGTCCACATGGGCGTCGCGAATGGCCGGGGTGTAAATGCGGTTCAGCCAGTATTCGGAGGTGATGTCGGACGAGACGTAGTTGTTCAGACCCTGGAGCGAAAAGCCCATATTGCTGTTCTCGCGAACCCGCCAGTCCAGCTTGTTCAGGTAGCCTTCCATGAGATCGACGTTGGCCTTGGTCTTGATGCGCCGCAATTGGGCGCGCTGCTCTCGGTACAGGATGTAAGCCTTGGCCGTGGCCCGGAAGGAGGAATCCAGAAGCACCTGCTCGACCACGTCCTGAATGCTTTCCACATCGGGAACTTCCGGCAGGTGCAGGGCCTTGGCCAGGGTCAGAACCTGCATGGTCAGCCGGCGGGCCTCGCGCTCGTCGAACTCCCCGGTGGCTTTGCCCGCTTTGAGCAGGGCTTCGGTAATTTTGGCGGCGTCAAAGGCCGCCGTGCGCCCGTCACGCTTTTGAACGGCGGAAAAATACATGGAAAAACTCCTGCGATATGAGGGGCGTGGCAAAAAAGGGAATAAAAAAAACTCCGCCTGCGGCACAGGCGGAGGAACCGAATTTATCCCCGAATGGAACCGTACGGCAAAAGCCCCGTTGCCGACGGCTCGTCCTCACAGACGAATCAGTAAAGCAGGTCTTCCGGCTGCCCGGCTTCTTTTCGGCCTTCCCAAGAAATCTCAGTGGCGCTCAAGGAAAAGAAGGAATATCCGGTGTACGGCGGCGGGTCCGCTCTCGTTTTGCACGAGATTCCCTATAAAGCCCGGTGGGGCGCTCTACTGTCTAGAGTATGTCGTAAACATCGGAGGGTGTCAAACTTCGCCAAAGCCGCGCAGGGCTTAAGCCTGGCCTGACGGCACCGCGCTGAGCCATTGCTGGACAGGGAAAAGAAAAAGAGAAAACTCCGCCCGCCCGACTTATCCTTGCGCCGGGGGGGGGGCGGAGTCCTCTCTATGCGTGGCCTGTCTAGATAGTCTCGTCACGAGTCGTCTTTTGCCCTCCGCCTGCGTTGTGTCCGTTTCGTCCGGCGGTCGAGTATGTCTTGATACACTCCCTTCGGCCAAAACGGCCACGCCCTGGCAGAGAACAAAATTCGCTCTCGTGACGACACTATCTAGGGTCAGGACTCATTAATTAAGATAAAAGATGACGGAAGCAGCGAGGCATATGGCTGAAAAGAACGTGTGGGCGCAGCGGTCATAGCGCATGGCGATTCTGCGCCAGTCCTTTATCCTGCCGAACATAATCTCAATCT
>JAVBQP010000094.1:0-11797 GCA_031548905.1 Desulfovibrio sp. | reverse complement strand
GCAGGGACGGCAGAAAAGCCAGCAAAGCGACGAGAAAAACCGTGCGCGTGATGTGCCCTGAGAGTATTTTCATGAACCTGTGGTGGTTAGAGAGCAACTTCAAGCTGAAACCGCTCGGGAACACAAAGTGGATACCCGCTTGCGTGCTTGTTATCTCAGGATTCCCACATTATTATGCGGGATGCGCCGCCGTATTCGGCACCAGGCCAAGGGTTTCTCATCTATTGTAAACCGCCCTGAAAGTATTCCGTACGTTATGAAAACGCTTCAGGCTGTTTCAGGCCGGCCGTCGCCCCGGGCCGACGCCGCCTTGACGCAACACCTTCTTTGCAGCTAGAGTGTTAATGTGTGGGCGGTCTGCCGAGACATCGACGATGTATCACTTTCGCACTCATCCCACAAGCCGCCCGTGGGAAAAATCAGCCGAGGTTGCCGATATGCAGAGAGACGGACTTCAGCAAACACCCGTTGCACCCGTCGAGCGAAAAGAAACCGGGCGGTCGATTTTCGTCAAGCGCAGGCATCTGCTGCAATATATGGGGATCGGGGCCGCCGCGCTTGGCGTGGGCTTGGCCGGCGTTCCGGCTCTTGCCTCCTCCCCGGACAAGGCTCCCGATTTCATCAGTCTGCTCCGCTCACGCCGGAGCGTTCGGGAATATACCGGTGAGCCCGTGTCTCGGGAAGATCTGCAAAGCATTCTTGCGGCCGGGATGAGCGCCCCCAGCGCCCAAAACTGCCGCCCGTGGCATTTTGTGATTCTGACCCCCGGCAAAAGCCTGGGCTGGATCGACCGCATCATCCCCATGACCGCGTATACGGCCAAGGCCGGCGCGGCGATCCTGGTCTGCACGGACACCTCTGTCGAACCGGGGCAGGAAATGGCCATCGTCTCCACCGCCTGCTGCGTGCAAAACATGCTGCTCGCTTCCCATTCGCTGGGATACGGGTCGGTGTGGGTGAACATTTACCCCACGCAGGAATATGTCGATGCCTGGCGGGAAACAGCCGGCCTGCCCAGGCATATGCTGCCCCTTTGCGTGCTGCCCGTCGGCCGGCCGGCCGCGCCGCCGCCGCCCGTGGACCGCACCGACTCCGGCCGCATCCACTACGAATCCTGGTAGGCCGCCGAGAACGAATCCATCCGAGCGGCCGCGCCGGGAAAACGCCTTTGAGCCCGCGCGCGCGTTCTTCGAGCCGGCCGGGCTACCGACCGGCGTGCCGGTTGAGTTGCGCTTCCAGAATCTCGAATAATTCATCCACATCAATGGGCTTGGTGATGTACTCGTTCATGCCGGCCTCTCGGCAGGCCTCCCATTCCGAACCGCGGGTGTGGGCCGACATGGCGACGATCGGCAGGTCGGCATGGCGCGCGTCGGCCCGGATCCTGCGCGTGGCCTCAAGACCGTCCATTCCCGGCATTTGCAGGTCCATAAGCACGGCCGCGAACGGGTCCGATTCGGCCCGCTCGTCCAGAATCATCAGGGCCTTGGCCCCGTTGTCCACAACCGTGACCACCGCCCCGGCCGAGGAGAGGATTTCTTCGGCCACCTGCTGGTTGAGGGGGTTGTCTTCCACCAGCAGCAACGATGCCCCCTTGAGCGCATCGGCCGCATTCCCGCCGCCGGGGGATGCCGTTTCCGCCGCGACTGACGGATCCCGCTGCAGCAAGGCTTCCTGCAGCGTGTTGTAAAGCGAAGACACGTCAAAGGGGCGATACAGCATCATGTCCGCCTCAATGCCGGCTCCGGAGTCGTCCGGGCTGTCCACGAGAAAAATCACGACCGGAGCAAAGCCGGAAGCGACCTCTTCCCGAAGGCGCGGCAGGGCGCGTCCGTCTTGCCGAAAGAAGCGCCGATCCGCCAGCACGATATGAACAGGATCTTCCGACACGGCGGCATCGGCGGGCAGAATCCGGGCAAGCAGATCCGCGGGGGTCTCGACGGCGGAGGCCCGCACCCCGAGAGCGGCCAACTCTTCCAACAGTTCGTCCCGGCCGGACTCCACCCCTACAAGGGCTCTGATGCGGGAGAATTTGTTGCGGTTTCGGCCCGTCTGGAGCGGAACCCCGGCGGCGGCGGCGGGCAAGCGCAATTCCACGCTGATTGTGGCTCCTTCGCCGGCCGCGCTTTCCGCCCGTATCCGCCCGCCCATGAGCCGCACCAGCCGTCGGGTGATGAGCAGGTTGAGGCCGGAACCGGCGCTGACCGCTCGATCATCCCCTTCCTGTTCTTCCGACGGGAAAAAGGCCGCCAGTTGCTCTTCCGTCATGCCCCGGCCGGAGTCCGACACCACAAATACCACGCGTACGAGGCCGCCCTCCTCCACCGCCGCCGAGCAGTTGAAGACGACCTCTCCCGCATTGGTGTAGGCCAGGGCGTTGTCCAGAATATTCCCCAGAACCTGGGTCAGGTGCAGGGGGTCGCCGACCACAGCCGGAAGAACTTCGCGGCCGAACTCCGCCCGAAAGGTCAGCCCTTTTGCCGCGGCGGTCGCCGCGCACCGTTGCAGCAAGGGTTCCAGCCCGACTTTCAGATCGAAGGCCACCCGCTCTATGGCCAACTTGCCCGCCTCTATTTTGGAGAAGTCCAGAATATCGTTGATGATCGTCAACAGGGCGCCGGCTTCGGTATGAATCTTCCCCAGATAGTTTTTTTGCCGTTCCGTCAAATCCGTGCGCAGCACAAGATAGGTCATACCGAGGATGGCGTTCATAGGCGTACGGATCTCGTGGCTCATATTGGCCAGGAATTCGCTTTTGGAGCGGCCGGCCGCCTCCGCGGCCAGCCTGGCCTCCACCAACTCGCGCTCACGCCGCTCCAAAAAGGCCGCCATGGTGTTGAACGACTCGGAAAGCACCGCGAGCTCAACAGCGAACGGTTTGCTGCGCACCCGGGCGGAGGCCTCGCCCCCTTTCAGCCGGCGGGCCACCCCCAACAGCTCGCGCATCGGGCGCAGCAGGGTGAACCGGCAGATTTGCCAGGCAACAAGCAAGGCGAACACGGTGACGCCCGCCATCAAAGCCGCGTCGCGCGCCATAAGCCGCTCGGAGCGGGCAAACGCCGTCTCGCGGGACATGGTCACCAGCACGTACAGAAACGCAGGTTCCCGCGGCCCTGTGCGGAGGCGCTCAAACGCCGTGACTTCGTCGGATTCCTCCGGATGCGGAATGAATATTCCACGATCTTCGCTCATGGCGGTGATGTCGCGGAGGACGGCAACTTCCGGAATGTCCCGGGGCGCCGGGGTCTTTGCCCCGTCAGGCGGGAGAGCGACAAGCGGAGTGCCCGCGCCGTCGGCGAAAACCACCCGGCGGACGCCTTTTTCCGCCGCTCTCGCCAGATTCGGCGAAGTGGTCCGCAATGGGACCGAAACGACAAGAAAGCCGCTCAGCGTGCCCCGCTCCCGCAGGGTCAGGATGCAGTTGATCACCGGCTCGCTCACGCCCGAGGGGCGGAAGATGGATGCGGCCGTAAATTCATGGCGCCGCGCCGCCTGCGCCAGGAGAGCCCGTTCCCCCTCGGTGGGGCCGCCGGGGCCGGGGGTGCGCTCGGAAAAGGCCAGGGTCCGCCCATGAGGATCGCAGAGCCGGATGTCCAGGTACGTCACGGAGTGCAGAATAATGTTCCGAAACAGCGGAACCCAGTTTTCCGGGTGGGCGCCTTTGACCGGGTACAGCCCGGCGAGGGTCAGCAGAAGCGTGCGGGCGCCCTCGATGTCGACCATTTGCTCGTCCGCCAGCGAGGCGGCCAGCTCCGCCGCTTCATGATTCGTGGCGAGCAAAGCGTCCCGGCCGTTCTGCCGGCCCGTGTACAGAAGCAGCCCGAGCGTGGGCAAAAGCGCCAGCAGAACGATGACCAGAATGATATCCCGGATGGAGCCCGGCATGAAGGAGTCAAACCTCGTCATATGCCGTCCTCACCGGTGGGCGGAACCAGGCTGCTTCCCAAACATTGCGGGCATGGCTCCCCCTCCATGAGGCGACGGGCCGCCCGGTAAAAGCGAAAACCGACACCGGCCCGTCAGCCGTGGTAGGCCTGCTCATCAATAATCCAGCACAGCCTGCCGTTATGCGGGCGCACCATCTGAGCGGGCAGCACCGGCGCGGCCATGAGGTTCAACGCCGTGGAAAGCACATGGTTTTTCTCCCGCCCGGAAGCCAGGAAAATGCAGCACCGGGCGTTGTTCAACACCGGGAGGGTGAGAGTGAGACGCGGGGTGGGCAGGTGCGGCGCGTACACGTCCGCCACGAGGGCGTCCTCGACCTTCAGGGCCGGATCGCCGGGGAACAGCGAACCCGTGTGACCGTCTTTGCCCACGCCGAGCAGCACGCAGTCGAAGCGCGGCGGCTCGCCCGGCAGCAGGCTGAAGTGCTCACCCAGCAATTTTTCATAGGCGGCGGCGGCGTCCTGGGGGCGATCTTCGCCCTTCATGCGGTAAAAGCGGGTCGCATCCACCCGAGAGAGCAACTCCTGCCGCGCGACGCGGTAATTGCTTTCGGGATCTTCCGGCGAAATGCAGCGCTCGTCCACCCAGTAGACCACCGTGCGGTTCCAGTCCACCAGCCCGGCCTTGGCGGGAGAGGCCAGCAGACGAAACAGGGGCAAGGGAGTTTTGCCGCCGGAAACGGCGATATTAAACTGCCCGCTGCGGGCGTATGACTGTTCCGCCTGTTCGGCGATGATGTCGACGGCCGCTTCGGCCATGGCTTCGACATCGCGCGTCACGTACAGGGAAAGATGGGTCGTGGTCATGAAAATCCCCGCTGCTGCTTGGTGTTGCACGAATACCCGCACTTATAGAGGAAAGCGCCGGTCGCCGCAAGGCCGCCCCACGCGATCCGCCCGGCTCGCAAAAAATCGGAGCGGCAAGACGGAAGCGGGCAAAGGACAAAACCCGTTCTCGAGATGATACTCCCTACCGCAACGGCGGCGGTCCCAAGACAATCATCTCGGCCAGGGTCAGATCCACGCGGGGCAGGGGGCGGCCGATGCGGGCCAGAAGCTCTTTCTCGAGAAGGGCCAACTCGCGGTAAAACGGAGTGCGATCCAGGGTGGGTACGGAGTCTTCCGAACCCGCGACAACCACCGGCAGAGCCGTGAAGCGGGCGCAACCGGGAAATGTCCGGCCGGCGCCGTCCGGGGAAAGAAGCGTATTGCGGGTGCCGTGCAGCCGGCAAATCATCATCCGGTGGCTGTACAAGCCGCACAGGCCGCAGTCATTCAGGGGACACATAGCCGCCGGCGCCCGCCCGGAGGCGAGGGCCGCCCGGGCGTCGGCCAGGTACAACCCGGCCCGGCGCCGGTATTCCTCGCGGCGCGGCGCGGGCAGGGCGCTCAGCCCCTTGTGCAGGTAAATCCACTCCACATAGGTGTGGTGCTGGAAGTATGAGGTGCAACAGTTGTGCGGACAGTCCCCGCAGTCGAGCCCGGCCGCCGTGGCCGTGGCCGTGTAGGCTTCGCCCATACACCGGTACAGGTCCGCCAGTCTGCCGAAGACGCCCGCGCCGTTTTTTGAAGCGCTTCTCATGCCGGGGCGCTCAGCTTGGCGGCGATGTGCCGGGCGTATTCCCGGGCCGGGGCTTCTCCGCCTTCCACAGTGATGGTGGCATATTTTTCATACAGGGCCCGGCGCTCGTTATAGAGATCCTCAACCGTTTGCCCGGGGGCGATGGCCAGCCCCCGCTCGGGCTTGCGGGCGATACGGCGAAGGATGATCTCCAGCGAAACTGACAGATATACGATGGGCCCAAGGCCGGACAAATGCCGCATGGCCTCGGGCCGGTAGATCGCGCTGCCGCCGGTGGAGATGACCGCCCCTTTGACGTTGATGCCGCGGATGACCGCGCTCTCCAGATCGAGGAATTCCTCTTTGCCCATACGCTCGGTAACGGCCTGGAGCGGCGCGCCGTAGACCGCCTCGATCAGGTTGTCGGCATCCATCTGGGGCATACCCAGAAGTTGGGCCAGCTCGCGCCCCACGGTGGTCTTGCCCGAGGCGGCCATGCCGATAACCACGATGCAACCCGCCTCCGTGAAGTGGGAGGGGTGCGGTTTATACAAGGAAAAGGATTCGCTCATACCCGGCCGCCGTCTGGATGGTTTGTGGGAAGATGGATGATAGGCGCTCCCGGCCGAAGCCGTCAAGAAAATACGCGGACGGCGGGAAGCCGGCGAACACCCGACAAAAACGGCCCGGCGACACGACGGCGGACACTTCTTCAATTTATGGCGGCATTCATCCTTTCCCCACCTTTGACATTTGCCTGCAAGGGGAATAAAAAAGGCGGTTCGCGGCCATGTGCCGGACGATCCGCTTTGGCGGCATTCTTTTTGGAGGTTTTCCCATGAGCAAGCGCCCGGTGCAGCCGCAACAGCCGGCGGGCCTTATTGATTCCATCCAGTCCGAGGTGGCCGGCGAAGCCTCTCCCCTGCTGGAATTTCTGATCAACAACGCCCGGCCGATCGTGGCCTGCGTCCTGCTGTTCATCATCGCCATCGTCGGTTTCGGCGCCTATAGCCACTATTCCGGCAAGGCGAACAAAGAAGCGCAGGACGAATTCGGGCGCCTGGCGATCATTCAGGATCCCCAGAAACGTCTGGCCGCCCTGGAGGCCTATCTGTCCAAAGCGCCCGAGGCCACGCGCCCGGCCGCCCTGGCCGCCCTGGCCCAGACGGCCTTTGCCGCCGAGCAGCCGCAGAAAGCTTATGACGCCTGGGCGGAAATCGCCAAGCTGAATCCCGATCTGCGTGTCCCGGCCGCTCACGGCATGGCCCGCGCCCTGGAAGAACAGGGAAAAAGCAAGGAAGCCCTGGCCGTGTACGAGGGCATTGTGAACGGCCTCCCCAAGCCGGAGACCCTTTCGGTCAACAGCCGGATCGTCTGGCTGGCCGAAAGCGTGGGCGACTATAAACGGGCCGTCGTTGCCGGCGACGCCATCCTCGCCCTGCCGGATCTGGACCCGGCCGACGCCAAGGTCTGGCTCCTCAAGGTCGCCGAACTGAAGCGCAAAGCCGCCCAACCCCAATAGAACGTTCCAGCGCAACTCCACAAGCGGGCCGCATGGCGACCCGCTTGTGGACTCGTTTCATCCATTTTTCGACTTGTTTTCACCGCAGCAACAGAGGCCTGTATGCAACATCCCGTCCTCGCCCCTCAAGGGGAAACCCATCTGCTTCTCGGCAACGAGGCCATTGTGCGCGGCGCCCTGGAAGCCGGGGTGAACATCGTCACCTGCTACCCCGGCACGCCGTCTTCCGAAGTGCCGGATACCTTCCGCCGCTTGCGCGACTGCGGCCGCTTTTACCTGGAATATTCGGTCAACGAGAAGGTTGCCGTCGAGACGGCCGCCGGGGCCGCCCTAGCCGGAGCCCAGGCCCTGGTGACCATGAAGCACGTGGGCGTGAACGTGGCCATGGACCCGATCATGACCATGACTTACACCGGCCTGCCCGGCGGCCTGGTGCTGCTTTCGGCCGACGACCCCGGCTGCCACTCCAGCCAGAACGAGCAGGACAACCGCACCGTGGCCCGCTTCGCCCAGATGCCCTGCTTCGAGCCGGCCACGGCCCAGGAAGCCAAAGACATGACCAAGGCCGCCTTTGAGCTGGCCCGCTCCACCGGCCGGCCGGTGATGCTGCGCACCACCACCAGGGTCAACCACCTGCGCGGCCCGGTCGTGCTCGGCCCCCTGCCGGACGGCCCGGCCGACATTGTGCCTTTCGCCCGCGACGTGCGCCGCTACGTGCCCGTGCCCGCCGTGGCCCGCGCCCGGCACAGGGTGTTGGTTGAGGAGATGGGCGCCGTTTCCGCCCGCAGCGAGCAATCCGGCGACAACGTCCTTTCCGGATCGGGAGCGCTCGGCGTGGTCGCCTCCGGCATCAGCCGGGCCTACCTGCGCGACGTGCTCCTGGAAAACGGCTGGACCGACAAGGTGCGCGTTTTTGAACTGGGCTTTTCCTGGCCCCTGCCGGAGCTGCGCCTGCTCGAGTTGATGCGCTCGGTTCCCGCCCTGCTTGTCCTGGAAGAAGGCGAGCCCCTGGTGGAAAACCACCTGCGCGCCCTGGCCCAGCGGCACAAGCTGGATGTGTCCATCCACGGCAAGGCCGGCAACCTGACCGTGTTCGGTGAGTACTCCACCCCGCTGATCCGCGACGCCCTGGCCCCGCTCCTGGGCGACAAAGAGCCGGCCTCCTGCGGGCTGAACTGTTTCGAGCTGCCCCAGCGCCCGCCGAACCTCTGCGCGGGTTGCGCCCACCGCTCGGCCTTTTATGCCGTGCGTAAAGCCTTCGGCAACGACGCCTATTATTCCAGTGATATCGGCTGCTACACCCTGGGGCTGCTGCCGCCCCTGGCCACGGCCGACTTTTTGTTCTGCATGGGTTCGTCCGTGTCGGCCGGGGCGGGTTTCGCCAAGGCTTCCGGCAAGCCGGTGGTGGCCTTTATCGGCGATTCCACCTTCTTCCACTCGGGCATGACCGGATTGGTCAACGCGGTTTTCAACCGGCACAACCTGCTGGTGGTCATCCTGGACAACGGCACCACGGCCATGACCGGGCACCAGCCCAACCCCGGCGTGGTTCAGGAGGTGCTCGGCGACGGCTGCGTCCACCTGGACATCGAAACCGTGGTCAAGGGCCTGGGTGTGCCCCATATCGCCAAGGTGCGCGGATACAACCAGAAGTCCCTGCAACGGGCGCTCGAGGAATGCAAAGCCATGACCGGCGTGCGGGTGCTCATCGTGGAAGAGCCCTGTGTGCTCTTTGCCCGGCGGACCCTGAAAAAGGCCCGTGGGCAGATCGCTTACGTGGCCGAACAGGGCCGGGACGCCGAGAACTGCCTCCAAACCCTGGCCTGTCAGGCGTTCCGCCGCGTCGGCGACGTCGTTTCCGTGGACGAGGATCTCTGCGCGGGCTGCATGGTCTGCATGCAGGTGTCATCTTCCTTCAAAGCCAAAAAGAAGGGGGCCTAAGATGCAGCGCCTTCGCATTTATCTTACCGGCGTCGGCGGCCAGGGCACTCTGACGGCGACCTCCCTGTTCTCCCGCATCGCCCTGGATGCCGGACTCCAGGTGGTTTCCGGCGAAATTCACGGCATGGCCCAGCGTGGCGGCGTGGTGGAATCAACCATCCTGCTCGGCGGCTGGCACAGCCCGTCCATCTATCACGGCCAAGCCGACGTCATCCTCGGCTTTGAAGCCCTGGAAACCTATCGGGCCTTGCCTTACCTGACGAACGACGGCGCGGTGTTCTCGTCCACCGACTTTGTGCCCCCTCCCGGCGTGAGCATGGGGCGCGAGTCCCTGCCGCCTTTCGCGACAATCGAAGAAACCGTGCGGGCCAATGCCAAAACCGCCGTGTTCCTGTCCCTCAAAGAGATCGGCACGCAATGCGGCAATGTCCAGAGCGGCAACAGCGCTCTGCTCGCGGCCCTGTGCGCCTCGGGCCTGACGCCCATCTCGGTGGACGCCCTGAAGCAAGGCATCGCCAAGTACCTGCCCGCCAAGGTGGTCGAAGCCAACCTCAAGGCCGTGGACCTGGGCGCCGCCGCGCGCTGAGGAATGAGGGGATCCGCCCCTCAACCCCGGCAGGGGATTGAGCCGGATCCGCAAAAGGTATCCCCCGGCAATACTCTGATGATATAAATCAATTGCCTCACAGCGGTGCCGACGGCACCCGCACCCCCATTTGTTACGGAAAACCCGCGCACGGCGCGGGTTTTCCGCAACAAGGCCCCGAATGGCTCAGATCCCGGCTGCCGGCGCTCACCCCAAAGAACAAGCGGATACTCATGGATCCTTACGCCTCAATCGCCCCCTGCTACGACCCGGTTACCGCTCGGGCCCTTGCCGGCGCGCGCCGACGCATCACGGAGATTTGCCTGCGCGACGGCTTGCGGAAGGTGCTGGACATCGGCTGCGGCACCGGGCTCCAGGCCACCGAACTCCATACGGCCGGGTTGCAGGCCGTCGGCCTGGACGCCTCGCCCACCATGCTGGCCCGTGCCCACAAACGGTTGCCCGCCGCCGTTCCCCTGCTGCGGGGCGGGTTGCCCCTGCCGTTCGCCGACACCGCCTTTGACGCCTCCCTCCTCTCCCTCATCCTGCACGAAACCGAGGCCGAGCCGGAAGCCCTGTTGCGCGAGGCCCTCCGCGTTGCCCCCATTTGCCTGGTTCTGGAATGGCGGATGCCCGGGGGCCTCCTCAATCTGCCGGGCAGGCTTGCCACTCATGCCGTCGAGCGCCTCGCGGGCCGGGGGCATTACGCCCGCTTCCGGGCCTTCCTGGCCGGCGGCAAGCTCGCCGGTCTCGCCGCTCGTGCCGGAGCCGCCGTGCGCGAGGAGGAACCCGCCGTCGCGGGACTGATGACCCTGGCCGTCCTGGCCCGCACATAAAATTTTCCTTTTTTCGCAAAACGCCCTCAACCCTCCCGCAAACCAGCCGATAAGGGTGACGAGTGGTGTTTTCAGGCGCCACCCAAACCTATTTTCCGCGAGGAAAGCCATGCAGATTGCCGCCTCCACTCCGCTCCAATCCGTTTTCGGATACGGTTCCGATAGTTCGGTCGCGCCGGTGACTCCGGCATCGGCGGCCACGGCAGCCCGTTCCGGCGGCTCCTGGACCCCGGCGGACCAAGCCTTCGGCGCGGCCTTGATTCGCGAGACGCGCCGCCCGCAGGAGCCCGCCCTGTACGGGCCGGACGCCCGTCTGCGCTCGCCGGGCAACGCGACCCCCGAGGCGGGCAAAGAGTCCGGAGACACTGACATGGTCAAAGGCCTTGGCGAAATGAGCGCGTCCGATCGGGAGTTCATCAGCCGGCTCCAGGCCAGGGACGCCCTGGTGCGCAGCCATGAGGCTTCCCACCTCGCGGCCGCCGGCGCCCAGGCCAAAGGTCCGGCCCAATATAACTACCAGGTCGGGCCGGATGGACGGAGCTACGCTGTGGGCGGTTCCGTGAACATTTCCATCGTCTCCTCGACCACAGACCCCGAAGCCGCCGCCCGTCAGGCGGAAACGGCCGCCCGCGCGGCCTCGGCCGTCGGGGAGATGTCTTTGAAAGACACCCAGGTGGCCATGCAGGCCCAGGGAATCTCGGCCCGCAGCCGGGCGGCGGCCGCTTATGCCGAACAGGCCGGGTATGCGGCCGAGTCCTCCGGCGCGACGCAAGCCGCATACTGAGCATCCGTTCCCCACAATAACGGCGCTCCCCGGTTTGCAGCGGGGAGCGCCGTTATTGTGAGGCCGGGTTACCCGTCAGCCGAGAATCGCCTTGCGCTTCTTGGCGCTCATCCCGGCCAGGACGCTGGCGTGCGACTCGTTGATCAGATCCTTGAAAACGGCCTCGGGCAGATCGACGTCGAGATTCACGGATATCCAGTGCCGTTTGTTCATGTGCCAGCCGGGCAGAACGGCCCCGGGGTGATCCCGACGCATAATCAGCCCGTAATACGGCTCGATCTTCAGGTTGAGCAGCCGGCGCCCCTCGGAATCGTTCAAAAGTATGGCGAAGAGCTTGTCGCCCACCCACCAGACAAAGACGCCCCATTCCTCTTTGAATTCCTTGCGCGCCCCTTTGCGGGAAGAGCAATAGGCATCAAACCAGGGGTGCTTCATGGCGATTCCTTCCGGGCAAGAGTTGCCGGATCGGTTGATCAATAACGCCGGCACAGGACGCTGCCCGGCCGGCGTTGCTGCGACGACCGGCGAGTCGCCGCAGACAAAACATGCCCCACATCAGAGTTTTTTGGGAAGATGGGGGTACCGGGGGAAGAAACCCTTTTTTGCAAAAAAGGGTTTCTTCC
>JAVBQP010000071.1:0-14555 GCA_031548905.1 Desulfovibrio sp. | reverse complement strand
ACACCGCCGGGGCGAAACCCCCCGTATTCCATCTCGCCCCCGGCCCGCGCACCCCGCGGGCCGGGGCCGGGTGAATTTTACAGGCGCGGCGGAACCTGCTACGAACAGGAATCGCCATTTTTCTTCCTCAGGGTACGGGGCCTTCAGCCGGAGCATCTTTGATGCCGGCATACTATTCACGGGATCGCAACACATCGCCTTTGAAGGAGTCGGAGTTATGAAACTTGCGGAGCGCGCGGCGCAGATCAAGCCATCCGCCACCCTTTCCGTCAGCACCAAGGCCATGGAGCTTCGGGCCAAGGGCAAGGATATTCTCAGTCTTTCCGTGGGCGAGCCGGACTTCCCCACCCCCGCGCATATCTGCAAAGCCGCCAAAGAGGCCGTGGACGCCGGCTTCACCCGCTATACGCCGGTTCCGGGCATCCCCGAGTTGCGCGCGGCCGCGGCCCGCTACTTCAACAAGTTTTACGGCACCCAGGCCGAGTCCGAGCATGTAATCATCGGCAACGGCGGCAAACACTGCCTGTACAACATCTGCCAGGTGCTGCTGAACCCCGGCGACCAGGTGCTCATTCCCGCGCCGTATTGGGTGAGCTACCCCTCGATGGTCGAGCTGGCCGGGGCCAAACCGGTGATTGTGCCGTCCACGGCGGAAAAGAACTTCAAGATCGATGTCGGCGACCTGGAAAAAAGCCGCACTCCCAAGACCCGGCTGCTGTTCCTGAACTCGCCCTCCAACCCCACCGGAGCCTGCTACACCCGGCAGGAGTTGGACGCCGTCGCGGCCTGGGCCGTGGAGCGCGGGGTGGTGGTCATTTCCGACGAAATCTACGACCAGCTCGTGTACAAACCGGCCGAGGCCCAGAGCCTGGCCCCGTGGTGGAGCCGCCATCCGGAGAATTTCGTGATCGTCAACGGCGTGGCCAAAACCTTTGCCATGACCGGCTGGCGCGTGGGCTACGCCCTGGGGCATCCCGACCTGATCAAGGCCATGTCGCGCCTGCAGGGGCAAAGCACCTCCAACGTCTGCTCCATCTCGCAGAAGGCCGCCGTGGCCGCCCTGAGCGGGCCCTTCGGCCCGGTGGAGGAAATGCGCGTGGCCTTCGAGCGCCGGCGCAACCTGGCCCTGGAGATCATCTCCTCCTGGCCCGGGGTGATCTGCCCCAAGCCGGACGGCGCTTTTTACCTTTTCCCCGACGTGCATGAGCGGTACACCCCGGCCTGCCCGGATTCCACCAGCCTGTGCACCCGCCTGCTGGACGAGGCCGGCGTGGCCCTGGTGCCGGGCGTGGCTTTCGGCGACGATCGCTGCATCCGCGTTTCCTACGCCGTGAGCGACGAAACCCTGACCAAAGCTCTGCATAAGGTGGCCAGAATCCTGCTGAAATAACCGAAACCAAGGAGGGCGGCCGTGACGCGTCATATTCTGGATTGGTCCCATGCCTTCGCGCATCGGCTGGAAGGCGCCGGCTTCGAGTCCTCTTCCCGGCGGCCGGCCCTCAAGGCGGCTCTGGGTACCCTGGAAAGCGAGCGCGCGGCCGGCCGGCTGCCCTTTCTGAACCTGCCCTTCGCGGACGATCTGCGCCGTGATCTGCCTCCCTTGCTGGAACGCCTCACACGTTTCCGGCACATGTTGGTGCTCGGCATCGGCGGCTCGGCCCTGGGGGCGCGGGCCTTGCAGAAGGCCTTTTTCCCCGATCAGGATCTGCCCGGCCACGACGGCCGGCGCGTCTGGATAGCCGACAACGTCGACGCTTTCACCCTGGAAGCATGGCTGGATCGCCTGCCCCTGGCCGAAACCTGCGTGGTGGTGATCTCCAAATCCGGCGGCACCATTGAGACAATGGCCCAGTATTTTCTGGTCCGCGAGCGCCTGCAAAAAGCTCTGGGCGCGGCCTGGATGGACGGTCTGGTGCTGATCACCGATGCCGGCAAAGGCCCCCTACGCGAAGAAGCCGCCCGGCTCGGCGCGGCCTCCCTGCCCGTGCCCGATTACCTGGGCGGACGCTACTCGGTGTTTTCCGCCGTGGGGCTTGTGCCGGCCGGGTTCATGGGCATGGATTGGCAGGCCCTGCTCGCCGGCGCGGAACAGGCCGGGGCGCGGGCCGCCCGGCCGGATTCCGCCGCCGCCCGCCTGGCCCTGTGGAATGTGGAACTCATGGCCGCCGGCTATTCGCAGTTGATCTTTTTCAGTTACGTTCCCCTGTGGAACTACCTGGGCGCCTGGTTCAGCCAGCTTTGGGCCGAAAGCCTGGGGAAAGCCGGCAAAGGCTCCCAGCCCGTGCCCGCCGTGGGGGTGACGGATCAGCACTCCATCAATCAAATGTTTCTGGACGGCCCGCGCGACAAGGGTTGCATCTTCCTGACCGCTCCGGGCCTGCCCAAGGGGCCGGCTTTCGGCGCGGACCTGCCGGAAGCCTGGAGCTACCTCGCCGGCAAGCGGTTCGGGGATCTGCTCGACGCAGAGGCCCTCGGCACGCGCATGGCTTTGATCCGGCATCAGGTGCCGCTGGTCCACGCCGTGTTCGGGGATACGGGCGAAGAAGCGGCCGGCCGCTTCATGGGCCTGTGCATGGCCGCCACCTATTTGACCGGGTTGCTGCTCGGCCTCAACCCCCTGGACCAGCCGGCCGTGGAACTGGGCAAGCGCCTGGCCGATTCCGCCCTGGGCTTTGCCGGCCACGCTGAAGAGCGCGCCGCTCTGGCCGCCTTCACCGCGCAGGCTCCCGGCCTCGTCAGCGAATTGTAGCCGGCCGGCCCACGGATTCAAGGGCGGGCGGCGGGAGCCTTCACGCCGCCCGCTGCCGGTTTTCTTTCACCGTGGGTCATAAAGGGATTTTCCGCCTTTCCGCGCAATGCCGGCGCGCTCCGGAGCGGATCCGACCTGTTGTTTCATTGAGGCGCGACCGCAAAAAGTTCTATTTTTCACAATGTGAAATGTAAAAAAAAGATTTCGCTCCCAGTGCGATATGTAAATGTGTACATACATATATGCGCCTTATTCGTTACTTGACATATATACGTAAGCTGCCGCATTAATTACTCGTCACTCTTCGGGGGACGGTGCTCGGCATGCTTCCGGCGAATCGCGAAATAATGCCGCCGGCGGGCGTTTCAGCCCATTTGTTGTGCGTTCCGATATGACTTCAAGGAGGAGGCACCTTGAGCAAACGTTCATCAACCATGCTGGTTCTGGCCTGCATCCTGGTTGCGGCCGGCCTGTTCGGCCGGCTCGTGCCGGACTCCGCGCCGCCGGCGGAGGCGAAACGTATCCTGCTGCGCAACGCGGGCGGGCGGGTGGTTTTCACCCATGCCGCGCACATCGCCCTGGAAGACGGTAAATGTATGATCTGCCATCACGAGCCGGCCGCCTTCGGAAACGAAGCGGCCCGGCCCGGTATTGGGGAATGTGGGAGCTGCCACCTGCGTTCCGAGGATACCGCCTTTGCCGCCGCCCACCGCAAGCAATGGAGCGAAGCGGGCGGCGACGTCACCTGCGCCTCTTGCCACCACACGACCCTGGTCGGGCTTTCAGAGAAGTGGAGCCACGAGGATCACTTCGGCTACGCCTCGGACGACTGTCAGGCCTGCCATCACGGCGAGGACATCGAACCTTCGCCCCAGGCCTGCCGCGACTGCCACAGCCCGGAAGGGGCGGCCGCCAAGATACCTCTGCGCGAAGCCGTGCACGCCAGGTGTGAACCTTGCCACGCGGATAAATTCGAAGCCAAACTCACCGGCTGCGCGGACTGCCACGAACTCAAGCGCGCGGACAAGAGCCTTGCCGAAGGCGCTCCGGCCGCGAACTTCCCCGCCTGCGCCTCCTGCCACTTCACCATGCCCGCCCGGATGGACGCCTTCCACCAGAATTGCATGGGCTGCCATGAAAAGGTGGGCAAAGGGCCGGCCGGCGCGGATCAATGCAAACAATGCCACACGCCGTAGGGGAGATGAGATGAAAAAGTTCTTTACCCTTGTCCCGCCCGATCGGCGTCCCATCTGGGTTCTGGATGACGTCACCGTGGTCCGTCTGCCTCTGGGGGAGCATGAGCCGCTGAAAGAAACCAAGAAACGCGCCCCGGTGGCGGCGGGAACCCTGCTGGCGACCCATTCGAGCCCCAATGTGGGGGATCTGCATTCTCCGCTGTACGGGGTAATCAAAGACGTCACCACGGCCTATATCGAAATCGAGGGCGGCCTCACACCGCCCCAGGCCAAAGAAGGCGATAAAACCGCGGCCCCGCCGGAACCGGCCGACCTGAACGCCCTGGGCGACGGCAACGCCCTGTGCGCGTCGCTGAAGGCCCTGGGCATCGCCGTGCGCCCCTTCACCCGGCCCTGCGATCTGTTCATCATCAACGGCCTGAACCCCGAGCCGGGGATGCTCCATACGCAGGAGCTGCTGCGCGAGTATACGGCCGTGCTCAACGCCGGGGTGGACATGGCCCGGCGGCTGAACGGCGGCTCACCCAAGTTCGTCCTGGCCCTGCCCGAAGGGTCCGCCGCCTCCCTTGAAGGGGTGGGGAACCGTTACGTGGAGCCCAAGTACCCCATGAGTCTGGCCCGGCCGCTGATCAGCAAGCTGACGGGCAAGGAAAACTCGACCGGGGTGACCCTGGTGCGCCTGCACAGCATCTTCACCCTGGGCCTGGTGGCTTCCACCGGCCTGCCGCTGACAAAAACGGTGGCCACTATCCAGGGGCACAACTTTCTTACCCCGGTGGGCACGCCGCTGAAGGAACTCTTCGCGGCCGCGCGGACCCACTTCGCTCCGGGCGATTCGGTGGTTATCGGCGGGGCCATGCGCGGCCGGGCCGTGGCCGGGGTGGACATCGGCATCGGCAAGGACGACGAGGCCGTGATGCTGCTGCGCAAAGGCGAGTCCGCCGGGCTCAAAGACAACCCCTGCGTCGGCTGCGGGGCCTGCGTGGCGATCTGTCCCATGCGGCTGCGGCCGAACATGCTCGGCCGCTACGCCGAGTTCGGCCAATACGAGCGCTGCCGCGCCGAATACATGGACGCCTGCATCGAATGCGGCATGTGCGGCTATGTCTGCCCAGCCCGGCGCCCCATGCAGCAATACTTCCGGATGGCCAAGCTCAACCTGGGCATAACTTCCCGCCAGCAGCAACTGGCCAAGCCGAAATAAGGGAGACGGCGCATGAGCGGAACCATCACCGGCCCCGCGGCCGACAATCTCTTTCTGGTCGAGACGCCGCCGTTTCTGCACAACGGCTACACCGTCCGGCACATGTCCCTGGATACCTGTCTGGCCCTGCTGCCGGCGGGGATCATGAGCGTCGTCACCTTCGGGCTCCCGGCCCTGTGGACCATCTGTCTGGCCGCCGGCACGGCGATCCTGACCGAGGCCGCCTGCCAGCATGTTGTCGGCCGGCGTATCCGGGTGGACGACGGCACGGCCCTGGTGGCCGGGCTGCTCTTCGCGTTTCTGTTGCCCGCGGGCGCGCCCTGGTGGCTCGTCATGATCGGCGCGGTCTTCATGATGGTCTTCGGCAAGCACGTGTTCGGCGGCATCGGGGCCACGCCCTTCTGCGCGCCCCTGATCGGCTGGGCCGCCCTGACCGTGGCCTGGCCCACGTTCATGGACGCCCAGGCCGTGGTTCTGAACACCGACCTGTTCGACCCGCTGCTCAGGCTGAAATACTACGGGGTAAACAGCCTGCCCGGAGGTTCCGAACAGGCCTTGCTCCTGGGTGGGCAACTCGGCGGCCTGGGCGCGACCCAGGTCGGCCTGCTGGCCCTGGGCGGTCTGTATGTGGTCGCGCGGCGGGCCGTGCGTCTCGAATCCGCCTTCGGCTTTCTGGCCGGGGTGCTGATTTTGGGTTCCGTATACTGGTGCATCGACCCGGCCCGCTACGCCTCGCCGGAGCTCTACCTGCTCACGGGCAGCACCATGCTGGCGGCCTTTTTCCTGATCACCGACCACTCCTCCACACCTGTCGGCTCCGTGGGCATGGCGCTCTCGGGCCTTCTGGCCGGGTGCCTGGTAGTGCTGATCCGGGTTTACGGCACGTATCCGGACGGGGTGCCCTTCGCCATTCTCGTGACCAACCTCTTTACCCCGGTGTTCGACATGATTCGCCCGGCCCCTTACGGGAAAAGGAGGAAGTAGGCCATGCGCGAAATAGCGGGCATGATCATCGTGCTGTCCCTGATCTGCGGGGCATCCGGCCTGGCGCTTTCCTACCTGAAGGCTACCACCGCGCCGATTATCGAGCGGCAGTTGCTGACCTTCGTGCAGGGGCCTGCCATCGGCAAGGTCTTTGCCGCGGCGGACAACGACCCCATTGCCGAGCGCAAAACCTTCACCACCCCGGAGGGTGAAACCGTCACGGTCTTCCCCTACAAGCAGGGGGGCAAACTGATCGGCGTGGCCCTGGAAAGCTTCGGCAAAGGCTACGGCGGCGACATCGGCGTAATGGTCGGCTTTGATGTCGGTAAAGACACCCTGCTCGGCATCGGGATCACAACGATGAAGGAGACTCCCGGCCTGGGCACCCAGGTGGCCACGCCGAAGTTCTCCGGCCAGTTCCTCAGCCGTCCCCTGGGGGAAATCGCCCTGTCCTCCAAGGGGGGGCGCATCGACGCCATCTCCGGGGCCACCGTCTCCTCCACCGGCACGGTGGCGGCGGTGCAAGAGGCCGCCAAAAGCTACACGGCCCTGAAGGGCGACATCCAGAAGACCTGGCAGTAAAGCGAATGATTATGGCTTCATAAACAATTCCGCAGGGAGTTGTTTCCAGAGAGGAAATCATCATGGCATCCATGTGGAAAGAGTTTTCCAAAGGCCTGTGGAGTGAAATCCCCCCCTTCCGGGTGGTTCTCGGGCTGTGCCCCACCCTGGCGGTGACCACCAGCGCCGAAAACGGCCTGGGCATGGGCGCGGCGGTTATCTTCGTGCTCGTGCTGTCGAACATGCTTATCTCGATGGTCCGCAACATCATTCCCAAAAAGGTGCGCATCGTCTGTTTTATCGCCATTTCCGCCACCCTGGTGGTGGCCGTGGAATTGCTCATGCAGGCCTTCACCTACCCGCTGTACGAAAGCCTGGGCATCTTCGTGCCCCTGATCGTGGTCAACTGCATCATCCTGGGCCGGGCGGAAGCCTTCGCGGCCAAAAACCCGGTGCTGCTTTCCATCGCGGATGGCCTGGGCATGGGCGTGGGGTTCACCATCGCCCTGACCCTGGTCGGCTCCATTCGAGAGATCCTCGGCAAGGGGATGTGGTTCGGCAAGCACATCATGTGGGACGGCTTCGAGCCCTTCGGCCTGCTGGCGGCGGCCCCCGGCGCGTTTCTCTGCCTGGGTTCCCTGGTCGCCCTGATGAACGCCTATATCGCCTGGAAGGCCCGGCGCGGCGGCGAAAAGGCGGAGGCCCAGAGCGCCGCCCCGTCCTGCGAGGCGTGCCACGGGTGCAACTCCTGCACCATGCAGCAGGGCTGAGCCCGCTATCTTTAGGAGGACGCTGTGGAATATTTTCTGATGTTCGTCAGCGCGGTGCTGGTCAACAACATCGTGCTGACCCAGTTTCTGGGCCAATGTCCGTTCGTGGGCTGCTCCAAGGAGCGTTCGGTCTCCATCGGCATGGGTGCGGCCGTGGTTTTTGTGGCCTGTCTGGCTTCGTTCTTCACCTGGATCATCCAGAAGCACATGCTCGACCCGCTGCAACTCGGCTACCTGCGGACCATCGTCTTCATCATCGTCATCGCGGCCCTGGTGCAGTTTGTGGAGATGTTCCTGAAAAAGGTCATCCCGCCCCTTTACAAGTCCCTGGGTATTTTCCTGCCGCTGATCACCACCAACTGCTGCGTGCTCGGCCTGGCCATCCTGGCCCAGGAATTCAGCCTGGGTGAAGCGGTATTCTATACATTCTCGTCTTCGGCGGGTTTCCTGTTGGCCCTGGTGCTCATGGCGGGCATCCGCGAGCGGTTCACCGTGTGCCGGGTGCCCAAGGCCCTGCAAGGCACGCCCATCGGCCTGATCATGGCCGGGCTGATGTCGTTGAGCTTTATGGCCTTCAAGGGCATGATTTAACAAGGAAGGCGCCATGATACTCACGTCAATACTCGCGCTGACCGGCCTGGGGCTTGTCTCGGCGGTGATTCTGGCCGTCGCCTCCCGCCTGTTGCGGGTGGAAGAAGACCCGCGCATCGAGGCCGTGACGGCCGTACTGCCCGGGGCCAACTGCGGCGGCTGCGGCTTTGCCGGTTGTGAAGCCTATGCGGTGGCCGTTGTCTCCAACAAAGACATCCCGGCCGGGCTCTGCGTGGTGGGCGGGGCGGAGACCTCCGCTCAGGTCGGCAAGCTCTCGGGCAAGGCCGTGGAATCCGGCGAGCCGATGATCAGTTTTCGCCGTTGCAGCCGGGTGGAAGGCCACGTGCAGCCCCGCTTCACCTATGTGGGCAACAGAACCTGCGCGAGCGCGGCCCTGCTTGAAGGCGGCCCGTACATGTGCAGTTGGTCCTGTCTCGGCTTCGGTGACTGTATGCGGGCCTGCCCCTTCGACGCCATGGTGATCGTCGACGGCATGGTCGAAATTATCGCCTCGCGTTGCGTCAGTTGCGGCATCTGCGTGAAATCCTGTCCGCGCGCCATTCTCCAGCTCATCCCGCGCCGGTCCAGGGTCATGAACTTCTGCGCCACCAGGGAAAAGATGAAGTCCGTGAGCGACGTCTGCGACGTGGGTTGCATCAACTGCCTGAAGTGCCTGAAAGCCTGCCCGGCGGACGCCGTCTCGTACGACAAGCGGCGCATTGAGATCGATCACAAGGCTTGCCTGGAATACGGCCCGGCCTGCGGTGAGGCTTGCGTGAATTCCTGTCCGCGCGGCATTATGCGCCGCATGGGGCGGGGGCCGGTCATCGCGCCCACGATTGGTGACGACGGCGTCGCCCAATCCGGTGAGGCGCCCGCCTACAGTTCCGCCGAGCCGGTCCCGCCGGGGCAGGCCAAAAAGGCTGTTCCCACGGCGGATCGCATTGCCGAGGCCGTCGGGGCCCCCACAGAAGACGCCTGCGCCCCGGTCGATCCGGCTGACGGCTGCGACAAGGCGGAAGCCATTGCCGCCGCGAAGCGGGAGGAATCATGAAACGCAGGCATTTCTTGCGCGGCGCCTGCGGAGCCTGCGCGGCGGCGGCCTTTTCCGGCCTTCTGCCCGCCCGACTTCTGGCCGCGGTCGGGGCCGGCTCGCGCACGGTGCAGGAGACCAGGTTGATCATGGGCACGGTGGTGACCGTGACTGTGCAGTCGGCCTCACGCCTGCGGGCCGAGGAAGGCATCGGCCGCGCCTTTGCGGAGATGGGCAGGCTCATCGCGTTGTTTGATCGCAGAAACCCGGCTTCAGCCCTGGGCAGCCTCAATGCGTCCGGCAGCCTGGCCGACGCGCCGGACGAGCTTGTCGGAGTGGTCCGCCGGGCCGAAGAATACGGCCGCCTGACGGGCCACGCTTTCAACCAGGCTGTGCAACCGGTGGTGGCTTTGTATGAGGAACGGGCCGGACGCGGCCTCGCCCCGGACCCCGCCGATCTGGCCGCCGCCCTGGAGCTGGCCCGGCCCGGGGGGATTGACGTAACCGGCCGGGGCATTCGCCTGGAGCGCTCCGGCATGGGTCTGACTCTTGACGGCATCGCCAAGGGCCGCATTGCCGACGCGGCGGCGAACGCCCTGGTCGGAAATGGGTTGCACGATTTTCTGATCAACGCGGGCGGGGATATTCGCGTTTCCGGGCGCAATCACCAGGGTCTGCCCTGGAATGTGGGTATCGAGAATCCCGACACCTCCGGCGGGGTCATCGAGAGCATCCGCCTGAGCGAAGGGGCCGTGGCCACCTCCGGCGGGTATGAGCGGTTTTACGATCAGGCCCGGAGCAGCCACCACCTGATCGACCCCGCCACCGGGCGGAGCCCCCGGACCAAAAGCGTAACCGTTATAGCCAAAACGGCGGAAGAAGCCGACGCCCTGGCCACCTGCCTCTTTGTGCTGCCGCCCGCGGCCGGGCTCGCCCTGGTAGCCTCCCGCCCCGGCGCGGCCTGCCTGATTGTGGGCCCGGACGGCGCCCGCGTGACCTCGCCCGCCTGGGGGTAACCCCTGGGCCCAACGTCCCGGCGCCTGAGAACAAATTTTTTGAAGTTGCCCAAGAGCTGTATTGCCTCCGGCGGCCAAAGGGGGTGACCCCCTTTGGAAACCTCACTTTTTGTCCGACCTCGGTTGGTGACTTCAGAGTAGGTTGTCTCTACGAAAAGCGGTCGAGAACCCAAGGGTTCCCGACCGCTTTTTATCCGTATCCGGCGCGGGCCGCGCCGAGCGCCTTACTTGTCTCTCGCCGCGAGTTGTTCCACCAGAACTCCCAGTTCGTTGGACTGGGGGGTAAGCTCGGCGATGCCCGCGTTGCCGCGCTGCATTCCCGTTTCCACATGCTCGTTCAGTTCGCTTAGGCGGTGCACCACCCCGGCCACCTGCGAGGCCCCGGCCGACTGCTCGCGGCACAGGGCGGCGACTTCCTGAATCTGGGCCGAGACGGACTCCACCAGTTCGACGATGTCGGAAAGGGCGGCGCCGGCTGTGGTGCTCAGCTCCATGGTTTTGGCCACGGTTTGGGCCGCGCGCTCCACGCCCGCGGCGCCGTGCCCCATGCTTTCGCGGATGCCGCCCACGGCGGAATCCACCTGTTTGGTGGCCTGGACGGTTTTTTCCGCCAGTTTGCGCACCTCGTCGGCAACAACCGCGAAGCCGCGCCCGGCTTCTCCGGCGCGGGCGGCCTCAATGGCCGCGTTCAGGGCCAGGAGGTTGGTCTGGTCCGCGATATCGTTGATCACCCCCAGAATCTCGCCGATGCCGGCTGTGCGCTGCTGCAACTCGGTCATCTGTTCGCCGATGGCTCTGGTCTCCTGCTCGATGAACCGGACGCTCTCAATGGCCTCACGGACGCCGGCCGCCCCGGAGCGGGCGCGCTCACCCGTCCGCCCGGCGAACTCCGCCGCGCCTTCGGCCCGTCCGGCCGCTCCGGCCGTGGCTTCTTCGATGCGGCCGACCACGTTGACGGTGTCGCGCATGAGCGAGGATTGCTCCGTCAGGCGGCCGCCGGCCTCGGCCATATCCGCAGCCAGGGCGCCGGCCGTGGCGCGCAGGCGATGAGCCACGGCTTCCACCTTGCGGGCCACTTCGGCCGCGGCCTTGCGGTTCTCTTCATCAGTGGCGCGGGCGGCCTGGGCCTCAGCCACGGCCTTATGGGCGCGTTCGGCCTCCTGGGCGGCCTGGGCCTGCTTTTCCTCGGCCTCGCGCATACCGGCCAGCAGCTTTTGGAGCATGGAATGCAGGGCTTCGGCCAGATCCCGCAATTCGCCGCTGAAACGAGCCGAGTCCAGGCGGGTGTTCAGGTCGCCGTCGGCCACTTTGGCCGCGAAAGCGCACACTTGACCAAGGGGTTTGGAAATGCCGCCGGCCGTGGCGACCACAAGCGCGACCAGGGCGAGCAGGGCGCAGGCCCCGATGCCCAGGTTGATGAGCAGGCGGTTCTGAGCGTCGGCCATCACCCCGGCATGGGGCAGGGCGACCATGAAGTACCAGGCGCCCGATGCCGAGGGTAGATCCAGGGGCAGATACATCTCGAGCACTTTTTCACCGGAGAACGGCGATACCCCGTCCAGATGAAAAGGCTTGCCCGAAGCCATATTGCGGCGGATTTCCGGAGCCCGATCCTTGGCGATGCTCTCAAGGGGGTTGCCGGCCAGGGTTTTGTCCGGCGCGGCCACAATCGTTCCCGAGCCGCTGAAAAAGAGCGCATATCCGGTGCCCATGGGCTTAACCTTGGCAATGGCTCCGCTCAGCTCCTCAAGCCCCAGGTCCACACCAACGGCGCCCAACGTTTTGCCGCCGTCCAGAACGGTGGCGGTTACGGAGGTCATCAGCACCTTGTCGTCCGTATCCATATCCCGGTAGGGCTCAAGGATGAGGGACCGCTGTTCCCGCATGGGCAGGATGTAATAGTCTTCGTTGTCGTAGTCGTCGGACTGCTGGAAGACCAATTGCCCACTCTCGTAGTACCAGTACGCATTGGCTCGGCCTTCGGCATTGCCGAGATCCGCGTTGCCGACGAACTCGGCGTCGCGTCCGTCAAAAGAGTCCGTAGCGAACAGAGCCCAGATGCCGAACACGTCTTTATCCGCCGTCGCGGCCCCGGCCACGGCCTCACGCAGAAGCCTGCGGCCATCGTTCCCCTCAAGGGAGCGCACGCGCGCCATCGTGGCGGCCAGGCTCTCGGCCTCGGCCGAGGCCCTGTCCATCTTGTGGGTCATATCGGCGGCATATTCACGGGCCGTCGTTTCCGCCAGAGTCAGGGCGTGCTCATAGGCCGCGTCGGAGGCGTTGCGGTAATTCATTCCCACCAGCAAGGACAGCACCAGGAGAATGGCGGGAATGAGGAAAAGAAGTAATTTTGCCTTGATACGCATGAAAAGCCACCTCATCAATACAGGAGTGATATTGAAGGAAATCACACTAATGATATACCAAAATAAACGCTGGGGCAACAGGCTTTATTGAGTTTGCGTCTTTTGTTTTTTCGGCATGGCCCCGACCCTCCCGGTTGGGCCGAATGAAGCCCTTGCCGGCCTTGATTTTCGGGGGATAATAGCGTACACTCGCCGTGTCTTTCTCAATTCCCACTCAAGGAGTCCAGATGAAGAAGCTGCGTGTTTTCCTGCTCGCCGCCGGACTTGTTGTCGCAAGCGCGGGCTCGTCCCTGGCCGAAGGATTCGCCCTGTACGAATGGAGCGCCCGGGGCGTGGCTCTCGGCGGAGCCGTCATGGCCCGCACGCCGGATGCCTCCACCGTGGCTTACAACCCGGCCATGCTGACCAAGCTCTCGGGGGTGCGCCTTCAGGGCGGCTTCAGCGCCATCACTCCCGACGGAAAAATGAGCACCACTGAAAACGGCGTGACGCAGACCACCAACCTGAAGCCTTCCACCTGGGTCGTGCCGCATGTGTATTACACGCAACAGCTTTCCGACCGCTGGTTTATCGGCGTCGGGGAATTTTCCCGCTTCGGCCTCGGGTTCGAATACCCGCACAACTGGCCCGGCCGCTTCAACGTCTATGAGGTCAAGCTGAACTCCGCCTCGATCAACCCGAACATCGCCTGGAAGGCCACGGACAAACTCTCCCTGGCCGCCGGCGTGGAAGCGGTGTACGTGAAGATGGACCTGAAAAAGCGGGTCGGGGGGCTCCCCAATCCCGCCTGGGAAATCGACAGCAATATTCAGGACGCCGAGGACGTCGGCCTGGGCTTCAACCTGGCCGCCCATTACCAGTTCAACGACCAATGGGCCGCCGGCCTGAGCTACCGCAGTCAGGCCAAGGTACGGGCCTGGGGCGATGTGGAGTTTTCCGATGTGTACGGCACCATCAACCCGGCGTTTTACAACATGGCGGTGAAAGACGGCAGCGCCCATGCCGAAGTGGTCCTGCCGGACTCCATCGCCGGCGGCGTATCGTTCACGCCCATCCCCGAGCTGTCCTTTGAAGTCGGGGCCACCTGGACCCGCTGGAGCACCTTCCGCAGCCTGCGCATCCATCTGCCCGACACCCCGCTGGCTCCGTCGGACAACATTTCCGACTCCAAAAAAATGTGGGACGACTCCTGGCGCCTGAGCGCCGGCGTGGAGTGGCAGGCCCTGGACTGGCTCGCCCTGCGGGCCGGCTACGTCTGGGACCAGTCGCCCATGACCGAGCAATACGAGGACTACCTGGTGCCCACGGACGGCCGGAACATTTACAGCGTGGGGGTGGGCTTCCGGCACAACGCCTGGACCCTGGATCTGGCCTACGCCTATATCGACGCCAAGGGCCGCAGCTACGCCGGCGATCCGAACACCCATGTGCTGGATTCCAAGGCCAAGGACACCAGAACGGACCTCGCCTCCATCACCCTGGGCTACGAGTTTTGATTCACGCGCCGCATACGCGGCGGAAAAGCCGGGAGCCTTCGCTCCCGGCTTTTCCTTGACTCCGGGACGGGGCTGAAGTAGCCTCTTTCAGTCAGGTGACCCGCGCCGCAACGCGGGCCCGCATGTTTGTGGCATGTGGGAGGGAATCCCGTGCAAAGCGGGAGCGGACCCGCCGCCGTAAGCTCTTCGCCCTGTGGGCGGAAATCGGTTTCCTTGTGTGCCACCGGCTTGCCCCCGGGAAGGCCGAAGCCGACGGAGCGAGCCGGAAGACCTGCCTGACCATGCCGGACGGCCCCGCCGTCCCGGCCGCGCGCAACGGGCCCTTGCGCGCGAGCCACCGGAGAGGACGCAAACGGAAGCCTTTCCCGCCACACCGGCGCGGAAGGGCTTTTTTACGTTCGGTGGTTCGTAAGCACAAGGATGGCGACATGCGGAAGATTTCTGTTCTGTTTCTTTCGACTCCGCTCATTTTTGCCGGGTTCACAGTCCGGGGCAAAGCCCCGGGTGCATCCGGCGAAAGCAAGCTCGCGCTCGCGCCGTCCGCTTTCGGTAACGCCTTGGGCGCTCAGGCCAACATTAGCATTTTCGG
>JAVBQP010000086.1:0-5490 GCA_031548905.1 Desulfovibrio sp. | reverse complement strand
GATCAACAACATCGCCAAGCAGCACGGCGGCCTCTCGGTGTTCGCCGGCGTGGGTGAGCGTACCCGTGAAGGGAACGACCTCTACCACGAGTTCAAAGACGCCGGCATTCTGGAGAAAGCCTCACTTGTCTACGGGCAGATGAACGAACCTCCGGGAGCCCGCGCCCGGGTGGCCCTGACGGCCCTGACCTGCGCGGAATATTTCCGCGACGCCGAGGGCCAGGACGTGCTGCTCTTCATCGACAACATCTTTCGCTTCACTCAGGCGGGCTCGGAAGTGTCGGCCCTGCTCGGCCGGATGCCTTCGGCGGTGGGGTACCAGCCCACCCTCGGCACCGACCTGGGCGGCCTGCAGGAGCGCATCACCTCCACCACCAAGGGTTCGATCACCTCGGTGCAGGCCGTGTACGTGCCCGCCGACGACCTGACCGACCCGGCCCCGGCCACGACCTTCTCGCACCTGGACGGCACCCTCGTGCTTTCGCGCCAGATCGCCGAGTTGGGCATCTACCCGGCCGTGGATCCGCTCGACTCCACCTCGCGCATCCTTGACCCGCAGGTGGTGGGCGACGAGCACTACGCCGTGGCCCGCGGCGTGCAGCAGATGCTCCAGAAGTACAAAGACCTTCAGGACATCATCGCCATTCTCGGCATGGACGAACTCTCGGACGAAGACAAACTGGTGGTCGCCCGGGCGCGGCGTATCCAGCGTTTCCTCTCCCAGCCCTTCCACGTGGCCGAAGTGTTCACCGGCACTCCCGGCCAATACGTGAAGCTGGAAGACACCATCAAGGCCTTCCGCGCCATTCTGGACGGCAAGTACGACCAGATGGGCGAAGCCGACTTCTACATGGTCGGCGGCATCGACATGGTGGAAGAGAAGTACAAGAAGCGCATGGCGGAATAAAAGGGCGTCAGGCGGACGCCCGCGTGCGGATCGCTCAATGCCTTTCGGTACTAAGGTAAATTGCTCTAAGGAGAGGTCATGGCATCACTCCGTTTGGAAATCGTCACGCCGGACAGCCGCGTGCTCAGCGCTGAAGCCGAGTACGTGGGCGCGCCGGGCATTGAAGGGCAGTTCGGCGTCATGGCCGGGCACATTCCCTTTCTCTCGGCCCTGGCGATCGGCTCCCTGCATTACAAGGCCGGCAACCAGACCCGTTATGTCTTCATCTCGGGCGGGTTCGCCGAAGTCTCGGACAACAAGGTGACCGTCCTGGCCGAAAGCGCGGAAGAGGCTGAGAACATCGATTACGCCCGGGCCGAGGAAGCCCGCCGGCGGGCCGAATCCCGCCTGACCGCGCGTACGGAAAACCTCAACGTGGTCCGGGCCGAAGCGGCCCTGCATCGGGCCACCTGCCGCCTGTCGCTGAAAAGCCACTGCTTGTAAGCAACAGACGCGAAACGAAAACAAAAACCGGAGGGACAGCCCTCCGGTTTTTGTTTTGCAGCGTCAGATGACAGCCGGCTTACGCGCCGGAAGAATTTTCCTCCACCCACTTGGGTTCGGGAGCGACACGCCCGCCCCGTCCCCGCGCCGGGGAACCGTCCCTTCGCCAGATGCCGAAGCCGGTCACGGCGCAGAGAACGGAAAACACCGGCACCAGCCAGTTCAGAAAGGCATAAGGCGCAAAATCCAGGGCACCAACGCCGAGCACGCCCAGAATGTAGAAGGCATGGACGCTCCAGGGAATCAGGGGGCAGCCGATGGTGCCGGCGTCCTCACAGGTGCGCGAAAGCACGGCGACATGAATATCGGCCTTACGGAACGGCTCCAGAAAAGCCCGACCCGGCACGATTACGGCCAGCATCTGGCTGCCCGTGCCGAAGTTGATCACATAGGAGGCCGCCAGACAGGAAACCACCAGGCGCACCGCCGACTTCGCCCCCCTGAGCATGGCCTCCAGAACAACCGCCAGAACCCCGCCGCGTTCCAAAATACCGCCGAAGGCCACCCCTGAGCACAGCAACAGCACCGTGGGCATGATGCTCAGCATACCGCCGCGCGAAAGCAGGGAATCGAGCTGTTTGAGCCCGGTATCGGACACGTAGCCCGAAGTCAGGGTCTTGCCCAGGGACATGGGGTCCACGCCGTTCAGCAGGGCGATGACCACGGCGCTCAGGATGCACAGCAGCATGGTGGGCAACACGGGGAAGCGCAAATAGGCGAACGTCACCATGATTACCGGCGGGATGAACGCCGTGAGGGAAAGAGGATATTTGGCTTCAAGTCCCGCAAGGACCGTGTTCAGGCTCTCCGGCAAGGCGCCCACCCCGGAAGAGGCGTGCATGGCGCCGAGAACCGCGTACAAAACCACCGAAACCAGAAAGGCGGGTATGGTGGTCCAGAACATGGAAGCAATGTGCTGAAACAGCGGCACCCCGCAAATGCCCGCCGTGATGTTGGTGGAGTCCGAAACAGGCGACATCTTGTCGCCCAGGTAGGCCCCGGAAACAATCGCGCCCACGGTCATGGCCGGGGAAAAACCCAATGTCTGCCCCATGCCGAGCAGGGCCACGCCCAAGGTGCCCATGGTGCCGAACGAGGTTCCGG
This sequence comes from Desulfovibrio sp., assembly GCA_031548905.1. Classification (GTDB taxonomy): domain Bacteria; phylum Desulfobacterota; class Desulfovibrionia; order Desulfovibrionales; family Desulfovibrionaceae; genus Frigididesulfovibrio. The sequence continues at coordinate 2,936 of JAVBQP010000086.1, read as the reverse complement.
TTGCCACGGAGGCCACGGAGCACAATACCAGGCAGGAAAGCAGAAAGTGCTCCGGCGCGATGAGCTTGAGCCCCCAATAGATCATGGCCGGGATGGTGCCCGAGGCCATCCAGGCGCCGATCAGCATACCCACCAGCACCAGAATGGCTATGACGATCTGAATGCGCCCGAGGGCTTCCGTCATGCCTTCCTGCAGGTCTTCCCATTTACGCCCGGCGGCCAGGCACATGACGGCCGCGAGAGCCAGGCCGGCGACAAGGGGCAGCACGGGCGGGCGCATGGCCAGATACACGGTGCCGTAGAGAATCACCCCGATGGGCAGCGCGAGCGTCAACAAGGCCCACCAAAGCGGGGGCTTTTTCTCCGTCTGTGTCGACATACAATCTCCGAGGCAGAACTCGCGCGGTTGCGCGGTTGCGGGAGTATAGCCGGAGTCCGCTCAGCCCGCAATGCGGCTCCGGCCGGTATCTTCGCACACCTGCCCGCACCTGGAATAATATGCATGAAATCATGTTCTTTTTCTCTCTCCCCCCTTGCTTCGCCAATTGGACTGCCCTATATCAGAATGATAGGGGTCGGTTGCGCAAGACAGGCAAGATGATCCTACAGAATACGAGAAAGGCCGGCTCCGGCCGGAGGTTGTTCGCACATGGGAATATTCGCACTGCATCCCACCGAGTTCACATCCGTGCTCGGCAACTTATGGGAGGGCGTACTCATCGTTGATGCCGACTGCGGTGTTCTCTACTGGAATAAAGCCGCGGAGGACATTACCGGCTACACGGCCGAAGAAGCCGTCGGCAGGCAATGCGGCCGGGATTTCATTTCCCACCATACGGAGTCGGAGTTCCTGTGCGGGGTGGGGTGCCCGCTTGCCGCGTCCTTGCGCGACGGGGAGCAACGAGAGAACAAAGTATTTTTACGCCATAAGAACGGGGCATCCGTGCCTATTTTCGCCCGCGCCCTGCCCTTGCGGAACGCCGACGGCACAATTCGGGGAGCCGTCCAGATCTTTCGTCGGGTGGAAGGACCGGCGGAAACGGCCGGCCTGCTCTCCGAGCTGGAAAAAGCAGCCCACACCGACAGCCTGACCGGAGCGGCCAGGCGTGAGTTCGGGGAAAAGGCCCTGGAAGAGGCCCTGCGCAACATGGCGGATCGGGGGATCGTTTTCGGCATCCTGCTGCTGGACCTCGATGATTTCAAGTGCGTCAACGACTCGCACGGCCACGCGGCGGGCGACGAGGTGCTGCGCGGGGTGGTGCGGGATATGCGGCGGAGCCTGCGGAAATCCGACCTGCTGATCCGCTGGGGTGGCGATGAATTCCTGATTGTCGCCCCGCGTCTGGACATGGACGGCCTCATCCTGATGGCCGAAAAGGTCCGCAGGGTTGTGACCGAGGGGCGCTACCCATATAACGACGCCGTGTTGTCCGTGGGGGTTTCCGTAGGGGCCGTCCTGCCCGCGCCGGGAGAGGGCCTGCGATCCCTGCTCGACCGGGTGGACGCCTACCTGTACGCGGCCAAGCGCCAGGGAAAGACCTGCGCGGGTTGAGCCGCCGGGCGGCGGGGAAAGCCCCCCCGGGCTGCAGAGGGAACTGATTTTTCGGCGCCTATTTCACCCGTCGCCGGTTGACCTTCCCGTTATTCTGCCGTATCTCTATGGCGAATGGAAAATGCATCCCGCGTTTTCCGCTGCAAAGGATGTGGATCATGTCCGCGCAATTTGTTCACAATCGCCGCCCGCAAGCCCGCGCGGCCGCACGTGCCTTCCCCGTCCGGGAAGTTGCCGGCGTTTTCACCGTCATCACCGCCCTCCTGCTATACGCGCTGCTATAGGCGCGCGTTCAGGAATTTTCCGTCACCACGGCCGAACGCGCCGACCCGTACCGGGTCGGCCGCTTTTTTTTAGTAAACCAGACCAAGGAGCACCTCATGTCGGACGGCAAACGCGTTCTCATCTTCGATACCACCCTGCGCGACGGCGAACAGAGCCCCGGCGCGACCATGAACCTTTCGGAAAAAATCCGCATGGCCCACCAACTGGAACTGCTGGGCGTGGATATCATTGAAGCCGGCTTCCCGGCCTCCAGCCCCGGCGACTTCGAGGCCGTGGCCGCCATTGCCAAATCCGTGGACAAACCCACCGTCGCCGGCCTGGCCCGAGCCGTGGAACGCGATATCGACCGCGCGGCCGAAGCCGTCCGCCACGCCAAAAACCGGCGCATCCACCTGTTCCTGGCCACCTCGCCCCTGCACATGGAATACAAGCTCAAAAAAACTCCCGATCAGGTTCTGGCCATGATCGACAAGTCCGTGCGCCACGCCGCCTCCTGTGTTTCGGATGTGGAGTTTTCTTGTGAGGACGCCTCCCGCACAAACCTCGACTTCATGGTCCAAGCCTGCAAGGTCGCCATCGACGCCGGGGCCACGACCCTGAACATCCCGGATACCGTGGGCTATGCCCAGCCCGACGAGTTCGCCAAGCGCATCGCCTACCTGAAAGAGCGCATCCCCGCCCACATCGTGATCAGCGTTCACTGCCACACCGACCTCGGCTTGGCCGTGGCCAACTCCCTGGCCGCCGTCCAGGCCGGGGCCGGGCAGGCGGAGGTCACGGTTTCCGGCATCGGCGAGCGGGCCGGCAACGCGGCCCTGGAAGAGTTGGTCATGGCCATGAACGTGCGCCGGCACTATTACAACTGCGAAACCGGGATCGTCACCGAGCAGATTTATCCCACGGCCCGCCTGCTCTCGCGGATCATCGGCCGGCCCATCCCGCGCAACAAGCCGATTATCGGCGGCAACGCCTTCGCGCACGAGTCGGGCATCCACCAGGCCGGGGTGCTGGCCAACCCGGAAACCTACGAGATCATGACCCCCAAATCCGTGGGCCTGGCCGACAACGCCATCGTCATGGGCAAGCATTCCGGCCGCAA